>CALKLQ010000041.1 GCA_937992055.1 uncultured Clostridia bacterium | reverse complement strand
TTGCAGCACAAACAGCAAAGCAAGTTGTTATGCAAAAATTAAAAGAAATGGAAAGACAAATTGCGGTTTCAACTCTTTCTGAAAAAGAGGATGAACTTTTGACAACGATTGTTAAGAGAATCGACAATGGAACTGTTTTTGTAAATATAGCAGGAGCTCACACAGAAGGTGTTATGCTTGAGTCTGACCAAATTCCTGGAGAAAAATTTAATGTTGGTGACAGAGTTAAGGTATATGTTAAAAGGATTCAAGATTCGTTTAAAGGTCCACAAATTCAAGTTACAAGGAGTAATTTAGGTTTTGTTAGAAAACTTTTTGAACTTGAAGTTCCAGAAATTCAAACAGGTGAAGTTGTAATTAAAAATATAGCAAGAGACCCTGGAAACAGAACAAAGATTTCAATTTTTTCTAGCAAGCCAAATATTGACGCTTTGGGAGCATGTGTTGGGAATAGAGGAATGAGAGTTAACACCATATCTAATGAAATGAACGGTGAAAAAATTGACTTGATTTTATATTCTGAAGACCCTATGGAATATATTGCAAGAGCACTGAGTCCAGCAAAAGTTATGAGCGTTGAAATTAATGAAAGTTTAAAGGTTTCACGTGTTGTAGTTCCAGATGACAAACTATCTTTGGCTATAGGAAAGAATGGTCAAAATGTAAGATTGGCTGCTAGACTAACAGGATGGAAAATTGATGTTCGTTCTGAAAGCCAGGTTGAAGGCTCAGCTGGAAAAGTTAAAGAGGTAGATTTTGAACTTACAGAATTGGAAGAGGAAAATTCACAAGAGGATTTAACCCCAGTTGAAGAGATAGATTTTTCTCAGTTCAGTTCATTGGATGAGGAGTAGTTGATGCTTCCAGAAAGAACATGTTGTGTTTGTAAAACCAAATGTGCTAAAAATGAACTTTTACGAATTGTTAAAAATAAAAATGGCAAAATTGAACTTGATTTAACGCAAAATAAAGAAGGAAGAGGTTTTTATGTTTGTAATAAAGAGGAATGTAAAACCAAATTTCTTGAAAAAAAAATAATTTCAAAAATTTTAAGAAAAAATGTTGAGCCGTGTTTATGTGAGGAGTTAAAAATTGAATTTGACACAATCAAAAAACAAAATTAAAGGTTATATAAACATTGCAAATAAAGCTGGATACTTAATTATTGGTGCAGATAATCTTAAAAATTATAACAAGAAGTTATATTTAATGTTGGCAGATAAAACGGCAGGAAAAAATCTTTTTAAAATAGCTAATTTAAAACATGATATTCCTTTGGTTATTTTAGATGATTTTTTCGATTATGTTGGAATTGAAAATTGCAAAATTATTGGAATCAAAAACCTGGGTTTAAGTCAAGAAATTTTAAAAATTGTTAAGGAGCAAAATATTGAATAATAATCAACAACAAGGATTAAACAATCTAAAATCTATTTATCAAATTCAAATGGGTGGTAGTATTCAAAAAATTTTAAGAGATATCCGTTCTAGTAAAACTTTGGCGGATGACTTTTCTCATGAAGTTATGGATAAGAAAAAACTATTTGAATTGCAAGAACAACTTAATCAAAAGGAAGAGGAAAAGTTTGAAACTTCCGTGAATGATGCTAAATCTTCAGTCCAAGAGGCGTTTGAAAATGAGTTTAAAGCTGAAGAGATTGTTGAACAAGAAAAATCATTAGAGAAAAAAGAGGTTGTTGCTCAGAAAACAGTTGTTAGGCAGGAACAAAAGAATACGAATAGACCATATGACAATTACAGAAAAGATAATCGTCAATTTGATAACAATAGACAATTTGAAAATAAAAGACCATTTGATCCAAACAGAAAACCATATGACCAAAACAGGAAACCATATGATCCAAATAGAAAACCATTTGACCCAAACAAAAGAGTTTTTGATAAAAATAAAAGTTTTAATAAAGATTTCAAAAAACCTGGATCTAATCCACAAAGAAATTCTAGTTTCATAGCTAGTAAAGGGAACAGTGTTAAAGTGTTTGCTCCGGCACTTGAAAGTAGTTCTGTTTTAGCTCAACCGGAAAGAAATTATGGAAACAAAAATAAATCACAAAGAAATTTAGACGAGAAAAACAAACAGCACACCAAGCAAAAGGGTGTGACAAAACGCAATATTTTAATTGAAGACGTGGATGGCTTTGAAGAAACCACCATGGGTTCAAGAAAGCTTATTAAGACCAAAAAGAAGGAAGAGTCTTTTGTTGCTCCTAAAATTGAAAATGCTATTATTACAACGGAAAACGTTTCTGTTAAACTTCTTTCAGAAAAGACAGGAAGACCGGTTAGTGAGATAATTAAAAAACTAATGATGCTTGGAGTCATGGCCACAATTAATTCCACAATAGATTTTGCTACGGCAGAACTTATATGTGAAGAGTTAGGTGTAAAGTTAGAGCAAAAATTGGATAAAACAGCGGAAGATGAACTTTTAGGAAGTTATGTGGCGGAAAAAGATGAAGAGGAACATCTTGTCAAACGTCCACCTGTTGTAACAGTTATGGGACACGTTGACCATGGCAAGACTTCACTTTTGGATATTATTAGAAAAACTAATGTGGTTAGTGGTGAAGCGGGTGGAATCACACAAAAAATTGGCGCTTACACTATAACTTCTAATGGCAATAAAATTACATTTATTGACACCCCCGGACACGCTGCTTTTACATCAATGAGAGCTAGAGGTGCAAAAATTACCGATGTTGCGATTTTGGTAGTTGCTGCTGACGATGGAATTATGCCTCAAACAATAGAAGCAATAAATCATATTAAGGCTGCAAATGTTCCAATGATTGTTGCAATAAACAAAATGGATAAGCCAGAGGCAAATCCTGAAAGAATAAAACAACAACTTTCTGAAAATGGTGTTTTGCCAGAAGAATGGGGTGGAGATACAATTTTGGTGCCAGTGTCCGCAAAAACCGGTGTTGGAATTGATAACTTGTTAAACATGATTTTGCTTGTTTCAGATATGCAGGAATTAAAAGCAAATCCTAATAGGCTTGCTTTAGCGGTTGTTCTTGAGGCAGAACTTGACAAAAATCGTGGACCAGTGGCAACAGTTCTAATTCAAAACGGAACACTTAAAGTTGGTGATAATATCATTTCTGGAGTTACATTCGGTAAAGTTAGAGCCATGTACGATGAAAACGGAAACAATGTTAAACAGGCGACTCCTTCAACTCCTGTTAGTGTGCTTGGTTTTGACGAAGTTCCACAATCTGGTGACCAAGTATATGTTGTTAATGAAAAACTTTCCAAACAAGTTATTGAGGAAAGAAAGTGGAAGATAAAGCAGGAAAGAGCAAACTTAACTTCAGGTGTTTCTCTTGACGATTTTATGGATAGAGTTAATGAAGGTAAACTTAAAAACTTAAATATTATAATTAAAGCCGATGTGCAAGGTTCAGTGGAAGCATTAAAACAGTCACTGACCGCTATTGAAAATGAAGAGGTTAGAGTTGTTTGTGTCCATAGTGGTGCTGGTGCAGTCACAGAATCAGATTTAGTTCTTGCTCAAGCATCCAACTCTATCATTATTAGTTTTAATTTAAAAGTTCCAAATAAAATATCTCAAATGTCTGAAAATTTGGGCGTTGAGATAAAAGAGTATAAAGTTATTTATGATGTTGTTGATGAGATTACTAGAGCAATTAAGGGCATGATGACGGTTAAATATGAAAAACAGACTATAGGACATGCTGAGATAAGAGTTGTATTTAAGCTTTCCTCTCAAGGCACTATTGCAGGAAGTTATGTGACAGATGGAAAGGTAATGCGAAATTGCGGTGTTAAAGTTATAAGAGGTGAGGAAGAATTGATAGATACCACTGTTGAAGCTCTTAAAATTCAAAAAGATGACAAGGCAGAGGTAAATCGTGGATATGAGTGCGGAATTAAGTTAAAAGATTTTTCTGCCATCAAAGAGGGTGATATCTTGGAATTTTATCAAAACGTTGAAATTGCACGATAGGAGAATAGTGTCATGGCAAATAGAATGGAAAGAGCGAATGCTCAAATTCAAAAAGCTTTATCAGAGATTATTTCTTTTGATTTAAATAATCCTAAGCTTTCCTCAATGCTAACAATTACATCTGTTGAAACCTCAATTGATTTTGCAGTTTGTAAAGTTAAGGTTAGTGTTCTTTCAAAGGAAAAACAAGATATGCAAGCTCAGTTAAAAGTTTTAAAGCAGGCTGAAGGATTTATTAAAAAATTGCTTTTACAAAAGGTTAAAATGCCTAAAGCCCCAAAACTTGTTTTCATATTGGATGAGGGCTATTTGCATAGTGAAAGAATTAATGAAATTTTAGATAAACTAGAAATTCCAAAACTGGATGAAGAAGAATAGATGAAAAATATAATAAAATTTATTGAAAATTCAAAAAATGTAGCGGTTTTTGCTCATGTTAATCCGGACCCAGACGCTTTGGGCTCTATGATTGCATTTTATCATGCAATGAAAGACATGGGCAAAAATTGCTCTATTTTTTTAAAAGAATTGCCAAATGAAAAATTTACTTTTTTAAATTTTGAGCTTTTTAAACTTGAGGATGATTTAAAAGAGTATGATTTGGCGGTTGCTCTCGATTCTTCAGATAAAAAAAGAGTGGAACAGATTGAAATTTTTGAAAAATGCAAATATAAAATTGCAATCGACCACCATCTGATACACGATGATTTTTGCGATTGTGATTTTGTAAATTCCAAAGCTTCATCGTGTTGTGAGGTTCTTTTTTCAATTTTTAACGAATTAAAGATTAAATTTAACAAAGACATTGCTACCGCTTTATATCTTGGTCTTGTTGGCGACACGGGTTGTTTTTTGTTTGATAACACCTCAACTTTTACCCATTATTGTGCAAGCAAACTTTTAGAGTATGGTGCAGACTTACAGCTAGTTAATAACAAGGTTTTTCGTACTAAAAAGTTTAATGAACTTATACTATTAAAAGAATTTATTTCAAATATAATAGTCGATGAAAATGTAGGTTTAGGTGTAATTCTGACAAAAGATAAAATTAAGGCAAATTGTGAAGATTTTGATACGACGGAATTTGTTAATTATATTAAAGCGATTGAGGGAATTGATATAGCAATATTGATAAAGCAGGTGACACGAGGTGAATATAAAGTTTCATTAAGGTCTTCGATTAATTATGATGTTTCTAAGCTTGCTCATTCTTTTGGAGGCGGTGGACATAAACAAGCTTCCGCTTTTTTAATTAAAATGGGCTTAAAAAAACTTAAGTCATGCATGATTACTCAGGCAAAAAAAATAAGGTGCGATAATGAAAATTGATGGAATAATCATTTTAAATAAACCTACTGGGATGAATTCAATGAAAGCCGTTAAAAAGGTTCAACAAATGCTTAATGCTGACAAAGCAGGACATTTAGGAACTTTAGACCCTCTTGGAAGTGGAGTTCTTCCAATTGCTCTTGGCAAGGCAACTAAGCTTTTTGAACAGCATTTGAAAGACAGAAAAATTTATAGAACGGTTTTTAAATTTGGATTTTTAACTGATACTCTGGACAGTGAAGGTGAAGTGTTAAAGCAAGAGGAAATTGAAATTACGGAAAAACAGGTTGCAGATGCAACAAAATTGTTTGTTGGCAGGCAAAATCAAATGCCACCTAAATATAGCGCAAAAAAAATAAAGGGAAAAAAAGCATATGAGCTTGCAAGGGCAGATGTGAATTTTGAACTAAAACCAAAAGAAATAGAAATTTTTAGATTTGATTTTATTGAAATGCTTGAGAAGAACACCTTTTTATTTGAAATAGAATGTTCTTCTGGAACCTATATTAGAAGTTGTTGTAGAGATTTGGCAGAAAGCCTAAACACATGCGCTACAATGGTAGCTATAATAAGGCTTCAAAGTGGAAAGTATAAAATTGAGGATTCAATAGTTTTGGATGAAGTTTCTTTATCTAATGTGTTAGCTATTGATTAAAAGGATAAAAATTGGAGAATAAAATTAGATTTGGTCCAGCAGGAAACGGTGAAATTTTTTATTTGGAAGGCAATAAACATTCAAAACAGGCGCCAGCATGGCTAAAATCAAAAGGTTTGTCTGCTTATGAATATAGCTTTGGAAGAGGCTTCACTTTAAAAAGCGAAACTGCAAAAGAAATAGGCTTCGAGGCATTAAAAAATGATATTTTAGTTAGTGTTCACGCTCCATATTATATTAATTTTGCAAATGAGAGCGATGAAATGGCTGAAAAATCTTATAATTATGTCACAAAAAGTATTGAGTTTCTCAAATTATTAAACGGCAAAAAAGCGGTTGTTCATTTAGCTTCACAAGGAAAACTTAGTCGAGTTCAAGCCTTGGAACTTACAAAAAAGCGAATTGTTAATTGTCTTGAAAAGGTTTATAAACTTTTTGATATGACAGACACCTATATTTGCCCTGAAACAATGGGTAAATATATGCAAATTGGAAGCTATAATGAGATAATTGAGTTTTGCACTTTAGATAAGTGCCTTGTTCCAACCTTTGACTTTGGTCATATTAATTGCACTTTGCAAGGCAATTTGAAAACAAGTGATGACTATAAAAGAATTATTGACTTATCATTTGAAAAACTGGGTGAATTTAAAACTAAAAATTGTCATATCCATTTTTCTAAAATTCAGTTTGGCGATAAAGGAGAATTAAGACATTTAGATTTTGATGATATGGAATATGGTCCTGAATTTTTTCCTCTTGCAAGTGTTCTAAAAGAATATAAAATGACACCAACAATTATTTGTGAATCGTCGTCTAAAATGGCAGAAGATGCAATGATGATGAGGGAAATTTATTCCAATTTAAATAATTAGTAGACAATATTATTTTTTATGTGTTAAAATAATTTGAATTAAAAAAAAAGGAAGATTAATTTATGATTACAGCAGGCGATTTTAGAAAGGGCGTAACTTTTGAAATGGAGGGTAACATTTACCTTGTAGTAGATTTTTTACACGTTAAACCAGGAAAGGGTTCTCCTTTTGTTAGAGCTAAAATTAAAAATATTGTAACAGGCCAGGTTATAGAAAGAACTTTTAACCCATCTGATAAATTCCAAGTTGCAGTTATAGAAAGAAAGGAAATGCAATATTTATATAACGAAGGTGGATTGTACTATTTTATGGATATGGAAACATATGACCAAATTCCACTTAACAAAAGCCAAGTTGAAGAAGCTATGAACTTTATTATGGAAAATATGATGGTCAATATCCAATTCTATAAAGGAAATGCATTTTCAGTTTTACCTCCAAACTTTGTAGAACTTGAGGTTGTTGAATGTGAACCAGGAATACAAGGCGACACCTCTAAGGCAGGAAACAAACCAGCAAAACTTGAAACCGGACTTACAATTCAGGTTCCATTGTTTGTTAACACTGGTGATAGAATTCGTGTTGACACTCGTGAGGGTGGCGCTTATATGGAGAGAGTGAAATAGTTTTTGTCGTTTAATTTAAACGACTTTAATATCTTTTTGTAATATATTTAGTAATGCAAAAAAAAATGTTAATAGGAATTAAGGTTTGTAATGATTTATTATCTTTTTGATAATTCGTTTTCTAGTGTAATAGAATTTTTGGCGTTTTTTTTGGCGTATGTTATTGCCGTTTTGTTTGCAATCACTGTGCATGAATATTCTCATGCCCTTGTGGCTTATAAATCTGGCGACATAACTCCAAAGGCTATGGGAAGATTGACTTTAAACCCCTTTAGACACATGTCTGGAATAGGGGCTCTTTGTTTTTTGCTTATAGGTTTTGGTTGGGCAAAACCTGTTGAAGTAAATCCGCTTAATTTCCGCAATTATAGAAAGTCAATGGCTTTAGTTTCAATATCAGGTGTTCTCACAAATTTATTTTGTGCATTCATTTTTAGCGGTATATTCTTTTTTTACTCAATGTTTGTAGACATTGAACTAAATATGTTACTAGTGTTCATATATTATTTGCTTTTGTTCCTAACATCAATAAATTTGGCTTTGGCAATTTTTAATATTTTACCTATTTATCCTTTAGATGGCTTTAACTTTATTCAAACCTTTTTAAAGTATGACAATCCATTTGTGAAGTTTATGCACAAGTATGGAAACTTGATATTACTAATTGTAATTATTACACCAATTTTTGACTATATTTATTCCTTCTTAGTTGGCGGATTATCGCTTGTTTTCTCGCTTTTTTGGGCTTTGTTTTTATAATCAACTTGACTTTAAGTTTGCTTTAAATTATACTTGTAGTTGTGGAAGATAATTTTGAGCAAACTTTTTTTGATGAAGAAAAATATCAATTTAAACTGGACAACTATGAGGGTCCACTTGATTTGTTATTGGATTTAATTAAAAAGTCTAAGATGGATATTATGGACGTTAAGTTGGCTCTAATCACAGACCAATATCTTTTGTATATGCAAAGCCTTGATTCTTTGGACATGGAAAAGGCTAGCGAATTTATTACTGTTGCTGCAACTTTAATTGAAATCAAAAGCAAAAGTGTTTTGCCTAAACCTGAAGAGGAAGCTCCAGAAGAAGTGGATGAAGAAGCCCTGCTTTTAGAAAGATTGCAGGAGTATAAAATTTTAAAAGAGGCTAGTGAGGAACTTCAAGAATACGAAAATCTGAATAAATTTTATAAAAAGCCTGACGACACCGTGGGAAAGGTTCATTTTGTTTTAAAAGATATGAACATGGAAGAACTTATTGATGCTTTTGTTGAAATTATGACAAAGATTGACAAAAAGCAAAAAGAAGACATGGTTAAAAAAATTGAAAAGGACAGATTTACTGTTGCTGAAAAGATTGTTGCAATCAAGGACGCGATTTTAGTTAAAAAACATTTAAAATTTTCCGAGCTTTTTGAGGAAGACCAAACCAAAAGTGAGCTTATCAATATATTTTTAGCACTTTTAGAACTTATGAAAATGCAGGTTATTCGCGCAACACAAAGAAATATTTACGGAGAAATTGAAATCTTTAAGGCGGGTGAGTGAAATGGATGAAATAAACAAAGATTGTTTAAAGGAAATAATAAAGGCGACCCTTTTTGTTTCTGGTGATGGAATTGAGGTGAATGAATTTTCAGACAAATTTGGATTTTCATTAGAAGATATAAAACAAGAAATCGCAAAAATAAAGGAGGAGCTTTGCGGCGAGTCTGGAATACATTTGATTGAGTATGGCAACAAGGTGCAACTTGCTTCAAACCCAAAATTTGCCGATTATATTGCTGCCGTTTTAAATCCTATCCGCGAAAAAGCTTTAACAAAAGCAGCAATGCAAACGCTTGCTATAGTGGCATATAAACAACCAGTTACTAGACTAGATATTGAAAATATAAGGGGAGTTAGTTCCGACTATGCAGTTCAAGTTTTGATTGAACAAAACATGATTGAAGTTGTTGGCAGAAAGGACGTCGTTGGAAAACCTCTATTGTTTGGTACTACAGAGGAATTTTTAAAAAGATTTGACCTTGAAAGCATTGATAACTTGCCAAATTATGAGGAACTTTTGGAAAGAATTAAGCTTATTAAGGCAAAAGAAGAGGAAAAAAGTGATAGTTTGTATAGAGATTACACCTTGCCAGATGAAGAGGAGATACCAGACTTTTTAAAAGATGAGGAAAATTTGCAAACAATAACCGCTGAAAGCTCTTTTGAAGAAGATAATATATCGTTGGAAGACGACGATTTTGAAGAAGATGAAAACGCTCAAGACAATGAAAAACAAGAAGATATTGTTGATGTTTATGAAGAACTTACGAAAAGTATAGAAGAAAATCAAGAGGAACAAACTTTAAAAGACGCAGAGTAATACTAGCAAAAAGCTAGTATTTTTTATTAAATATTATCTGATTATTAATTGTTTGTAAAAAAGTTTAAAAAAAACAGCGACTGCTGTTTTAGAAAATTTTATAAATGCAATATCTTTTAATTTAATCTATCTAATTTGTTTCATCAAATTAGAAATGGTTTCTTTTCCTTCATTGGATAAACTATTATACATTTCAAGGATATGTTTATCCTCTTTGTTAAATTCGCAACCCAGATAAAAGAAGTCTTGTGGTGTTATTTCCAATATATCAAAAATGTCTAATAGAGTGCTTACTTTTAATTCTACCTTTTTATTTAAAATTCTTTTCATAAATTGCTCGCCATAGTCAAGACGAAAACTTAATGCTCTAGCAGATAAATTTGCTTTATTCATAAAGAAATTCATTCTATTTAATACTTCATCATAATCAATTTTTTTAGCTTTCATATGTAATTTTCTCCTTAATTTAATTTTAATTTAAAAAGAAAAATATATACTATTCACCCTAAGACCTATTTTTATAGATATATTCAATTATCAATCAACGACTGGTGGAAATTAGCTTAATATAATAAAAAATGATTGATTAATTAGAAAAGTCATACCCAAATCAAATTTTGTTTTAATAAAATTTAAAGTAATTTTATTAAGTGAATTTAATATTAATCTATTTAACAATGAAAATTTTATTTAGACACAAAACAACTTTAATTCATATATATTGTTATGAATAAAAAATATATCATTTCAAAAAATCTTTTTCATAATTTAAATTTCATTAAATCAAAAACAAGTTCAAAAATTTGTGCGGTAGTTAAAGGTGACGCATATGGTCACGGAATGAAGGTGATTGCAAATCTTTTAAAAGAAAAGGTTGATTTTTTTGCGGTTGCAAATCTTAGTGAAGCAATTAGTTTTAGAGGTTTTGACACTTCTTCTAATCTTTTAATTTTGGGACATTGTGACAACTATGAAATTGCTATTAAAAAAAATATAAGTGTTACTATTACTAGTTTTGAGGAACTTAAAAATTGTGAAGATGTGGCAATAAACTTAGATAAAATTTGTCATATTCATTTAAAAATAGATTCTGGGATGAACAGAATAGGAATTTGGAAAAAAAGAGAGCTAAAAAAGTGTTTGAAACTTCTTAAGACCTCTAATTATTTATTTTTTGAGGGTATTTATACTCATTTTTGCTCACTTAGAAGTGACGAAGATTACTTCAAAAAGCAAAAAATGTTTTTTGATAAAATGCTCTCTTTGATTCCCAAAAAGTTCTCTCCTATAACTCATGTTGGTGGCTCAAAAGTTTTGGATCGAAATTTAGCTTACAATATGATTAGGGTAGGAATTTTTCTTTATGGTTATAATCATAGCAATTTGAAAAAAGTAATGTTTATAAACAGTGAGGTAATAAATGTCAAACAGATAAAAAAAGGGGAACAAGTAGGTTACAACTCAGCTTTTATTGCAGATAAGTCAATGGACATAGCAACACTTTCAATTGGATATTTTGATGGACTTAATTATGACTTTAAGGGAAGGGTTATAAACAATTGCCTCTCTTATGATGATAATATGAATCATCTTAAAAATACCCATTTTTTGAGCGTTTGTATGGATATGATAATGATAGAAAACTATGGGGAACATTTTAAAATTGGAGATGAGGTGACAATATTTAATGATGCAGAAATATGGCAGGAAGCGGTAGGTGTTAATACCCATGCAATCTTAATAGAATTTTCAAAAATGAGAGGAAAAACCATTGTTTTGTAATTAAAACAAATGTATAAATATTCATTTATATGAATAATGATACAATTCGCCTGTTACAATAGATTTGTGGAGTTGTTTGTGTATAGTAAATCTTAAATTAACCATTTTCTTAAGATTTATAAAATTTTAAACAATATTTATATAAAATATATTTTCAGATTTGCATAAATTAAATTTCTTTTGCAATTTTTTTAACAGCTTTTATAATGGTAATGATTTCGCTAAAAGTGTTGAAATATGAGAGTGAGATTCTAACTACTCCGGTTTGTAAAGTGCCTAAATGTTTATGCTTTAATGGAGCACAATGTAATCCACTACGGGTATAAATTGCAAACTTATCATTTAAAATTTGGCTAACCGTTTCAGATTCCATTCCTTCAATGTTAAAAGCCAAAACACCATGTGAGTTGTTTGGGTGGGTATATACGATTACATTTGGTATTTTTCTTAATTCAAAATTAAGATAGGTTGTCAAGTCCTCGAGTTTGTTGCAAATGGCACTATAATTTTCATTTACAAAGTCAATTCCAGCGCCTAAACCTAAAATATTTGGAGTGGCAACTGTTCCACTTTCAAAACATTCAGGAGGGTTTAGAGGTTGTTCCGTGCTGAAAGAGTCGGTTCCAGTTCCACCAAACTTTATTGGTTTAAGCTTAACTCTTTGGCTAAAAGCAAGAACTCCAACCCCTTGTGGTGCATAAAGTCCTTTGTGAGGTGCTAAGGCAAGTAAATCTATATTATATTTTTGCATAGATAGTTTTGTATGCCCGCAACTTTGTGCGCCATCAACTAAGAAGAGAATGCATTTTGAGGCGCAAAGTTCTCCTATTTCTTCTATATCTGCTATCATTCCATCTACATTGGAAATATGGTTTACGCAGATCAAATAAGTATTGTTTTTAATGTGCTTTTCTATGTCATT
This sequence comes from uncultured Clostridia bacterium, assembly GCA_937992055.1. Lineage (GTDB taxonomy): Bacteria > Bacillota > Clostridia > Christensenellales > UBA1242 > CAJKWP01. The sequence continues at coordinate 115,776 of CALKLQ010000041.1, read as the reverse complement.
TTTTGATAATCTTTCATTATTCTCTGGAGTGGCAATGCTTAGTTCTATTATTCCTTCTTTTTGAAGATGATAAAGTGGTCTTAGAACCGAATTGTGGTCGTTGCTAGTAGCAATTACATGTCCGCCTTTTTGTGCACTTCCCAGTATTGCCAAATTGAGTGCTTCCGTGCAACCAGATGTAAAAATTACATTGCTTACTTTGGGCGCATCGATAAAATTTTTTACCTTTTCTCTTACATTAGAAATTGCTATGGCAGTGTCAATTGCAAGATTGTGACCGGCTCTTCCTGGGTTGGCGCTATATTTGGTTAAACCATCGTTTATAGCTCTTATAACATTTTTTGGTTTTACGTGCGTAGTTGCACTATTATCGACATAAATCATTTTTCCCTCTTTTAACTTTTTTAGCTATATTTCAATATAGTGAAATGAGGCATATTTTGTGATTCATCATGCAAAGGAGGAAGGGTATGCAATATTATATAGCTGTTTTTAGAGCAAGGAGCGAAACAATTTCGTTTGCGGGTTTGCTACGCTCATATTGTCCTGCGCAAGTTATCAATACCCCTAGAACTATCAATGTTTCTTGTGGGATTTCTGTTAAGTTTAATGCAAATAACTTAGGGTATGCCAAAGAAATATTATCAAGAAGAAGGTTTGATACTTTTGTGGGTTTGTTCCCAATTTAGACAAAAAAACAAAATCTAGCAAAAAAAACAAAAATACTAGACAAAAAACGCAATATGTTGTATTCTTAAAAACAAGAGAGGTAGCATTATGAAATGTCCATTTTGTTCTTATGAAAATAGCAAGGTTCTAGATTCTAGAGCGGTTAATTCCAATATTAGAAGAAGAAGGGAATGCCTTGCATGTAAAAAGCGTTTTACTACTTATGAAACTGTGGAAACCACACCAATTTTGGTTGTAAAAAACGATGGAAGCAGGCAGCCTTTTGACCCAACAAAAATAAAAAAAGGTATAATTAAAGCTTGCGAAAAACGACCTGTTTCTTTGAGTCAAATAGACGGAATTGTTTCAGAAATTGAAAAGGAAATTCAAAATAATCTGTCTGGTGAGGTCCGTTCCGCAGTTATAGGTGAACTTATAATGGAAAAATTAAAGGAGATTGACGAAATTTCTTACATCCGTTTTGCCTCAGTGTATAGGCAGTTTAAAGATGCAAGTTCTTTTGTAAATTTTGTAAATAGTTTTAAAGGATAGTATTATTGTATATTTGATAAAATGCCAATTTTAGCCATGCAGACTTGCATGGCTTTTTAACAAAAACTTTTATACATGAGTATTATTTTATAGATGTATTTTACATATGAAGGAATAAAAGTTTTTTATAAAAAAAAGGGTAAAGGAGAAAAAACTCTTGTTTTCTTGCATGGCTGGGGAGCAGAGCAGGGGTGTTTTTTGCCTTTTGAATTTTGTTTTGAAAATGAATATAATTTACTTTTGATTGATTTTCCACCTTTTGGAAAAAGTGAGGAACCTAAAAGCGTTTGGGGTGTAGAAGAATATTCTGAAATGGTAAAATCGCTTGTGGAATATTTAAAAATTAAAGAATTAATTTTTGTGGCTCATTCTTTTGGTTGTAGAGTTGCAATAAAATTTTCTAGTTGCTATACTAATTTGGTAAAGGCTTTAGTATTAATTGGCGCTGCTGGTTGCAAACCAAAAAGGGGACTGAAATATTATTTTAAAGTTTTAAAATATAAGCTTTCAAAGAAAAAAAATATCATGGCTGGTTCATCTGACTATGTTGCGCTTTCTCCTCATATGAAAAAATGTTTTGTTAAAATTGTAAATACTTTTCAAGAACCAGATATGAAAACGCTTGTTGTGCCAACCTTGTTGGTTTTTGGTGAAAATGACAATGATACCCCGCTCTATATGGCAAAACGAATGAAAAAACTTATCAAAAATTCAAAGCTTGTTATAGTTAAAAACTCATCACATTTTTGTTTTCTTGAACAGTTTGATTTAGTTTTTGATAGCGTTTATAGTTTTTTAAAGGAATGTGAATAATGGAATTTTTTGAAACAACAAATATTCATTTATATATCGCAATTTTCCTCTCAATAATAAATGGAGGATTATTGTGTTTTCTGAGCAGTAAGTTTTTACAGGTGTATCAGCAAGCAGGTTATCATATAAAGGGGTATAATGCTTGGATGAGAGGAACTAGATACAAATATCTTTCTAGGCTTTTTATCTTGTCGCTGCTTAGTATTTCATGTGCTTTAGTTACAAATGCCTTATTTGATGTATATCATTCTCAAGCCATATATTCATATTTAGGTTTAATATTTTATTTCTATTTTTCATTTTCTTTTATTATGAATTTGATTAAGGAACCAAATAAAACACCACTTGTCAAAACTAAAAGAATAGGTCGTACCATTGCAATCATGTTCATATTATATTCGAGTTTAACCTTTTGTTTGATTGCACTTTCCACAGAATTTTTTAAACTTTTAAGATTTGGAGTTATCACAATAACACCTATTCTAGTTCCTTTTGTAGTGATTTTAGCTTTTTGGATTTTGACACCATTTGAATTATTGGTTAATCATTATTACATTTCTAAGGCAAAAAGAAAATTAAAAAAGCTTCCAAATTTGATTCGTATAGGAATTACTGGAAGTTATGCAAAAACTACTAATAAATTTATTTTACAACAAATGCTTTCGCAAAAGTATAAAACTATTGCCAGTCCTCATAGCTTCAATACTCCTTTGGGTTTAACTCGTGTTATCTTGCAACAAATAGATTCAGATGATGAAATTTTTATTGCTGAAATGGGGGCTAAAAGAAGGGGCGAGATTGAAGAACTTTGTAATTTGATAGTTCCAGATCACGCACTTATTACTGGAATAGGAAACCAGCATTTAGAAACCTTTAAAAGTGTGGAAGTTATAAGTCAAACTAAATTTGAGCTTGCTCAAAGCATAACAAATGGTTTTGTTGTGTTTAATGGTGATAGTAAGCCAAACTTTGAACTATATGAAAAATATGACAATCCCAATAAACTTATTTCATTTGCAAATGATGAAAAAGGTTTTGCTTTTTGCCGTGAAATTGAAGCTAATAAAAATGGACTAAAATTTAAGCTTGTTGTGGATGGAAAAGAAATTAATTGTCAGACAAAACTTTTAGGAAAGTTTAATCTTCAAAATATTGCTCTATGTGCATCATTGGCGTATAAATTAGGTGTAAGCTTAAAGCAAATTAAAACTGCCATTAAAGAATTAAAACCAGTAGCTCATAGAATGGAACTTATTAGTGGAGAAAACTGTTTGATAATAGACGACAGTTTTAATGCTAGCGTGGAAGGTTGTGATGCCGCACTAGAAACTCTTTCCCTATTTACCGATATGAAAAAAGTGATAATCACACCTGGTATAGTAGAAATGGGGAAATATGAAACCGAAGTAAACAAAAATTTAGGCAAGAAAATTGCGGAAGTTTGCGATTATGCAATCATAGTTAATGAGGTAAATTTAACAGCCTTAAAAGCCGGACTGGAAGAGGGTGGATTCAATGAGGAAAATATAAGAGTTGTTGACAATCTTGAGGCTGCTAAAACTAGCTTTGCCTCTTTGCAACTAGAAAATTGTGTTGTACTTTTTGAAAATGATTTGCCAGATTTATTTGTGTAGCTAAAGTTTAATTGCAAAGTAGTTTACTATAGTAAATTTCAAAATTCTTTACTACTATCTGTTTGCTTAAAAAAATTATTATATTTCAAGAGAGATGATGAATCTCTCTTTTTATTAATGCACAAAAAACGATAATATTTTCATAAAAAACTTTTAGGTTAAAAGAATATAAAATGGTTAAAAATTTTATCTATGATTTACCTTTTGTTGCTGTTTTTATTATTTGTGGCAAGGATAGCGTTTTTTAATAAACGCAACACAATCTTAAAAAATAAAAAATATTTTATTATAAATTTATCTTGTGAAGGTGTATTTTTTTCAAAAAAGAACCTTTTGTATTATAAGGAATCTAAAGAGTATTTGCAAAAACATGGTTTTCAACGTGCAAAAATTTTGGATGATATTTTATTAATGTCTAGAATGAACTATGTTGATGTGTCCAATATTGAATTTGACAAATTAACATTCTATATAGGAAGACAAGAGCTAAAATATCTAGATGAAATTTTTTATGCGAAAGCTATTGAAGATTTTGTTTTGTTTACGAACTTGAAAATAGAAAATGAAAATATTATATTTTGTAATAAAAATGAGTTTAATAATTTTAAGTCTTTAAATTTAAATAGAAAAATAGATAGATTAGAGATTTTGGAATGCGAAAGTGATTTATATTTTAATCAAAAATTTCAAAAAACAAGAGAGTATAGTTCTAGTTACATTTTAGAAAAATTTGAAAATAATGATTTTTTAATTTTTAAATATATATTTATTTTAAATTATAAAATTGTTTATATCAAAATTATCAATAAAAATGAAGTAGAAAATAATTTGAAAATACATTACTTTTATGATTTAGAAAACGAAAAATATAACTATTATCAATTTAAATTAGAGAATAATTATATAAGCTATAAAAATTTGATAAGCAATAAAGTTTATTATCTAAATTATAATTTAAAATTTAATGCTTACAATTTTAGTAAAATTAAACACCTAAAGATGTCTAATAAACCATGCATAAGCATTAGCTATGATATGAAATTTGAGTCAAAAGAAACAAAACATATAATACTATGCCATGCAGACGGTGTATGCGAATTATCAAATATAAAATTAGAGGACTTATTTTTCAACTCACTAAAAGCTAAACAAGAATTTTTTAAATATGACTTTAAATTTGTTGATTCACAAATTCAAAAAATATATTTGGAAGTTTTTTCTCAAGCACAAAATGAGTATTTGGAAGGAATGAAAGCAAAAAATTTAAAAATAAATTTTAAAGAACTCTTAAGTTTATATAATAATAAAAAAATCTCAGCTTTAGATTTTTATCATAATCTTGTCTACAATACTATTAAGTATTCCACCACAGGAATTGAATTGGCTACAGATTTTATCGATTGTGATTTTATAATTTTGTTTTTTCAATCTCAAAGACAAAAACAGGTTAGAGTTAAAAAATTTTGTACTTCAACAGCAATTATTATTAATGGAATTAGATTTTCTTCTTCAAAGAATATAAGTTTTGCAAGCCTAGATTTACATGATGACTTTTTGTTGGAAACAAGCTAAAAAACATTTAGATTAATTTTATAGCTTTAAATGTGTCTTGTAGGCAAAATTTTTCATCGTAGGTTGGACTAGTGACGAAAAAGCAGTGGTTTAAAAAGTTTTTTCGCACTATAGGAAGATTTCTCGACCTGTCTACGTATTTTGAAGAATCTTTTTTGGAATTAAAATTTAAGAATAGAAATAGGCTTACTTTTAGTCTATACAACCTTTATTATTGAAAACATACTCGTTTCATTCTTATTAAAAAGAAGAATATTAATAATCTTTAAGTTTTATATTTAAACATTACAAATATATTTAATTGTTGCAAGTTTTGGGTTTTGACTGCGACCAGAAAAAAACTATTCTTTTTTATATAAAATTAAAAAAAATACTTGAGCTTATAGTTAACTATAATGATATAATTCACTTATAATTATTAGGAGTATTTAAAATATGAAGTATTATACTATTGGAAAATTTGCAAAATTAACTGGATTAAGCACAAAAACATTAATTTGGTATGATAATATTGGGCTTCTAAAACCGGACAAAGTGAATGAAATAAATGGATATAGATATTATACAAAAGAAAGCGTAAAAAAAGTTTTTGCAATAAAGTTTTTACAATCAATGGATTTTTCAATAAATCAAATTATGCAGTTTTCAAAAGATGATATTAAAAATAAGATTAAACAACTTCATGATAAAATTAGTTTTATAAATATGAATACTTTATTTTTAAATAATTTTATAAAAAATAATCAAAACGAATTTAAACTTGAAATCAAAGATAAAAAAGTGTTAAGTGGTAAGTGGCATTATCAAAAATCTACCGAAAATTTTGAAGAAGCAATTATTAGCTTTAATGGAGATAAAGTAAAAAACATTCCAAAATATTTATTTTTTGGTAATAATATAGGAACTGACACATTTAATAAATTTATATTTACAAACAATCATATTGTACTAGACGACAGAAAAATTGACATTTTGCTTATAAATAATGATTCAAAACTCATTGTTTATCAACTGAATGCAGAGAAAAACAAAATTGAATATCATGTCTATTTTCGTATATTTAAAAATCAAACATATACGGATAGTGAAATTGAACTACTTTTTGAAAAACAAAAATCAAAAATAGTCAAAGACAATGCTATAAATTTTAATTTAGTTGAATTTAATAACGAAAAATTACAAGGTCAATGGAAATTGCTTGGAGAAATAAAAGAAAGTAATTTAAACGACTTTGATAAAAAAGATATATCAAAAATTTTAATACAGATATGGTCACCAGCATTTAAACAATTATCAGTTTATAATAACAATGTTGATGTTTTACCAACCAATGAAAAATATATTTTTTTTGACAAGATGTATAAAGCAAATGATCTAAAATGCAGTATATTAAAGAGCATGAATAACAATAAACAATATTTATATTTTGAACTATTTAATTTGTATTACGAATTAGTATATTTTGAAAAAGACAGAAAAGCATATATTTGTTTAAATGTCGATAATGAGTTAAATATTGATGAAAAGTTATATATATATGAAAGAAATGATGATAGTTAAATAAAATATTTTCTTTCCATATCTAATATTTAAAAAATTAAGACGATATATTTAATTAAAAATTTATAAGTTAAGGAGAAAAAAATGAAAAAATTTGAAATGAATTTTGATATGCAGAATATCCCAGAGGTATTTATGGGAACAAAAAAAGCACTTGAATTATGGGATAAAAACATATCTCGAATTGCTTCTATTTATAGTGGATTAACCAAAAAATATGAGGCTTTGGGATATGACTTTGAAGAGATATTAAGTCAGAATAATAAAATGTATGCAACAAATTTTAATGCAATGATAAGTTACAGAGAAGAGTTAAATAACAACATACAAATTTTTTTTGATTTTGTAGACGGATTTAGTGAAGTATATGATAATCCAAAGGTTACTTTTAATTTTGAAGTAAAACCAAAAATTGAAAATTATATTTTAAATTGTAACTCCAATGATATCAAGAATGTAATTGATCAAGGATTAGATTTTGTTACACGAGATAATAATGCAATTGTAGATGTGGTAGCTCATAATCTTTTGGATAATTGGAACGATAAAAATTTTAGCATGTTTGCAGAATTTTTAGATGAAACAATGAATCAAATGACAACTGATTTAAAAGAAGTATCTGAATTTGTAAGCGAAGATTTAAAGTTAAAAACACAAACTAACACAAAAGATGAAAGTGAAGAGTTTGTTTTTTAATAAATAGAGTAAAATTGTAAAAAAAAATTTTTATAAGGTGGAAATATATATGTTAGGTGCAATAATTGGAGATATAGTTGGTTCTATCTATGAATTTGATAATATAAAGACAAAAGATTTTAATTTATTCTCTCCAAGATGTTTTTTTACTGATGACACAGTTATGACTATTGCTGTTTATAAAGCATTAAAAAAATCAAAATTATTTAATTATAAAAATCTAAGTAAAAATGCTGTTAAATATATGCAAAAGTATGGAAAGCTTTTTCCAAACATGAGTTATGGAAGTTCTTTTAATGTTTGGTTGAATTCTAAAAAACCGCAACCATATAACTCATATGGTAATGGTTCTGCTATGAGAATAAGCGCTGTTCCTTATTTTGCGAAAGATATAGAACAGGTAAAACAATTATCTAATACTGTTAGTTCTGTTTCACATAATCACGAAGAGGGTATTAAAGGTGCCGAAGCAACTGCTGTGGCTATTTATCTTGCATTGAATAAAAAAACGAAAGAACAAATTAAATCTTATATAGAAAACAATTATTATAAATTAGATTTTGATTATAATGATTTGGTAAAAAATTATAAGTTTAATGAAACTTGCCAGAACACTGTGCCACAAGCAATATATTGTTTTTTAATAAGTAATAGCTTTGAGGATTGTTTAAGAACAAGTATATCTATTGGTGGAGATAGTGATACATTATGTGCAATTTCTTGTGCTATTGCTGAAGCTTACTATGGCATACCAGAAAAAATTGAATTTATGGCATTACGATATTTGGATGAAAGGTTATTAAAAGATTATAAAGAATTTGAAAGAATGAGAGTAAATGAATTTATGAAATTAATTACAAATGAAAAATTATTAAATTTAGTTAGAGAAGTTACTGAAAATAATGAAAAATTAGTTAATGTTGTTTTTGATATAGTAATGAAAATTAAAAATTTGCGAAAAGGGACAACGACAACAATTGCTAAATTAATAAATTATGATGCCCATGCAGCATTTGTGGAGCCATTAACACAAAGTTCAATCCTTCGTTGTGTTGAAATGGTTTGTAAAAGAATTGGTGTTGTTTTAGAACTAGAAAGTGATTCTTTTGGTGGATTAGCATATCACTATGAATTTAAAATTAAAAAAAGTAAATAGAAGCAAAAAAATAAAAGGAGAATTTTATGTGTAAGGAATTATCAATTAATAAAATTGTATATGTATGGAAAAATTGTGGATGAATGAGATATGGATATGATATGAGTGAACTATCAATAGAATTTAATGTTGATAAAGCATATTCCAATAATTAAATTTAAAACAACAGGAGATTATGATGGAGTAAGTATTGAAGACAGAACTTCTCGCATTGATGTTCAAGAAATTTTAGCAAAAATTTCACAAATTAAAATACCAAAGCAAAATAAGATTGTTAGAGGTTGTGATGGTAGTGCTTGGGAAATTCAAATAGATGATAAGGTTTTAAAAGGTTATTTAGATGAGCCAAATTGGCTAAAACAAATCCAAGAGATAATAAAATTTAACGATATATACTCTTATGCTCAAAGAAAATTAGAAGCATATTTAAATACAAAAATCTAATTTTTAAAATTGAACTACTGTCTTGTCAGATAGTTCTTTTTTATGGTGTAAACTTTTGAAATTTTTTCTGTCCACCAAAAGTACACCTTCTACAAATGCGATAGATAATAGTATTTATTTTCGCAAAAAAAATGTTTTGCTTGTTATCGCTTTAAAATATTAACAAGGGAAAAATTTTTAGTGATGAAAATATGTGATGTAAAATGAAATAAGTGTGTTATAATCATAACATCTAATATTTACACGGGGAAGTTATGGAAAAACAACCGCTAGCTGAAAGGATGCGTCCAACAACATTACAAGAGTTTGTAGGGCAGGGACATATTGTAGGGAAAGGTAAGCTTTTAAGAAGAGCAATAGAGGCGGAAAGCTTGGGGAGCTGTATTTTTTTTGGACCGCCTGGAACGGGTAAAACCACTTTAGCGCATATAATTGCCAAAAGTTTAAAGGGCGAATTCAAAAGATTAAATGCCGTTTCTTCTGGGGTTGCAGATGCTAAAAACATAATAGAACAAGCTAGGTCCTTGAAAGCCATGTTTGGCACACAAACCTATCTTCTTTTAGATGAATGTCATAGGTGGAGCAAAGCGCAAAGTGATTGCGTTTTAGAAGCTATTGAGGATGGAAGCATTGTGTTTATTGGCTCAACAACTGAGAATCCTTATACTTCAATGACAAGAGCTATTGTTTCACGTTGTAGAATTTTTGAATTTAAACACATTGAAGAAAGTGAGATTATAAAATGCTTAAAAAGGGCGGTTTCAGACAAAGCCAGGGGGCTTGGGAATCTGCCATTGATTGTAGAAGAAGATGCGTTTAAACATTTAGCTTGGGCTTGTGGAGGTGATGTGCGAAGCGCTCTTAATTCATTAGAATTGGCAGCTAAAACAACTCCACTTTCTAAAAATAAAAAAATAGTCATTGATCTTGAAGTGGCAGAAAATTCAATTCAAAAAAAGTCTTTAGCTGTAGATGAAAATTTATATTATGACTTATTAAGTTGTTTTTGTAAGAGCATTAGGGGAAGTGACACCGATGCCGCTTTATACTATTCTCAAAGATTGATTCTTGCAGGAATTGACCCGCTAATCATTGCCAGAAGGTTGATTGCACATTGCAGTGAGGATATAGGAATGGCAGATAGTAATGCTCTGTTGCTCGCAGTTTCCGCTCACTATGCAATTGAGCGAATGGGAGCGCCAGAAGGTTTAATTCCTTTATCTCATGCCATCATTTATGCGTGCGAGGCTGAAAAGTCTAATTCTGTAATAGTTGCCATGAATATGGCAAAAGAGGATGCTGAAAGGGTCAGGGACGATGCTTTGCCTTTTCATCTATTAAATCATAAATCAGTAAATGATATAAAAAAGCAGGGATATAAATATCCTCATGACTTTGGTGGTTATGTTGCGCAACAATATTTACCAAATGGCTTGAAAGATAAAATTTATTACACTCCATCTCAAAATGGAAGAGAAAAAAACATGATAAGGAAAAAGTTTAGAACAAGGTAAATTAATTATGAGTATCATATCAAAAATTGATGTGATATTTTTTTAAAGTTAAGAATAAACCATGATGCCCGCTCATAAATTATTGTAACGGATGCTTTGATTGCATGCGCAAAATTATTTGGAGGGTATATGGAAAATTATGAAATATACAATGACATAGCCACTAGAACAAATGGCGATATATACATAGGAGTGGTTGGTCCTGTCAGATGTGGAAAGTCAACATTCATTACAAAGTTTATGGAAAACTTAGTAATTCCTAATATTGATAACAAACATTCAAGACAACGTGCTATAGATGAACTCCCACAATCTGGTGAAGGCAAAACAATTATGACCACCCAACCAAAGTTTGTTCCTAATGAGGCAGTTAAAATAACTTTAGATAGTAATATTGAGATGAAAGTTAGAATGGTTGACTGTGTTGGTTACATGGTGGATGGTGCAATGGGTTTTGAGGAAAATAAAAAACCAAGATTAGTTAAAACACCTTGGAGCGAGGAGGATATGCCTTTTGAAGAGGCGGCGGAACTAGGCACCAAAAAAGTTATTGTTGATCATTCAACAATTGGGGTTGTAATGACTACTGATGGCTCTATTTGTGAGCTTCCAAGAGAAAGTTATGTAGAGGCTGAAGAAAGAGTTGTTTCAGAAATGCTAAGAGAAAATAAACCTTTTGTTATTGTAGTTAATTCTAGAAATCCAAAAGAAGAGGAGTGTAAAAAACTTGTAAGGTCTTTAGAAAGAAAGTATGAAGTACCAGTTGTTGCAATAAATGCAAAAGAACTCGAATCGCAGGATGTCGATAGGATTTTTGAAAAAATATTACTTGAATTTCCTATCAAATCATTAAAAGTTAAAATGCCAGATTGGCTAAGAGCTTTAGCTTTTAATGATGAAATTATTTCTTCTATAATTGACGAAATAAAAAAGTTTGGAGAAAATATAAGTAAAATTGGTCAGATAGACAAAACAAACGTAGCATTTTTAGAAAGCGAAGATTTTGAACCTGTGACTGTAGGCTCAATAAAAATGGGAGATGGCACCGTATATTTTGACGTTACTCCAAAACCTCATCTTTTCTATAAAGTTTTGTCTAAACAATGTGGAACTGAAATTGTAGATGATTTGCATTTGGTTAGCTACATTAAAACTCTTTCACATGCTAAAAAAGAATATGACAAACTCGAAAATGCATTAAGACAGGTGGAAGAAACTGGATATGGAATTGTTACTCCATCTACCGAGGAGCTAAAACTAGAAGACCCACAAATTGTTAAACAAGGTTCTAGGTTTGGGATGAAATTAAAAGCATCAGCGCCTAGCTTGCACATTATGAAAGTTGACATTGAAACAGAGATAAGTCCTTTGGTTGGAACCCAACAACAAAGTGAGGAACTTGCTCAACATTTAATGAGCGAGTTTGAAAATAACCCAACCTCGATATGGGAAACGAATATTTTTGGTAAATCTCTTAACTCTTTGGTTACAGAAGGAATCAATTCAAAAATTGTTACCATGCCAGTTGAGGCTCAACGTAAAATTAGAAGAACTTTAGGAAAAATAATAAACGAAGGAAAGGGTGGAATTATCTGCATCTTATTATAAGTTTATAATTATAAAAAGGATATTAGGTTATACTAATATCCTCAGGCTGAAGACAAAAGTCTTCAGCCTGGGTGGGAGACAACCATTGAACGAGACTTAAAAGTCTCTAGCAATAGTTTTCTCCCTTTTTCTTACGAAAAATTCCCTCTTTCCACCAAATTTTGTCACTCATCGTTCCAAAATTTTCAAGGGTCACTCACTTTGGCACATGTCCAAAGTGAGTTCCTTATTGGATAAAGTAAACCACAGGCAGTGCCTGTGGTTCCAAAAAGCTTAGAGCTTTGCAAATCAAAATCCTCCTATGTTAAAATAAATTGAAGTTTTGCCGCTTGAATTTAATAACATAGGAGGATTTTGTCTATGAATTTAGACGTAAGTAGTTTGCTTAATTAGGAATTAAGTGTTATTACTGCTATTGCAATAAACTTGATTGAATTAACGTAAGTTTTGCTTAAAAATGCCTTATGGAACTTTTAGACAAAAACATCTGACACTTTAATAATATGGACATTCGAGTGAGCAGATTACAATAAATTTTTGTCATAAATAGCTCTTTCGCCACCAATAAACTTTGGACGGGTTCTAGCGCATGTTATATTTGCATTTCCCAATTTTTTTATAGTTAATCTAACAGGAACTGCTACCTTCTTTAAATGCATGCCAATTAGTGTTTCACCAATATCAATTCCTGCATCCGCCGAAAGTTCTTCTACAATTACAGGTGCTTTAAAATTATTATATGCAACGGTTGCAAGTGAACCTCCTGCTTTAGGTTGGGGAATTACATTTACAAGTTCTTCATTATGGGTAAGTGCGGAGCGCTCAACCACAATTGCTCGATTTAAATGCTCACAACATTGAACTGCAAAATGTATTCCTTTTGGATTTAAAACCTTGCTTATACCTTCAAAAATTTGTTTAGCGACCTCTAAACTGGAGTTTGTTCCAATTTTGTCACCTAAAACTTCACTAGTTGAACATCCAACAATTATTAACTGACCTTTTGATAAATTAGCAGTTTTTAAAAATTCTTCAAATATTTGTATTGTTTGATTTTTAATTTCCATTATGTCCTCATACTATTTTAGTATATTTAACTATAAAATACAAATATATTTTAAAAGTGTCTTGATATAGTAAATGCATAAAATAAAAATTTATTTTCATTTTATTGCATTAAATGTTATACTTAAATAGTATTTGTTTAATATTATTTTTGTGAATGAATGTTAAATTTAGAAAACTGAGGGATAAACTATGAAAAACTATTTTATAATACATGGAACTTTTGGGCATAACCGTGAGAATTGGTTTGGTTGGCTTGAAAACACCATCAAAGCAAAAGGTTATGATGTATATAATTTTAATTATCCAACACCAGAAGGTCAAACCTTTGAAAATTGGTCAAAAGTTTTACAAACTGCAAAAGATAAAATATCGGAAGAAAGTATTTTTATTTGCCATTCCATCAGAAATTGATAACCTTGCAAATTTAATGTCAAATCCAGATAAGAATTTTAAAGAACTACAAAAATTGTTTGAAACAAATAAAAAATTTAGAGTTTTAAGATCTATTTATGTAAATCCATATACTGATTGGAACTAAAATATTAGGAGGCAGGATAAGGCGTAGACTCAAAATGACCGTGTTCAGTAGATAAACCTTTTATAAAATAAGGGATTTTCGCTGATTCTCTTTTTGCAAATTTAAAAAATTTGCGTATCATTTTGCCCCATAACTAACGGCAGGTGGGACACCCACTTTCTTTTTTTGCTAACAAATAAAAAATAGGCTAACCATAAAGGTTCAACCTATTAAGACTTGGTGCAGGCAACAGGACTTGAACCTGCATGTTCGTTAACTGAACACTAGAACCTGAATCTAGCGCGTCTGCCATTCCGCCATGCCTGCAAATTCTAAAAAAGTATATCATAATAATTTTTTTTAATCAATATTTTATTAAAAGCAATTTATAATAAAAAATTTTAAAAAAATATATTAATTAATTGTTACTTTTATTTTTTTTGTGATAAACTATACAAGAGGTTATTATGAAATTGGCAAAGAAAATTTTAACTATTATTTCGCTTTCCACTTTGGGTTTAACATGTTTATTATTGATTTTAGCTATATTTAAACTTCCAGTTTTTGAAGGTGTGCTATTAAGAATACTTTTGATTTGCGCTACTTTGGCTCTTGGTTGCGGATTTGCTATAAGCGAACTTAATGTAATAAAGAGAAAAAAAGTTGTGGGATATGTAGGCCTTTCATTTTTAGCTTTGTCAATGCTGTTCGCAATTATTATTTTTGTTACACCTCTATTAACAAATGGAAATGTGTTTAATCGAATTACAGGTATATTGTCTATTTTTAGCGTTTTATTTATTGTAATAAATAATTTTAAAACTAAGTTGGGCAGCAAAATGTTGGCTTTACAAATAGTAACATATGTTGTTTTATGCATTTTAGTTTTAATTTTAGTTTTGCTTATTGCCGGAGTTGCAGTATTTGATGTAAAAGGGATGTTACAAATTTTTGGCATTGTTTGCGTGGTTAGTGTTGGACTTTTAATTGCTATCGCTGTCATCTGTCTAAATGAATATAGTAAAGCGCGAGGATTTTCAAAGCGGTTTGATTATTTATTTTATTTTTATATTAATATTATTGACTTTGAGTTTTATAAAATTTATACTAAAAAACGTGAATAATAAAAAGGTTGTTATTGTAACTGGCGCGAGTTCAGGTATTGGTCTTAGTTTGTGTAAATTGCTTGTTTGCAAAGGATATAAAGTTTATGGTCTTTCAAGAAGAAAGGTTGATGAAAATTTTGAATCTTTACAATGCGACGTTACAAATGAAGAACTGGTAAAACAATGTTTTAATTACATTTTTGAAAAAGAAGGGCAGATTGATGTTTTAGTAAATAATGCGGGAATGGGAATATCTGGAGCCGTTGAGTATATTGAAACCGATCAAAATAAAAAGCTTTTTGATGTCAATGTTAATGCCGCAATTACTCTTAGTAAATTGGTTATACCATATATGAAAAATTGTGGCGGAAAGATTGTAAATATTAGTTCAATTGCGGGAATTATTCCCATTCCTTTTCAAACAGCTTATTCAATGTCGAAAGCTGCCATAAATTATTTTACTATGTGTTTAAAAATGGAGCTTGCACCACTTAACATTCAGGTTTGCGCTGTTATGCCTGGTGATACTAAAACTGGATTTACTGGTTCTAGAGAAAAAGAGTCAACAAGCGAAGGCTATGGCGGAAGGATAGAAAAATCTGTTTCAAGGATGGAAAAAGATGAAAAGAATGGCGTTCCTCCTGAAAAGGTTGCGAAAGTGATTTTCAAACAAATAAAAAGAAAACATCCGCCGGTTTTAGTAAGTGTAGGCGCAAAATACAAACTCTTTGTTTTTTTACAAAAAATTTTGCCTAGAAGTTTAATGCTTAAAATAGTTAAAATGATTTATGGTTAGAGGTATTATATTATGGATTTATTTAAAAAATGTGAACATTTAGAAAACGTTGAATTTGCAAAAAGTAACAATGTATATCCTTATTTTTCCCAACTTACATCTGGACAGGATACCGAGGTGGTTATTGACGGAATAAAAACAATTATGATAGGCTCAAATAATTATTTGGGTTTAACGTCACATCCAGAAGTGATAGAGGCGGGTGTTGAAGCCTTGAAAAAATATGGAAGTGGTTGTTCTGGTTCAAGATTTTTAAATGGAACACTTGATTTGCATGTCAAATTGGAAGATAAACTCGCTAAATTTTTAAATAAGGAACAGGTTGTTACATTTTCTACAGGCTTTCAATCTAACTTAGCTATAATTAGTGCTATTGCTGGAAGGAACGACTTTATTGTTTGTGACAGAGAAAATCATGCCAGCATTTATGATGCTTGCAGACTTAGCTTTGCAAAAATGCTTAGATATAATCATAGCGACATGCAAGATCTAGAAAGGGTCTTAAATAGTATTGACACCACAAATGGTGGAATTTTAATAGTTACTGATGGTGTGTTCTCAATGAGTGGTGAAATTTGTAAATTGCCAGAAATTGTTGCTCTTGCAAAAAAGTATGGTGCAAGAGTAATGGTTGATGACGCTCATGGACTAGGTGTTTTGGGCGAGCATGGCAGGGGAACTGCGGAACATTTTGGGCTTGAAGATGAAGTTGACATTTATATGGGAACTTTTTCAAAATCTTTAGCAAGTCTTGGCGGATATATGGCAAGCACAAAAAAGGTGGCTGAGTTTGTCAAACACAATTCACGTCCATTCATATTTTCTGCTAGTATTACTCCCGCTAGTGTTGCTTGTGCTTTGAAATCACTTGAAATTTTAGAAAGAGAGCCTCAAAGAATAAAAAATCTATCAGAAATTAGTTGCTATATGCGAAGCTTATTAAAAGAAAGAGGAGTAAAGATAATTGAAAGCACAACTCCTATAATTCCAATCTTTACCTATGACGATTTGATAACATTTAAAGCTTGCAAATTGTTGCAAGAAAGAGGGGTATATGTAAATCCGGTTGTTTCTCCAGCGGTTCCAGTAGGGCAAAGCATGTTAAGAACCAGCTATACGGCTACTCATACAAAAAAGCAAATGGACATTGCTGCGGACAAAATTGCTGAGGTTTTGAAAGAATTAAATGAATAAAATAAATTTGAAATTGTAAAAAATTCTCCTTATCTTAGGAGAATTTTTTATAAAAGATTATATAGTTTAATCTTAAAAATTTTTCCACAACCTCATTTTTTAAATGAAAAACACTTTAAATTTGAGTGCATTTTTGCAATTTGAGAATCTAATGTTTTAGAAAAGATAGTTTAGCTTTAAAATTTTGCTATTGATAAAAAGTTAATGATTTAAATGTAAATAATTATTTAAAATAAAATATAATCTCATTTTACTATAAAGTTAATCAAACTATTTTTTACATAAATTGTTTTTATAATTTGCTTATTTTCGGTTGCGTTTTGAATTTTTTCTTGTTTTAGTGCAATTTCTTTAACTTCATCTTCTGTTGAGTCTGGAGCCACATTTAGTCTAGTTATAATTTTGCTATTGACTTGTGCTACAATTTCTATTTCAGACTTAATTAACTTTGTTTGGTCAAAAGTAGGGTAGTGTTGATTATGAATGGAATATTCTTCTCCAATGTTTTCCCACAGCTCTTCGCAAAAATGTGGGGTGAAAGGAGCCAATAATTTTAAAAGTGTTTTATTGCAATTTTTAATTAGTTCAATGTTTTTATCTTGGTTTAATTCATATTTATATATGGCATTAACAAGTTCCATAATTCTTGCAACTGCGCTATTGAACCCAAAATTTTCCATGTTGTCGATACATTCTTTAATAGTGTTATTTAAAACAAATTCCAACTCTTTTTCGTTGTTGCCACTTTGGGATGGGATTTGTACCTGTTTATAGTTATATTTTAAAACCAATCTTTCAACTCTTTCTAAAAATTTAGAAATTGATTTAATTCCATTTTCATTCCATGGTCCGCCTTCAAGATAGTTAAATCCAAATGCAAGATATAATCTAAGACAATCGCTTCCATATTCTTTAATAAAGTTGTCAAGATTTATTGTGTTTCCTCTTGACTTACTCATTTTTTGCCCATCTGTGCCCAAAATTAAACCTTGGTGGATTAGACTTTTAAAAGGTTCATCAAAGGTTAAATAACCAATGTCTCTTAAAAATTTAGTTATAAATCTAGAGTATAACAGGTGACCAGTTGCATGTTCCATTCCACCAACATATTTGTCAACTGGAAGAAGTTTATTTGTAAACTCTTTATCAAATGCTTGTTCATTGTTTTTTGCATTTGGATATCTTAGATAGTACCATGATGAGCAAACAAAGGTGTCTAAAGTGTCGACATCTCTTTTTGCTGGCTTGTGGCAATGTGGACAGGTGGTAGAGATATAAGTTTTGTGTTTCGCTAATGGACTTGTTCCATCTGGCGTGAAATCAACATCTTCTGGCAAGGTAACTGGAAGATCCTCAAAAGGCACGGGAACGGCGCCACAGGTTTCGCAATAAATAATAGGAATTGGGCACCCCCAATATCTTTGCCTAGAAACAGACCAATCTCTAAGCTTATAATTAATTTTTGTTCTAGCTAAATTGTTTTCTGCCAATTTTTCTATTATTTTCTCTTTTGCATTCGCAGAAGTTAAACCATTAAATTCCTGACTGTTTATGAGCTTGCCGTAGTCACAATATGGAAGAGGTGAATTATTACTATCTATTACTTGAACAATATCCAAATTATATTTTTTTGCAAAAGCATAATCTCTTTCATCATGTGCTGGAACGCCCATCACAGCGCCTGTGGCATAAGTTGATAAAACATAGTCAGCAACATAGATAGGCACCTTTTTATTGTTAGCGGGATTAATTGCATATGCACCAGTAAAAACACCAGTTTTTTCTTCGGATGTACTTTGCCTTGTAATTTCATCTTTTTTGCTTGCTTCGTAAATATATTTTTCTACTTTAGGAAGTTGTTCATCAGTTGTTAACTTTAAAGTTAATTCATGCTCTGGTGCAAGAACAATGTAAGACACGCCAAATATGGTGTCTATTCTAGAAGTAAATATAGTTATTTTTTGGTTGTTGTCAGAATAAAAATCTACCTCAGCACCACTTGATTTGCCTATCCAATTTCTTTGTGCAATTTTCGTTTTTTCGGGCCAGTTTAGTTTGTCAAGATCTGCCAAAAGTTCTTCGGCATAATCGGTTATCTTAAAAAACCATTGTGTCATATTTTTTTTAATAACCTCATGCTTACATCTTTCGCATACGCCTTGAACAACCTGTTCGTTTGCTAAAACTGTATTACAATGGGTACACCAGTTGACTGGGGCAAATTTTTGATATGCTAAGCCTTTTTCATATAGTTTTAAAAATAACCATTGAGTCCAACGATAGTAATCAGCTTTGCAAGTAGCAATTTCATAATCCCAATCATAAGTTGTTCCCATTTCTGCCAGTTGACGTTCCATAATAGATATGTTTTTTTCTGTACTTGTTTTTGGATGGATTCCAGTTTTTAAAGCATAATTTTCTGCTGGCAAACCAAAAGCATCAAATCCTACGGGATGAAAAAGGTTGTAGCCTTGCATTCTTTTAAATCTACCAAAACTGTCAGAAAGTGAGTAATTAAACCAATGCCCCAAATGAAGATTTGAGCCGCTTGGATAACTAAACATTTCTAAAAGATAATACTTGTTATTTAAATTTTTCTTATCAAAACTATAGAGCTTGTCTTCACTCCATTTTTTTTGCCATTTTTTTTCAATCTCATTGATATTCATTTTTTACACCCCTAGGTTTTAATTCTAATTAATTTAGCAGGGTTTATTTTAGCATAAAAAAATTATAATATCAAGTTTTGCCCCTTGTTTTTCTATGTTTGACATTAACACTATTATTGTTTATACTTAACATACTAAAAGAGGTACTTGTATGGTTAAAATTGATACTAATCTTTATGATACATTAAAAGAAAGAGGGCTTTTATATCAATGCACAGATGAGGAAAAATTAAAAGAGGTTTTGCAAAGAGGAGAGCCTATAGCTTTGTATGAGGGGACTGATCCTACTGCTAGTAGTTTGCATATAGGGCATTGTGTGCCATATTGTATTTTGCGACGTTTTCAAAAAGCTGGTCATAAAGTTATTCTTTTGATGGGTGGCGCAACAGCTGGCATAGGTGATCCAACTGGAAAAACTGAAATGAGAAAAATGCTTGATAAAAAGCAGATAGAACAAAATATTGAAAATATTAAAAATACACTTAAGGTTTTTTTAGACTTTGAAGGTGAAAATCCAGCAATAATTGTAAATAATCAAGACTGGTTTAATGATTATAATTATGTTGATTTCATGAGAGAGGTGGGAGTTCACTTTAATGTCAATAAGATGCTTTCAAATGAAATTTACAAAAACAGAATTGAAGAGGGAGGACTTACCTTTTTTGAAATGGGATATATGCTCATGCAAGCATATGATTTTGTATACTTGAATAAAAAATATGGATGTACCTTGCAATATGGTGGCGGAGATCAATGGGGTAATATTGTTGCAGGGGTAGAACTCCAAAGAAAACTGAATTTTGCAACTAGTAGCAATGTTCAATTAATAGGCGCAACGAATCCTCTTCTTTTGACGCCAGATGGCAAAAAAATGGGAAAGACTGAAAGAGGTGCAATTTGGATAGATAAAAACTTGATTTCGGCGTACGATTTCTATCAAGGGGTTTATCAAACTCCAGATGAGTGCGTTGAAATGATGTTTGCATTGTTTACCGACATTGAAATGGAAAAAGTTAGAGAGTTAATTAAACAAGATATTGTAGGTGCTAAAAAGGTTTTATCATATGAAATAACAAAGTTTATTAGAGGCGAAGAGGATGCAAAAAAAGCACAAGAGGCAAGCGCATCGCTTTTTGGTGGCGGAACGAATTTAGATAATGTTCCTTCATTTACTCTTTCTCAGAATATCTCTATTTGCGACCTTTTATTCGAAACCGGACTTGTCAAAAGTAAGAGCGAAGGAAGAAGAATGTGCGAACAAGGCGGAGTGTTTATAAATGGAGAAAAAATAATTGATTTTGCCTTTGTTGTTGAAAAGCAAAATTATGATTCATATTTTATTCTTCAAAAGGGCAAGAAAAACTTTATTAAGGTGAATTTAAATTGAATAGTGCCGAATTAGAAATTAAAAAATCTAGGTTTTTGTCATTTCTTTTTAATATTTCTAATGAAAAACAAGCAATGGATACGATTGAAAATTTAAAAAAAGAACATAAAAAAGCTACCCATGTTTGTTTTGCTTTTAAAATTGTCAATGGATGTGAAATTGTTAAATTCAGTGATGATAATGAACCTTCAGGAAGTGCTGGAAAGCCCATTTTAACTGTGATTGAAAAATCGGGGCTGAAAAATGTATTGGTTGTTGTAATCAGATATTTTGGTGGAATAAAATTAGGGGTTGGAGGACTTTTTAGAGCTTATACTAAGTCTGCTGCATTAGTGTGTGAAATGGAGAAAAAGTGAAAGTTTGTCAAATAGATAGAGTTGGTAAAGGCGAAAATTTTAGAGTTGTTTTAGAAGATGGCAACACGATTATTTTATCAATGGAGTTAATTTATAAAAATTCGATATCTATAGGTGTTGAAATTGATGAAAAACATTTGTCACAAGTTTTTATTGAAAATGAAAAGGCAAAAGCCTTTGATAGAGCTGTTAAATTAATTTCAAGAGTTAGTAAGTCTAAAAAAGAGGTAAAAGAATATCTTTTCCAAAAGGGTTATACATCTGAAGTTGTTGATTATGCTATTTCAAAATTAGAGGATTATAAATACCTAAACGACGAACTGTATGCCAAAGATTTTGTTTCTTGTAATAAAAATTTAAAAGGAAAAAGAATGATATCTTACATGCTTGCTCAAAAGGGTGTAGATAAAGAAGTTATACAACATTCTCTTTTAGATTTTGATGAATTTACTCCAGCTTTAAATTTAGCTGAAAAATATATGAAAAATAAGGACTATGATTATAAGGGCAAGCAAAAACTTTATAATTATTTATTATCTAAAGGATATAGTTATGGGACCTGCTCTAGTGTGATAAGTGAACTTTTTAAAAAAGGTGATTAAATGATTGGTATTGATATTTTAGAAGTGGCAAGAATAAAAAAAAAATTAGAAAAAAATTCTAATTTTATTAAATCATTTTTGAATGAACATGAAATTGAATATTTAAATAAGTTTAAAAACTCGACAGAGCGTATTTGCGGTTTTTTTTGCTTGAAAGAAGCTGTTATAAAAGCTTTTGAAGGAAAGCTTGGATTTAAAGATATAGAAATAGATCATTTTGAAAATGGTAAACCATTTGTTAAAATTTTAAAAACTGGTTTTGAAAGTGAAAAAGTAGAAGTATCCATATCACACTCGAAAACTGTTGCCGTTGCTGTAGCTATTTTAATAAAATAAATAAAAATCTCCTGTTGATTAAAACAAGAGATTTTTATTAAAAAATTTGTAAAAATTAATATTAAAATCGAAATTTTTAATTTAATTATTAGACTGAATTAATTTAATTAATATTATCTTTTTCTTTATTATTTTTCAAGCTTGCAATAGTATTAGATATAATGCCAATAATCCCGCATACAAGTGTGCTACAGACCACAATCAACCAAGTTGGATGCCAGATATTAGTTGTAAATCCAACTATAAAATAGGCGATAATTGATAATAACACAATAATTCCACATAGACCATCTAAAACAATCTGTAGATTTGTTTTTCTTTCTTTCATAATTTTCTCCTTTTGAAATATTTTTCATTTTAATTATATTATTTTTTTTAATTTAATCAAATTATCTTAAATTCTTTTCGCGTTTGAATCTGTTTTTTTGTTAAAAGAGCTAATAAGACGATGCTATTTAAAGCTATGTATCCAAGTAAGATAAAAAATATAGTGTAAGGCAATTGTCCGAAAGATAGTCTAATATTTTCCATTATCGGTATATTGCTATATAATATATTACAAAAATTTACATTTAAAACATGTGCCAGGGGAAGTGCAAGGGCAATATATGTAGAAAGTCCTATAGAAACATAGCTTAAATCTTTTACTTTTGGAATATATAGCTTAGAAATCACCATCACCAATAAAAATAAAATTATCAAATGATGATAAAAAAAGGTGTGAAAAGAAAAAAAATTCGCAAAAATATTATCGCAAGCACTGCCTATAATTCCGCTAGGACTTATATAAAATAATGCTAAAAAAAGTGCGCTAGAGGCATTTGATACCGCAAGTGCAAAGTCCTTTATCTTTCCTTTTGTGAAACTAGCAAGCGTAAAAATAAACATAAACATACTACAAAAATGTAGGGGAATAGACCATGTACTATAAACTCCATTTTCAAATGATAGGATTTGTTTAATAACCTCTAAAACTAGCATTATAATTGAAATAGCTTGAAGAGGAATATATTTAATTTTTTCATTTTTGTTTTTTGTTAGAGTGCATATTCCTATAGCCAATAATACTGTAATAACTAAAGCTATAGGCATAACTATTAATTCATTCTTTGTCCAAATCATAATTGCTCCTTTTACATTTTACGACAAAATGTTCTTTTGTGCAAATAATTATTAAAAAGTTAAAATAATTTAAAAAAACTTAACTTTTACTTATTTAACTGTGTGATTTTGATGTTTCACTTTAAAAGTTTGTTTTCACAAACTCCTTGCTATGCAAGTTATTTTAGTTAAACACAGTTTTTTTTGAACATGTCATTAGTTGCTTTAAAATATTATTTCTTAAATAAATAATTATTTTTTGTAAAAAATGAGACTTACAACTTCAATTTTAATATAATAATACAGTTGAGTTAAATTCTTTGACTAATTTTACAATGGAGGGGAAAATATGAATTTGGATAATTTAAAAAAGTTAGTAGGCAACACACCCTTTTGCCTTATTAAATGCAAATTCCAAGGAAGAGTTAGACATGTACTGGCTAAATTGGAATGGTATAATATTTCTGGGAGTATAAAAGATAGAGTAGCTTTATATATAATTGATAAATCATATAAAAACAGAGCTCTAGCAAAAGGTCAAAAAATTGTTGAAACTACAAGTGGAAATATGGGAATAGCTTTCGCTTGCTTAGGTGGATTATTGTCTCATCCTGTTACAATAATTATGCCAGAATGGATGAGCGAAGAGCGAAAAAAACTTTTAAAAGCTTATGGCGCAGAACTTAGACTTATAAAAAGAGAGGAAGGCGGATTTTTAAAAGGTTTAGAAATTGCAAAAACTTTTAAAAATTGTTTTTTACCGTTACAATTTGAAAACGAGTTGAATGTTATGTGTCATTTTGAAACAACAGGCGAAGAAATTTTAAAAGATTTAAAAAGAAATAAAATTGTTCCTTCTGCTTTTGTAGCAGGGGTTGGAACGGGCGGTACCTTGATGGGCGTTGGGCAAAAACTAAAAACACAATTTAAAAATATTGACATTGTTGCTATTGAACCTAAAAGCTCTCCAACTTTAAAAGTTGGATATAAAACAGGTAGCCACAAAATAGAAGGAATCTCTGATGATTTTATTCCTCCTATTTATGAGGAACAAAAAGTTAATAAAATTTTTGATGTGGCAGATGAGGACGCAATTTATTTCGCTCAAAAATTAGCTGAGTCTGGCTTGGGAGTAGGAATTTCATCAGGTGCAAATTTTTATGGTGCTCTTATGCATGAAGATGATTTTGTGGTAACAACATTTGCTGATGATAATAAAAAATATTTGTCTACTCAACTTTCAACTAAGATTAATAAAAACTATAATTTTGAAATTTTGGATATTAAAATTTTATAAAAATCTTTAATTTACAATATTGTCAATAAACAAACTCATTTTAGTTTGCCAAATGTAGATGGTTTATGTTTGCTAATTTTGTACGGACGGAAATCCTGCAAAATGCTCCGCGCTTTGCGATATTTCCTACTACATAAAGCCGGCATCGAAAAATTAAAATTTTTATGTCTGCTTTCGCAGCCATGCTTTGACTGACATCAAAGCCGATGCCCTTTGGTACGGGCGGAAATCCTGCAAAATGCTTCGCGCTTTGCGATATTTCCTACTACATAAAATTTGCGTTGAAATTTGTTCCAAATTTAATTTCTATCGAAATTCTTTACCTGACGGTAAAGCAACGCATTTTGGTACGGGCGGAAATCCTGCAAAATGTCCAAACTACGTTTGTCCACTTTGCGATATTTCCTACTACATAAAATTTGCGTTGAAATTTGTTCCAAATTTAATTTCTATCGAAATTCTTTACCTGACGGTAAAGCAACGCATTTTGGTACGGGCGGAAATCCTGCAAAATGTCCAAACTACGTTTGTCCGCTTTGCGATATTTCCTACTACATAAAAAACTGAATTTATCACATAATATCGGCAAGGAGATATTATGGCAAAGAGTTACAAAACAGCAATAGCTTTTGGCTTGGTTTACATTCCAATAGATTTATATTCATGCGTGAAATCCCAAGATATAGGTTTTAACATGCTTTACAAAAAAACGGGTGAAAGAATTAGATTTAAAAAGACTTGTGAAACCTGTCCGGTGCGTATGACACAAGAAGACATAATAAAAGGTTATGAATATGAAAAAGGAAAATATATAACCATATCGCAAGAGGAGCTTGAAAAATTAAAAACTGATAAAAATAGAATAGTAACTATAGAAAGTTTTGTTAATTTATCTGAGATTGACCCTATATATTTTGATAAAAGTTACTATGTTGTCCCTACCGGAGCAGATAATGCCTTTTCACTTTTGATAAAAGCTATGCAAGATGAAAATAAGGTTGGGATATCTAAGTGTGTGCTTGGTGAAAAAGAAAATTTGATAGCTTTGAGGGTAATAAATTCTCAAATGATAATGACAACTTTACATTTTTTTGACGAGGTACAGCAAAATCCCAAAAAAGTTGAGTTGGAAAACGTAAAACAGACAGAGCTTACAATGGCAAAACAAATAATTAATAATATGCAACAAAAGTTTGAAGTTGTAAATTATAAAAATGAATATAGAGAAAAATTGAAAAAAGCGATTGAAGACAAAATAAAAGGCAAGCAAATAGTAGGTAAGGTAGGAAGTTCTAAACCTCATAACGTGATAAATCTTATGGATGCCTTAAAAAAGACAATAAAAGAAAGTGAAAAGCCAAAAACTAAAACAACCAAAAAGAAGGTTAATAAAAGCGAAAACGATAAAAAAGTTGTCAAAATGAAAAAGCGTGCATGAAATTCATTGGTAGATTTGAATATTTTTAAATAAATGTAGAAAAATAATGATAGGAGGTAAAAAATGAGAGCTATCAGAATTCTAAATATTATTGCTTTTATAATATTGCTAATCGGAGGACTTAACTGGTTGTTAATTGGAATATTCAATTATAACTTGGTTAATGCAATTTGTTTTTCAAATATGATTGCAACAAGAATTATTTATAGTTTGGTAGGAATAAGTGCGCTTTATTTGATTTTCTCTTCTATCTATGATAAAGCAATTTTGTTTCCAAGAAATGTAGAAAAATAAATTAAGATAAAATGTCTTGCAAAAGCAAGGCATTTTTATATGTTAATATAATTAGATAATTCTATCTTTTATGGTCTATTTATTTTTTAATTTATTATTTATAAATAATTTTTTTTAATAAAATTATATACTTATAAAAAAACTTGCATTAGTCATAGATAATTGAAAGTAGTAAAAAACACAGAAAATTTTCTGTGTTTTTTAATAAGTTTTTAATAAAAAATATCATTTGCTTTTAAATAAGTCATTATTCTTTGATTTCTTTTTTAATCATTTAAAATTTTGTTTATTTGATTTAGTTTTTCTCTTGATTTATCTATTTCTTCAATGTTTTTCGAAGAGGATAGAATTTTTTTCAAGCTTTTAATTTTGAGTATCATTTCAGCAACTTCACCCTCAATGTTTTGACCCAACTCATCTATTTTCAAATCTTTAAATTCAAAAGCTTGGGATAGAGCGGATGCAAAAGCATTATAAAAACCTTTATTGCATTCAGGATATGTTTTGTTATTTTCTATAAAATTTTGTCTAAGTTTGTTTGCCTCATTATGTAAGATTGTTTCTAGTTGAGGTATGGTTTTAAAAGATGTATTTTTCAAAAATTTTGCTAACTTTGAAAGTTTTTCCGTGTTGGCTTCCAATTCTTTTCTAGTTACAAGTTGTTCAACATTTTCTTTTAAAATAAGAGAGTGAAAATCTACACCAAAGTAGGGGAGTTTTGTGCCGTAAAAAGCACTATCAACAATTTGAAACACCTTTGCTCTTGAAGATTGACTGATGATACTATGTTTTGCAAGAACACAACAAAAATTATTATATGATTTTTTATATTTTGCTAAAGCTTGATTAAATTTTTCTTTTTTTGTTGCGCTATCTAATTCGCTATAAACAGTTGCAGGAACAAAGCTTGCAAGTTTTAAGTTGTTTTTTAGTTTTTTAACAAATCTTTGGCAGTTTGGTTGAACTTCAACAAGAGCTTCGGGTTCATTGCAAATATATTTTGGGTTTAGCTTTGCTTGTTGCAAATTGTGTTTTATTCCGTTTTCTTTACAAAGATAGTAAATTTGTTCATTAGTTGCATTTAAACCAGCTTCATGTATTGAGTTTGCACAATCATACATAGCATGTATGTTCATTAAAATTTCTTGAGGAGACATAAAGTTGGCTATTGTTGCATTTTTTTTGAGTTCTCTTTTTTCTTTTATTCTAATTAGTGCGGTATTACTTTCAAGTTCTTCATCAGGATAATACAGACCATTATAAAGTGCATTGTGACATGCCGCAAAGCTAGCTTTTGTTGATTCTTTTGTTAAAAAAATTTCACGTTTGAAATTTTTGTTTTCAAAAACATACCAAGCTCTAAGCAGGGTTCTCATAGTTAAATATTTTGTCCAAACAATTTCTCTTTTTGCCATTTTGTTTACCTCTTTAAAAAATATAATAAATTATATCATAATGCCGCTTAATTTTCAAGAGTAAAATTATTGAATATAAAAAATGTTGGCATATATATATTGCACATTTAAAATTTTTGAGGTAATCTTTAATGTGCGTTGAACTTTATTTTGAGGTGGAGTAAAATATTTTGAAATATAATTAGGTTGTGATATAGTAGTTATAATAATTTGTTATTATTTCAAAGTTTTTTAGTTAGTGATTAATTTTTGCGTGCATTTATAAGTTAAGAACAAAAATATGTTAAAGATTATTTAATTTGATGCTAAAATATCAAAAGGGTTGTAAATAAGATGAGGTTAAGTTTAGAAGAAAGGCAAATTCTTAAAGGTGAACAGGGTGAAACAACGAAAAATGTTTTACAAACTTTAATTGATTATGGAAATTTAGTGGGCGCAAAAAATTTAGTGCCTATTACTTCCTCAATAGGGCAGGTTCACTTTAGTTATGGCACTAAAGCTTTTGACAATGCTATTTTAATATTAAATAAACTATCATCTCATGGATTAAAATCAAAAATTGACTTGGTTTCAAATCCTAAACCATTTGCTAATACTTTTGGTAAACATAAATTTTTAAACGCAAAATTGAGCTATAAAAAAATTTATTTTAATCGGCAAGATGTTTTGGAACAAGAATTAAAAAAATTAAATGTAAATTCTTATTCTTGTGGTTGCTTTGAACAACAAGATAAAATTGATTATGGTGATGTTTGTGCATGGTCTGAATCGGTAGCTATTACATATATCAATTCTGTTTTGGGCGCAAAAAGCAATGAAAATCCTCCTATTATTGATTTGTTTTGCAATATTATGAAAAAAACATTAAATTATGGACTTTTGCTTGATGAAAATAGAAGGGCTGGAATTGCAATTAAATTAGAGGTTGGTAAAGAGATTGACCCACAACTTCTTGGTGAAACAATAGCTAAAAAGTGTGAGGGCAAAGTTCCAATTATATTTGGTCTTGAAAAAATTTTAAAAGCGAACTTAGATCAACCAACTTTGGCTTTTTTAAAAGATTTTTCAGCAGGATTTTCTTGTGGTGGAAAAGTTAGACTGTTTCATATTAATGGAATTACGCCTGAAGTAAAACTGTTAAAAAAGCAAATCATCAAATCAAAAATTAAAACTATTGTCATTGACGAACAGGACCTTGAAAAGAATAAACAAGACTATGAAATTATGTGGAAAAATCCTGACTCAAAAGCAAAATTGTGCATTTTAGGTTGTCCTCATCTTTCTCTCTATCAACTTGTAAATTTAACAAATGAAATAGGGTGGGAACTTAGACAAAACAAAAAAAATAAGCTTAAAATAAAAACATATTTTTTAACATCTTCAAAAACTATGGAAAAATTCAAAGAATTGCCTGAATTTAAAGAACTTATTAAATATGGTGGAATTATCTCTAGCTTTTGTCCGCTAATGGGAATGAATTTGAAAAGAATTTCAAAGACAAATATAATTACAAATTCAAATAAACTAAGATGCTTTTCAACAGCAAGATTTTTTGAAGAGGAACAAATTATAAAACAAATTTGTGGCGGGAGGATAAGATGAAATTATCTTTAAAGGGGCGCAGTGTACTTCCTGGTGTTATAAGAGGGCAGGCGGTTGTAAGTCATGGAGTTTTAAATTTAAAAAATAGTTTTCAAAAAGGGCTTTTTAAAAAAAATAATAATCTTGTTGTTGAAGATAAAAAAAGCGATATTTATTTAAAAAGCATAAGCTCAAAAGTTTTGTGTGTTGAAAACTTTGAAGATACTAATGTCGATGTGTTATTCACTCTTTCCATTCTTGAGAACAATTGCTCACCCATTTGCATATTAGCTTCAAAACAATTGCCTAATTCTGTTTTGGCTGGATTAGTTTTAGCAAAAAATTTTTATAAGTCTGAAATTGTAGTAGTTGACAAACTTGGCGACGAATTACTTTCAAAGATAGAAAGCGGAGATATAGTTTCGGTTTGTGATGATAGTGTTATTGTTGAGTAGGTTGCTTAAACAGTGTTAATTTGTTATTTCTGCTTATAATCTATGTTTTGAAATTTTATTTCTTTGCTTGTGTAATCTTTTGTATGTTATGTTTTTAGCTTAATTCAGAAAAGCACTTAATTAGAAATGATTATGTTTAATTAATATATTAATATATGGTTGACTAAAAATTCTTGACATTAAATATCGTTTGTGATATAACTTTTAAAGTTTTCCGCATGAATGGGGTTTAAGTGCTGGTGCCACCTCATGTCAGCGAGATTTTTAAGGGAGGAAAATTATGTTTGCAATCATTGAAACAGGTGGAAAGCAGTATAAAGTTCAAGTTGGCGACTTGGTATGCGTTGAAAAACTTGAAAATGAAGTTGGCTCAACTTTGGAATTTAATGCTTTGATGCTTGAAAAGGACGGAAAGGTTACCGCTGGAACACCTTTTGTTAAAAATGTAAAAATTAAAGCAGAAGTTGTGGAACATGGCAAAGGTGACAAAATAGTTGTTTACAAATACAAAGCAAAGAAAAATGTTCGTAGCAAGCAAGGTCATCGTCAACCTTACACAAAAGTAAAAATTACTGAGATTGTTTAATATGACGAAAATTACTTTTAAAAAAAATCAATTTCTTTATTCTCTTTCTTGTAAAGGTCACACTGGAAAAGCTTTTAGTGGAGAAGACGTGCTTTGTAGTGCGATTTCATCACTTGTTCAATCAACATATTTGGGGCTTACCAAAGTTTTAAATTTTAACGTTGACTTTAAGCGAAATGAGCATAAAGGTGAGTTCTCTTTTGAACTTTCAAAAGAACAAGCCCAAAAAGCAAGTTTATTAATGGAAACTTTATATGTAAGTTTAAAGGATATTGAAATTGGAAATGAAAAATTTATGAAAGTGGAGGTCTGTAATGAAGTTTATTAATCTGCAACTTTTTGCCCACAAGAAAGGTGGCGGTAGCACAAAGAACGGAAGAGACTCACAAGCTAAAAGATTGGGAGTTAAACGTGGTGATGGACAAACTGTCACAGCAGGAAGCATAATTGTAAGACAAAGAGGAACAAAATTTTATCCAGGAAAAAATGTTGGACTTGGAAAAGATTACACAATTTATGCCCTTGTTGATGGAAAAGTTAATTTTTCACAAAGTGGCGACAAAAAATATGTCAATATTATTTAATTTATTTATTAATCTGAAAGAAATCTTAAACACAATGTTTAAGATTTTTTTAAAAATTATGATTAAAGTTAACGTTTAAAGTTTTAGATTGGGTGACTCCAAAAGTATTTTATGGAAGAAAGTTTTTTATAAATTTTTGATGTCTATAAAATATCTTTTATTTAAATTAAAAAAGTGATACAATTAACATATGTATAATGTAACAAAAGATTTTATTGAAATAGAAGATTTAACTCAGTTTGATATTGAACAAATTGTTGAAAGTGGGCAAATTTTTTCATACGAAAAAATTGATGATTATTATTTGATTTTAAGCGCAGATAAATGTGCAAAAGTAATAAAAGAAGATAATAAATATAGAATATATACCAAGTCAATTAATTATTTTATCAATTATTTTGATTTAAATACAAATTATAATATTTACAAAAATGAGATATTAAAAAAATTTCCTCAATTTAGTCAAATTATAGAATACGGACATGGAATTAGAATGCTCAATCAAGACATGATCGAAATGTTTGTCAGTTGGGTGATTTCTGCTAATAATAATATAAAGCGTATTAAAAACTCTGTAAAATATATTAGAGAATATTCTGGCGAAAGTATGGGCGAATACTTTGCCTTTCCAACCTTAGAAAAACTAAAACAACTTGATGAAAAATTTTTTGTTGAAGCGGGTTGCGGATATAGAGCAAGTCAACTTGTAAGATTGATACACGCAATGGATTTTCAAATGCTGACAGATTATGCTTCACTCGAGACCTCTATTTTAAAAGAGGAATTACTAAAGTTTTGTGGGATAGGAAGCAAGGTTGCAGATTGTATTTTGATGTCTGTTTATGGGAAAAAGGATGTTTTTCCTGTTGATACTTGGATAGAAAAAGTTTATCAACAATATTTTGATAAAGAAGAAACAAATAGAAAGATAATGCGAGAAAAATTGGTGGATAGGTTTAAAGATTTGTCTGCCTACGTTCAACAACTTTTCTTTTTTTATAAGAGATTTACAGATTAAAATTTAGCTTAGTAAACTAATGCTAATCTTAGTAAAAATTTTTTTAAAATTACATCTTCACAAAGTTAAATTAATATGTTATTATTATCTTGAAAAAGGAGCGATTATATGTTCTGGGAAGAGCTTGTAAAACTTACAACTCAAACATCTTGGATAGTAATAATTTTGTTAGTAGTTGGAATCATTTCTTGCTTTGTTGAAGCAATTGTTCCTGGCTTTGGATTTTTTGGTATTTTTGGCATCATTTGCGAAATTGGTGGAATAGTTCTTCACGCCGTTTTTTCTGGCTCAATTATTCAAGTTTTTATTATTGTAATGATTTTAGCATTAATTTTCACTCTTTTGTTTTTAATATTCATTCGTTCCGCCAAATATGGATTGATTGGCAAGTCTGCCTTAGTTGAAAACAAAACCGCTATTCCAATTGATTATTCTGATGTAAGTAAAAATGAAAACGTTGATCTTATAGGAAAGCATGGAATATTGATTACTGAATGTAAACCAGTAGGGAAAATGCGAATAGACGATAAAATTTTCGATGTCTTATCAAATGAGGTTATAGAAGCCGGAAATAATGTGGTAGTTACTGGTGTGGAAAATAATGTAATATATATTGCTCTAGATGGAGGTATAAAATGAGTTTATTATTAGTTGCAACATGGGAAATTGTTCTATATGTTGTTTTAGGGCTTTTAGTTGTTATGCTTGCCGTTGTGCTTGCAGTTGTTCCTATTAAAACTTGGTTTGTTGCACTTGTTTCAGGTGCACACGTTTCTATGACAAGACTTGTTGGTATGAAAATGCGTAGAATTAAAGTTTCATACATAATTGATGCTTATATTCAGGCAAAAAAAGCAGGTTTAAATATTGAGATAGTTGATTTAGAAACCCATTATATGGCTGGTGGTGATGTTCAAAAAGTTGTCAATTCTCTTATTTCTGCACACAGTGCAAAATTTGCATTGTCTCTTGATTTGGCTAAAGCTATCGACCTAGCTGGTCGTGATATTTCTCTTGCTGTAAGACAAAGTGTAACACCAAAAGTAATAGAAACAGATTGGATTTCTGCTATTGCTAAAAATGGTATAGAACTTAAAGTTAAGGCAAGAATTACAGTTAGAGCCAACATCGCCAGACTTGTTGGTGGTGCTGGAGAGGAAACCATACTTGCCCGTGTTGGTGAGGGAATTGTAACCACTGTAGGTTCTGCAGAAACTCACACTGTTGTGCTTGAAAATCCAGATTTGATTTCTAAAACCGTGCTTGCAAAGGGATTAGATTCAGGTACATCTTATGAAATTATTTCTATTGACATGGCCGATATTGATGTTGGTAAAAATATTGGTGCTAGACTTATGATGGACCAAGCAGAGGCAGATAAAACGGTTGCTCAGGCAAAAGCTGAGGAAAGAAGAGCTATGGCTACTGCCGCAGAACAAGAGATGCGTGCCAGAACCCAAGAAATGAAAGCAATGGTTTTGTCCGCAGAGGCAGAAGTTCCTAAGGCAATGGCAGAAGCTATTAAGAAGGGGCAAATGGGAGTAATGGACTACTATAAAATCCAAAATCTCAACTCTGATACAGCTATGAGAAATTCTTTGGCTGGAAATAGTGATGAAAAGAAAGGAAGAAAATAAAGGTGAAAGAGTTCCTTATTATTGCTGGAATTGCACTTTTAGTACTTTTAATTTTCGTTTTTCTAGATAAAGGAAAAAACTTTTTTAAAAAAAATAAGACGCCAAAAATAAAAAAGGAAAAGACATCTAAAAAAAATAAAATTGAAAGTGAATCCTCTCATGCTAAAGAAGATTATGATACTAAAATCAAAGAGGAAAATGTAGAGTATGGTAAATTGCCAGAAGTACAGTCCTTTAATGAAGAGGAAGAGCAACCTAGTGAAAAACTTTTTGTGGAAAATCTTCAAGAACAAGAAGAAATTGACATTGATAAAATGTTTGAAGATTTAAGGCGAAAACAAGTTGATGAAAATATATTTGATGAAACTCAATATCCTAACTTTGATGATATGAGCATGTCAGAACTTGATTCATTTCTTGAGCAATCGTTTGATGATTATGATATGAATTCCTATGGCAAAAGCGCTCTGGGCAATTATGGTTATGATGATGATTTGACAGGAGAGGAATTGGGAAAAGTTCTTAAAGGCTTGCCAAGGCAAATTAAAATTTTGTTGCTATCTGATATTTTAAAAAGAAAATTTTGATTTTAATCTATATAAAACGCATTATCGTTGACAAACTAATTTAGAAAATGATATTCTAACAAAAGGAGAAAACATGAATTTACTTGCCTCTTTTATTCAAGACTGGTTTTTGGCGATAAAAACATCTGTTCATAATTTGCGAACAAGTAATAACATACTTTTTATAACAATTATTGTTCTTTTAAGTATTTTAATTTTATTGAGCATGCGAATTGTTGTTAAAAGAGTATTCAATGTTAATGCCATTAAAAAAAATTATGTTTTCCCAATTATTATTGCAATTTTGTCAACCGCAATTTTAATTTTACTTTGTACTATTTAAAGGATGTGAAAAAATGAATTTGACTAATTTTGTTTTAGCTGCTACTCAAGCTGATTGGATTACAAAATCTTTTCCTATTATAAGATATGTTTTAATTGGAATTATTTTTGTTTGCGCAATCATTATGACTGTTACTGTACTTTTGCAATCTGAAAATTCATCTAATGGAACAAATGTCATTTCAGGTGTGCAAGAAAGTTATTACTCACAAAATAAAGGTGAAACAAGGGACGGTAAACTCAAAAAAACAACAATTATTATGGTTAGCATAATTGCTGTTTGTATTGTTTTATACTTTGTTTCTTTGTTCATTAACAAGAGTTGATTAATATGAAAAAAAATAAAAAAAATCTAGTTGATTTTTCATCCTCCGCATCTGACGGAGTTTTTTTAATTGGTGGCAAAAACAAAAAATCTAAACAAAATCAAAAAAATTCAAATGGCAAAAAAAAGACTCAAAATTCTTCTTCAAAAGAAAAAGTGTATGAAGGTGTTTTTATAGGAACTGGCAAAAATTATAACTTTTGTTTTTGCAGTGATTTGAACGAAGATGTTTTTATTCCTCCAAAAAAAGCTAAAGGTGCTATAGATGGCGACAGGGTCATGGTAAAAGTAAAACAGGGTGAGGGTAATAAAAAAGAAGGCGTTGTTTTTAAAATTACCAAAAGAAGCAACAACGAATTGGTTGGAAATCTTATAAAAATAAAAAAAGATTTTTTTGTGGTTCCAGACAATAATAAAATAACAAGATATATTAAGGTTGAAAAACGCCACTTATTTGGCGCAAAAATTGAGGATAAAGTTGTTTGCAGATTAACATATCAACCAGAAAATGAAAAAGATAGATTTTTAGGTCAAGTAATTGAAATCTTGGGCGAAAGTGAAAGCGAACAAACCTTGGAACTTGCCATTTTAAGAGCTCATCACATCTATGAAAAGTTCCCAGAAGAGGTTGCCTTGAATGCGGAAAAAATTTCAAAAAAAGGCATTTCTAAAAAAGATTTAGAAAAAAGAATGGATCTCACTAAACGAACAATTTTCACAATAGATGGCGCTGATGCAAAAGATTTGGATGACGCTGTATCTCTTTCTATTTTGCCAAATGGCAACTATGAACTTGGTGTTCATATTGCCGATGTAGGTGAATACGTTAAAAAAGATAGTGTTCTAGACAAAGAAGCATTTTTGAGGGGAACAAGCGTTTACTTTCCTACAATGACTTTTCCTATGCTTCCAAAGAGCATCTCTAACGGTATTTGTTCTCTTTTTGAAAACGAAATTAGGTTAACATTATCTGTTTTTATGGAAATAAATAAAGAGGGAGAAGTTGTTAATCACAGAATATGTGAGAGCTATATCAAAAGTGTGGCAAGATTGACCTATGACGAGGTTTATGACGCCCTTCTTGGAAAAGTGAACGCTAAGACTAAAAACTTAAAAGATACTTTAATTAAAATGAACCAGCTTGCGAAACTTTTAAAGAAAAAACGCGTAGAATGTGGAGAGCTAGACTTTGATATTGCTGAACCATATTTTGAAGTAAACGAAAATGGCGAAGTTTTATCAATTTCCAAGCGGGAAAGAAATGATGCACATAAACTTATAGAGAGCTTTATGATTATATGTAATGAAACTGTGGCAAAAGAATTTGCAAATTTAAAAATTCCTTTTGCATATAGAATTCATGAATCTCCTACAAATGAAAAATTAAAAAATTTAATTGATTTTTTAGCTGGAATTGGAATAACTTGTCCTCCAGCTCCAAGTGTTATAACTCCAAGTTATTATAAACAAATATTAAGATTGATTGAAAACAATCCTTTGAAAGAATCTTTAAACAAAATGATTTTAAGGTCATTGCAGAAAGCTAGATATTCTAATGAGTGTTTAGGACATTTTGGCTTGGCGTTACAATACTACTGTCATTTTACCTCTCCTATAAGGAGATATCCAGACCTTTTAATTCATAGAATAATAAAGCAAAAACTTGCTGGTAAAAACTTTTCTAAAGATTTAAAAGAATTTGTTTTTGAGGCTTGTGAACAGTCTAGTCAAAAAGAGCGCAGCGCGGATGAGGCTGAAAGAGATGCTGACGATTTAAAAAAAGTTCAGTATATGAAAAAATTTGTTGGAAAAGAATTTGAAGGAATAATTAGTAGTGTAACTAGCTTTGGTTTTTTTGTTGAGTTGGAAAACACTGTTGAAGGACTTGTAAAATTAGAAACATTGGATGATGATTCTTATTTATTCTTTGAAAAGTCATTAAAATTAAAGGGGCAAAAACATTGTTTTAGCATAGGCGATAAGGTGACTGTTATTGTTGCAAATTGCAATGTTTTTGACAGAAAAATTGAATTTACACTAAAAAAAGTATAAAATTAACGCTTTTTTTCAAAAAAATTTAAATTTGGTATTGAAATATTAAATAACTAGTGATATAATTGGAGAAGAAATGAAGGTTGTAGCAACAAATAAAAAGGCATATTTTAACTACTTTATTTCACAAACATTTGAAGCCGGAATTGTTTTAGTCGGGAGTGAGGTTAAATCAATTCGAGATGGTGGAATTAGCATTGCAGAAAGTTTTGTTAGTTTAGAAAATGATGAAATTTTTTTGAAAAATGCATATATTAAACCATATGAGAAAGCAAAAAACTTTTGCCCTGACACAAAACGTAATCGCAAACTGCTTCTTCACAAAAGCGAAATTGCTAAACTACTTAAAGAAAAGACCATTAAAGGCATGACAATTGTTCCTACCAAAGTTTATATTAAAGACGGCTTTGTTAAGGTTGAAATTGCTCTTGCTAAAGGTAAAAAACTTTATGATAAACGGCAAACAAAGGCAAATGAAGTTGTCAAAAGAGAAATTGACAGAAGTTTGAAAAGCGATTTGAGGGGACGATAGGTTTCGACGATTGGGACTTGATTTTGTATAAAGCGTGTGGTAGTTGGCTGAGCCTACCTTAAAACTTGGTCAAAAAATAAACGCAAATAACAATTACGGCGCAGTTGCAGCCTAACGCAACTTGTCAATAAATTTTTCTCCTATTAAAAATTTAATTGGCATCAATTTGAGTAGGAAGTTTCAAAAATTTTGTCACGGGTTTTTGAAATTTAATTTGTGACTTGTTCAAGTTTATTTTGTTTATGGAAGAATCTTGAATGAAATTAAATCATAAACTGCACACGGAGAAAGGCAAAACACAGCCTATTCGGACGTGGGTTCAAATCCCACCGTTTCCACCAAACAAAAATTAAAGGAGAATTATTTTATGAACACCTTACTTGCAGTAAATTTTGGAGAAGTTCTTTTGAATGTGCTTGCCATTATTGGAATTATTGTGGCAGGTGGATTTCTTATTTTCTTTTTAGGGGACCTTCTCATCTCTGTTCTTGACCCTGAAAATAGTGCGTTAAGAAAAAAATCTAAAAATAAAGACGTTGAAGTTAAAGAAGAAGATGAAAAAGAAAAAATCAAGCAAACAATTAGAGAATATGAAAAAGAAAAACTTGAAATGACAAAGAGGGAAGCTCTTACATATGCTCCAGTTGAAGATAAAAAAGAGGAAGAATATGCCCAGGTTGATTACGACCGTGCACTTGAAGAAGAAAAACTTTTGAAAAGTGAACAGGAACAGGTTAATGAACAGCCTGTTAAAGAAGAGCCTGTTGTTGAGGAACAAAAAGAACCTGAAAACGTTGAAGAGGAAGATCCTTTTGCAAAACTCAGAGAGGAAGAGGAAAGATTTAAACAAGAAAAACTTAAAGCTGCAACAGAAAAGCAAAATGTATTTGCAGATGTTACAACTAAAGATGAAGATGAATTTGATTTCGATGATGTCTTCTTCAACGATGATTTTGACTTAGATGATCTTGATTTAGATGAAGAAGAAATAGAAGAAAAATCAGAAGAAGTTGTTGAAACTGAAGATTCTCAAAATGATGAGAATATTGAAGATAGCACTGAAGAAACTGTTGCTGAAGAAACTGAAATTGAAACTTTAGATGACGTTCAAAAAGAGATTGAAGAAAAAACAGCAGAAAATGAAAGACTTAGAAAAGAACTTGAAGCTAAGATTGCTGAATTTGAGAAATTGAAAGAGGAAAGCGAAAAAAATCGTGAACAACTTGTTGTTGTTGAAAGACAATCTCAGGAAGAAAAAGAGAGATTGGAACGCGAAAAACTTGAACTTGAACAACTTCTTGATAAAGCTAAAGATAGCACTATGGAAGAAACTAAGCCAGCTATGTCTTTGGAAGAATACGAAGAACGTCTTGAAACTTTGAAAGAAAGACTTAAAAATAACGAAAAAGAACTTAGAGGCATTAAAAAAGAATATCTTCCACTAATGAGAGTTAGAAAGAACTTGGAAAGTGATAAGAAAAAACTTAGAAGAAGGGAAGCCCTTGTTGCAAAACAAAAAGTTCTTTTGTATGGTGTTAACAATATTGTTGACATTGATGAGGAAAAAGCTCATAAACTTGAGGAAGATCTTGACCTTCTTGATGGACTTAGAATGTCAGTTGCTCATTGCGAAGAGGTAATTAAAAATAGTGAAGAAAGATATCCAGTTTTGGAAACTTCTTACAGAATTTTAACTACAACTGTTGCTCAAATCAAACAAGATATTGAAGATGTTGAAGCAGCAATTTCAAAGTTAAAAGAAAGTGAAACTAATGATACTGATACTAATGAAACAACTTCAGAAGAAAACTAAAAATAATAAATAAAATCTCACTAAAAAAGTGAGATTTTTTTTATGTAAAAAATATGTTTATTTATTGTTACAGTTACTAATTATATTTTTTTAACATAAAATGCCTTAAGTGTTTTTTAATAAACTATTTGATATATTTTAAAATTTGTTTAACAATATTTTCATTGCCATTGGTCAAATTAGATGATGAAAGTTTTTGGCTTATGTTTTCTAAATTCATTGAATTTAAAGTTTTTAAAAAGTTGCTTTTATTTAAATCTTCTTGCCAAATAACTTTTGCATATCCATGCTTTTCGAAATATTTTGCATTATCAATTTGGTCTCCTCTAGATGCCTTTTTAGGCAAAGGTATAAGTATCATTGGTTTTTTTATGCATAATAATTCAAAAATCGAGTTTGAACCTGCACGGCAAATTACAACATCTGATAATGCAAAAAAATGCTCTATTTGATTGGTATATTTACAAGAATAATAATTTGGTTTATGAATTTGGGTTTGGCAATTTTTACCTGTAATGTGAATGACATTATATTCCAGCAACAATTCATCTAAACAGCTAAATACAAAATTATTGATTGCCTCGGCGCCTAAACTGCCTCCAAAGAACATTATTGTTTTCCTTTGATTGTCTATGCCAGTTATTTTTCGTGCTATATATGACTTGCCTTGTTTTATTTGAGGTCTTACAGGAGAGCCAGTATAGATACACTTTTTATTTTTTTCAGCAGTTGAGGAGAAACTGGTGCAAACACAATTTGCATATCTCAAAATAATTTTGTTAGCAAGTCCCATAGAAATATCGCTTTCATGCGAAATTACTGGTATTTTTAATTTTTTTGCGGCAATAACTACAGGCAGAGAAACATATCCTCCTTTTGAAAATACTACATCGGGAGAAATTTTTCTTAATTGGTTCTTTGCTTGTTTGATTGTTTTAAAAAGCTTAAAAGGCAAAAGTAGATTTTTAAATGTGAGTTTTCGCTCAAGCTTAAATGCTTCTATTTCATAAAATGGAAGATGGGCAGATTCAACTAATGTTTTTTCAATGCCATTTGTACCTATGTAACAAATATTATCAAAATGTTTTTGTAGCTGTGGGATAAGTGCAAGATTTGGTGTTACGTGTCCAGCGCTTCCTCCACCTGTCAATACTATTGTTTTCATAATGCTATTATATGTAAGTTTTAAAATCTTATGTTTATGTCTTGATATTTATAAATATTCATAATATTGCATAAATATAAAGCTATATATAGAATGAATAAATATACATCTTAATGAATAAAAATAAATATGAGTTGTTAGGTATTAATTTTATTCATTAAAAATTTTAATAACTTGAGTTTTATATTTAACAACAACTACCGAACTTTACAAATAAACCAAACAATACTTTTGTTACAGGTGGACTGTCAAGTTACACATGTTTTGCGAAATATCTTATTAATTATAAATAGAGTTTTTCCATATTTTTAAAATCAAGTTTTACTAGAGCTTTTAATAATGAGGCTCTGGTTAAACTTCTTAAATCGTTTTACAATATTTATTGATAATTAAAAAAGAGCACTTTTATTATCAGGCTGAACAACGTCAATAAGGTAAAATAATAAAAAATTTTACTTTGTTCGTAGCTAAAAAAAGACCTAAAACAATCATTTACTTTAGTAAACTCCTGCTTTAAGTCATGTTTCAAGGCTTATTTCGCTTATCTTCAATCTTATTAATATGTCTACACACGGAGAGCATTTCTATTCCTAAAAATTGGGTAATTTCATCCTTCATTAAATCCTAAAGGTTTAAAGACTAAGGAAAGTTTTAATGATACGTTATTGATATTAACATTTAAATTAAAATCTACTTGTATCAAACTTTCATCAGTTATAGTAAAGATAGCATTGTTTATTACCACTGAATTGTTTATCCTTGTTGTGACGGTTAGCCCAATTTCATTGTTTTTGTTGTAAACATTTTTTGATTCTATTTCAAATTCTTCTGGGGAGGAATTATTTGATAAAAGTATGTTGAGTGAATTGTTATTAAAAATTTCTTTATTTGAAAGCGTAATTATGAGTTCATTTAACTCATAAGAAGTTTCAACTGAGTTGGGAATTAAAATTATTTTTTCAAGATATAAAAAATTTGAGTTAGGTGAATAAAAAACTGCGGTATATTTGCCTTCAGTTTGTTTTGTAGCTGTAAATTCATATGTAATTTCATTTGAAACAACTTCATTGTCTTTTATCCAGCAAACAAATTTATTTTCATCACTTTTTTGTGTCGCAGTCAATTTAACAATTTGGTTTGTTTTGTAAATGCCATCTCCATTTACACTGCCTAGGCGAATATCTGACGATGTTACAAATATTTGATGGTCATAAATAGTTTCATTACATCCCGAAAAAATTGGAATGCAAAATAGAAGACTTAAAATAAATATAGCAATTTTTTTTTTCATAACTACCTCAATATCTCAATTATGCGATAAAACAAGTGCAAATAATAGCATATTTCTTTATAGCTAGGGTATCATTTGTCAAATAAATGTGTTAATTATTCTTTAATTCAACTTCTTAGCTTTCTTTTAAATTAGTCAAAAAAAATGGTGTATAGAGCTTTTTTCTTTGCATACAATACAATGAGCAAGGAGCAACTTATGTGGGAAATATGCGTATGTCTTGAACCTAAACATCTTAAAGCGGCAAATTTTTTATTTAACTATTTAAAAAAACAAATGGAAGAATTAGGTGCATATGTTAAAAAGTTTGAGGAAAATCATCAGATTAAAGTTATGCTTGCCTGTGAAGAATATGACAAGGACAGAGCCACTGTTTTTTTAACCAATTCTATTATTGAAACAATATGCACCTACTTTAAAGAAGAATTTTTGACAAAGTCTTTAAATTTACCTATTAAAGAAGGTCTTTACTTTGATGCACTTAAAAAAGCACTTATTAGTTTTGATAAAGAAACTGATGCTTTTTTAATTTCTAAGCAACTAGTGATTGAAAATAATAAAGATATCTCTTTAGAATCGTTTTATTATTTTAAATTAAAGTCGATAAGAGAAAAATGGGAGGAGCTTGCTTCAATTGCCAATGATAATGG
Organism: uncultured Clostridia bacterium; assembly: GCA_937992055.1. GTDB lineage: Bacteria > Bacillota > Clostridia > Christensenellales > UBA1242 > CAJKWP01. Next base: position 73,385 of record CALKLQ010000041.1, on the reverse strand, counting down.
CTGTTTCTTGATTTGTAATGATAATTTTATAGATTTACTTAAATTTTTGGTTGATAATTTGGAAATTTCACACGATACATTAAATGTTTATTTGGAAGGCGAAAATTTTAAAATTTTTGATGAATTAGATAAATCAATTGAGATTTGTGATGAGGAAAATCTTGTGACATCTTTAATTGGTCTTTGTCCAAGACAAATTGTGCTTTATGGGGAAAGATGTGATAATGAAAAACTTTCTCTTATTATGAAAATTTTTGATAATAGGGTTAAGTTTAAAAATGTTGAAAAGTTATAAGTAAAGCAATATGTATTACAAAAACACAACAAATGTAGAACTGACATTACACTTCTAATGATTTAAAATTAAAATAGAAATTTGTTATGAGTTGATTTGATTTTAAATTAAAGAGTGACAAATTAAAATAATTACAAGGGAGAACCACATGAGAGAATTTAAAATACCTTCTGTTCCACCAACTACAAATAAAGGAATCAGATTTCCAAATGACATTATTGAAGGAGTTGAAAAAGAAATAAAAGGTACTAACTGTACATTTAGCGCCTTTGTTATAGAAGCTACAAGAGTTGCGCTTGAATCATTAAACGAAAAAAATAAGAAAAATTAGTAAAATCCTTTTCAAATTGTTTTTTTTATGCTATAATACAAAAGTTTAATGAGTTTATGGAAATTTAAAATATCGTTTATGATAACTTTTATTCTCATAACTTCTTGATTTTTTAAGGTTGAAATCATTCAACTAATTTGATTAATTTTTGAGGTGATAATATGATGATAGAACCGCCAATTGATGATTTGGCAAAAAAAATGGATGGAAATAAATATAAACTTGTTTGTGTTATGGCTAAAAGAGCAAAAGAATTGGAGAAAAGAATTCCTGCTGAACTTGAAAAAAGTGATATTAAGTCTGTAAGCTGGGCTGCTGAAGAAATCTATGAAGGAAAAATAACTTCTAGTGACCAAGTTTAATTTTGTTTTTTAGTTTCAGTTATGTTATAATCTGTCATATTTGACAGGTTATTTTTTATTAAAATTATTAGGATACAATGGTAAAAATGTTATATGCTCATGTGATTGTAGACGTTTTATCAAGTGCTGTTGATAAAATATTTGTATATCAGACCGAAACTGATGATGTTTTGGGTTGTCGTGTTTTGGTGCCTTTTGGTTCAAGAGTGATTGAAGGGTATGTTTTAAAAATTGATGAAGAAGCAAAATTTTCTGGGAATATTAAAAAAATAATAAAAAAAATTGATAATTTTGCGATTCTAAATCAAGAAAGATTGGCATTAGTTGAATTCATGCGGGAAAAATATCATTTGAAATATATTGATATTTTAAGGTTGTTTTTGCCAAGTGAACTTAGAACAAATAAGGTGGGTGAACTTTTTTCAACCTATCTTTCTTTAAATGAAAACATTGATATTGATGAGTATGCAAACAAGCTTCGTAAAAATTCAAAAAATATCTTTTCTTTAATATTATACTTAAAAGAAAATAAAAGGGAAAAGACGAGCGTTTTGTCGAAGCTGTACACACATAGCGCATTAGATAAGTTAAAAAAAGATAATATTTTGCTAGAAGAAAAAGTAAAAGTTGAAAGAATTCCAGATGTATTGCCACAAAAATTAAAAAATGTGGAACATACAAAATATCAAAAGGCGGCAATAGAAAAAATTTGCTTATTTGAAGATAAGACAATACTTCTTCATGGAGTGACTGGCAGTGGAAAAACAGAGGTTTATCTTTCATGTATTGAAAATGTACTAAAAAATGGAAAAACTGCTATTTTGCTTGTGCCAGAAATTTCTTTAACTCCAGTGGTGCTTTCTGCCTTGAAAAGCAGATTTGATAACAATGTAGCCATTCTTCATAGTGGTCTTTCCGCAGGCGAAAAGTTTGATGAGTGGTCAAGAATTTTAAATGGAAATGCAAAAGTTGTAATAGGAGCAAGATCGGCTATTTTTGCACCCATAGAGAATATTGGAATAGTAATTATTGACGAAGAGCATGATTCAAGTTATCAAAGTGACTCAAATCCAAGATATTTAACTCATGATATTGCCAAATTTCGTTGCCAATTTAATAAATGCCCTTTAGTTTTAGCAAGTGCAACTCCTAGTATAGAGCATTTTTATTTGGCAAAAAAAGGTGAATATGAACTTGTATCACTTCCTACAAGGGTAAATAATCGACCATTGCCTGAAATTAATATAGTGGACATGTTAGGGGAATTGCAGCAAGGTAATACTAGCATTTTTTCAAATGCTTTGCTTGGTAAGTTGCAAAAGACAATAAAGGCTAATAAACAAGCTATGCTTTTTATTAATAGAAGGGGATTTTCTTCTTTTATGATATGTAGAGAGTGCGGATATATTGCAAAGTGTAGTGATTGTGATGTGTCTTTGGTATATCACAAACACGAAGATAAATTAAAATGTCACTATTGTGGCAAGAATTATAAAGCACTTACTGTATGTCCTCAATGTCATAGTGAATCTATTAAACAAGGTGCTGTAGGAACCGAGCAAGTTGTCGATCGACTAAATCAAATTTTTCCTGATGTAAAAATTTTGAGAATGGATAATGACACAACAAAAAATAAAAATGGTCATCTGAAGATTTTAAGTGAGTTTTCAAAATCAAAACCTGCCATTTTGGTTGGCACTCAAATGATTGCCAAAGGTCATGATTTTAAAGATGTCACTTTTGTGGGAATAATTGATGCAGACCAAAGTCTTTTTCATTCAGATTATAAGAGTGCGGAAAGAACTTTTCAATTAGTTACACAGGTTAGTGGTAGGGCTGGACGGGAAAAGAGTGAGGGCAGTGTTGTGCTTCAAACTTATTGCCCTAAACATTATGTATATAGATTTTCAGCGAACTATGATTATGAGGGCTTTTATAATAAGGAAATTAACCTTCGCCAAACCACACATTTTCCGCCTTTTTCAACAATAGTGCGCTTGCTTTTTTCATCTGAAAATGATAAAATTCTGTTAGATGTTGTTAAAAGTGCTTATTCCAAAGTTTCTGCACTTTCAAATGAGGAAGATTTTAAAAAAGATTTTATTTATCTTTCTGTTATGAAATCTCCTATTTCTAAAATAAAAAATAAGCACAGATATCAAATTTTAATGCGAATTTCAAAAAATCGTGAGTCCCAAATTTTATCTAAACTTTATAAAATTTGTGATGAATCAGCACATGCAAATGTGAGCATTTTTGTTGAGGTTAACCCTCAAAATTTAAGTTAAGAGGTAATTTTATGGCATTGAGAAGAATAGTAAAAGTTGGAGATGAAACACTAAGAAAAATTTCTAAGCCTGTTGTTAAATTTGATGAGGGATTAGAAGATTTATTAGACGACATGTGGGAAACCATGTTCGCAAATGATGGCATGGGGCTGGCAGCTCCACAAGTTGGAGTTTTAAGAAGGGTTGTTGTTGTTCACGTCAACAACATGCGTCTTGAACTTGTTAATCCTGTGATAGTTCATGAAGAGGGTGAAGATATTGAAAAAGAGGGTTGCCTCTCAGTTGGTAGCGAGCACAAAAAAGTGAAAAGACCATATAAAGTGACGGTTAAGGCACAGGACAGATATGGCTATGAATTTATGGTTACTGGAGAAAAATTTTTGGCCAGATGTATTTGTCATGAAGTTGACCATTTAAATGGGATATTATTCATTGACAAAGCGGAGGAATAATTGATGAAAATTGTTTTTATGGGCACTCCTCATTTTGGAAAAATTTGTCTTGAACATCTTGTAAATTCGCGACATGAAGTTGTTGCGGTTGTTTGTGCGACAGACAAGCCAAGTGGTCGTGGAAATAAACTATGCATGCCAGAAGTTAAAGTTTTTGCAATAGAGAAAGGTATCCCAGTTTATCAATTTGAAAAGATAAGATTTGAAGGCGTAGAAATTTTAAAAAGTTTGAATGCTGATATTTTTGTAACAGCTAGTTTTGGACAGATTTTATCTCAAGAAATTATTGATATTCCTAAATATAATATTATTAATGTACATGGTTCACTTCTTCCTAAATACAGAGGAGCATCTCCCATACAAACTGCGCTCTTGCGTGGAGAAAAAACGACTGGAGTTACCATCATGCGAACAGATGCTGGAGTTGATACAGGTGACATTTTATTGCAACAAGAATTTGAAATTTTAGAAGATGATAATTGTGAAACCCTTATGAATAGATGTGCTAACATAGGTGGGAAGCTTTTGATTGAAGCTCTTGATTTAATTGAAAGTGGCAGGGCGGTATATATTAAACAAAACGAAGATTTAGCTACAAAAACTAAAATGTTTAAAAAGGAAAATTCAAAAATTAATTTTGAAAAGCCAGCTAATAAAATTTGTAATAAAATAAGAGCATATTCTCCTAATCCTGCCTGTTATTTTAAGTTTGATGGCGAAAAATATTTGGTTTATAAAGCAAAAAAAGTAGAGGCTGAAATACCTCATCAAGGTTGTGGACAACTTGTTGTTGCTAACCCAAAACAAGGTCTTGTTTTTTCTTGCGAAGATGGTTTTGTTGAAATTTTGGAGCTTAAACCAGAAAATAAAAAAATAATGACCGCTAAGGCATTTTTGAATGGTAAAAAACTTGAAATAGGAAAGTTTGTTGAATGAAAGCTTTAGTAGTTGAAAAAAAATCTAATATGTTTGAGCTTGAATGCAATGGCAATAAACAAGCCTCTTTAGCACGTAAAAATTTAAAAGAGCAGGGCATTTACGTTGGTGATTTTGTTGAGTATGATGAAAATTTGAAAATTATAGAAAAGATTTATCCAAGAAAAAACTTGTTTTTGCGCCCATCAATTGCAAACTTAGAAAAACTTTTTATTGTTATCGCACAAACACCTAAGCCAGATTTTAAAATAGTGGACAAGTTAATTTTGTTTTCTTTGGCTTACGGAGTGAAGCCTGTTTTATGTATCAATAAAATCGACATCTCGGACAATGCTTTTTTGAAAAATGTTGAAAAAATTTATAAGAATGTTTGTCCACTTTTATTTTTGTCAGCCAAAACAAGTGATAATCTAGAAAATTTACACAATCAAATGAAGGGGCATATATGCGCTTTTGCAGGGCAATCTGCAGTGGGAAAATCAGCTTTGATCAACAAAATTTATAATTCTAATATTACTCTTGAAGGCGAACTATCTAAAAAAATTCAGAGAGGCAAAAACACTACAAGAAGTGCCAAACTTTACAAGTTAGAAAAAAATACTTTTATTGCAGATACCGCAGGATTTTCAAGTCTTAGCGAAAAGTTTTTACCAGTTAATTATTTTGAATTATGTTACTATTATCCCGACTTTTTAGCTTCGCATGTTGGATGCAAATATAAATCTTGCACCCACACAAAAGAAAGTGTTGAAGAATGTGGTGTTAAAAAAAGTGTTAATCTTGGTGAAATAGACCAAAATAGATATGAACGCTATTTGGAAATCTTTGAAACTTTGAAGGAGGAATTTGTTAAAAATCATGGCTAAAAAAATGATTTCAGTTTCTACTGAACCAATTAAAAACTTTGGGGAGCTTTTGGAATATGCCAACCTTTTAAGTGATACTTGTGACTTTTTACATTGCGATGTTATGGATGAAAAGTTTGTAGGAAGGGACTTACTTTCGCTTGAAACTATAAAAAAAATAAACGCTCATTCACTTTTAATGTTGGATGTACATTTGATGACTATGGATTTAAAAAATAAATATTCAGATTATGTGGAAGCTGGAGCAAATATTTTAACAATTCATTATGAAAGTTTCAAAAGTGAAAGACGATTATTAAAAGTTGTAAAACAAATTCAAGAAAAAGGGGCTTTGGCTGGTCTTAGTTTTAAGCCTGAAACACCTTTTGAAAAAATACTTGAATTGGCTAGGTATTTTGATTTGATTTTAATAATGAGTGTTAAGCCTGGGAAAAGCGGTCAGAACTTTTTATCTGAAACTTATGAAAAGGTTGAAAAACTAAATAATTTTAGGATACAAAATAATTTAAAATTTTTAATAGAAATAGATGGTGGGATTGTTCCAGAAATCGCGGAAAAGTTGTTTGATAAAGGAGCGGATATTGTTGTGAGCGGAAGTTACGTTTATAATAGCGATGATAAAAAAGTTGCATGCTTAAATCTGAAGGGAGAAAATTATTGATTTTTAAATAGTTTTTTGTGGTATAATTTAATTTACGGAGAGAAAAATGTCAGGAAATAGTTACGAAAGTAAAGATATTGTTGTTTTAGAAGGTTTAGATGCTGTTAGACTTAGACCTGGAATGTATATTGGAACAACTGGTTCTAAAGGTCTTCACCATCTTTTGTGGGAAATTGTTGATAACTCAATCGATGAGGTGTCTAATGGTTTTGGAAATAAAATAAGTATTACTATTAATGCTGACGGAAGTGCAACAGTTGAAGATAATGGTAGAGGAATTCCAGTTGATTTACATCCAACGCTTAAAAAGAGTGGTGTGGAGGTGGTTTTTACCCAGCTTCATGCTGGTGGAAAATTTAATAATGACAATTATGGTTACTCTGGAGGACTTCATGGAGTGGGAGCCTCTGTTACTAATGCACTTTCAGAATGGCTTCAAGTTACAGTTTGTAAAAACGGAAAAAAATATAGTATGGATTTTGCTTCTTTTGCAGATGAAAATGGCAAAATGCATTCCGGGGTTGCCTTAAAGCCTTTGACATTAGTTGGAGAAAGTAATAAAACGGGTACTTCTGTAACCTTTATGCCTGACATAAGGGTTTTTAAAGACCTTACTTTTAATTACGATATTATCGCTAAACGTGCAAGAGAATTAGCTTTTTTAAATAAAGGTATCATGATTGAGCTTTGTGATAAACGCTCAAAACAAAATGATACTTTTTGTTATGAAGGTGGTTTAAAAGATTTCACGTTATATTTAAACGAGGGAAAAAACAAGCTCTTTAATCCTCCTATCCATTTAGAAGGTGAGAGCAATCTAGTTAAATTAGAAGCATCCATTCAGTATACTGATTCGTATACCGAAAATAGTTTTTCATATGTAAATAATATTCCAACAACCGAAGGTGGAACGCATGAAACGGGATTTAGAACTGCATGGACAAAGGTTTTTAATGAATATGCTCGTTCCAACTCTTTGTTAAAAGAAAAAGAACAAAACTTTATGGGTGAAGATTTTCGTGAGGGAATTACCGTTGTTTTGGCAATTAAAATGCGTAACGTTCAATTTGAAGGCCAAACAAAAACCAAATTAGGAAACCCCGAGGCGAGAGTAGAGGTTGAAGCAATTGTAACAAAAGAGCTCACAAAATTTTTAAAATCTCAAGAAAATGAAAAAATTGCTGAAATAATCATTAATAAAGCTAAAGCTGCTGCCAAGGTTAGAGAGAGTGCAAGAAAGGCAAAAGAACTTGCTAGAGCAAAAAATTCTGTTGACAATTACAATTTGGTTGGAAAATTGTCCGCATGTACCAGCAGAAAAAAGGAACAGTGTGAACTTTTTATAGTAGAGGGTGATAGCGCGGGTGGAAGTGCTAAAATGGGCAGAGACAGAAGCATTCAGGCAATTTTGCCATTAAAAGGAAAACCTCTTAATGCGGAAAAGAAACGAATTGACCAGGTTCTTGCAAATGAAGAAATCAGGACAATAATTAGTGCACTTGAAACAGGCTTAGGCGAGGACTTTGACATTTCAAGTTTGAGATATCACAAGGTTATAATTTTGTCAGATGCTGACCAAGATGGTGCGCATATTAGGGCAATTTTATTAACATTTTTCTTTAGATACATGAAAAAACTTATCACAGATGGTCATGTTTATATTGGGTTGCCTCCACTTTATAAAGTTTTTAAAAGAGATGTTGAAGAGTATGTTTATTCAGATGCTGAGTTGCCAGAAGCAATAAAACGGGTGGGTAAGGGTTATCAAATTCAGAGATATAAAGGTCTGGGTGAGATGAATCCAGAACAACTTTGGGATACAACCATGAATCCCGACAAACGAACCTTGGTAAGGGTTGGCATTGATGATGCGGCAGAAGCGGAGAAAATGATTACAACCCTTATGGGAGATAATATTGAGGCAAGAAAGGCGTATATTTCTGAACATGCCAACTTTAATAAAGATGAATCTTTATTTGATGAATTAAAAGGTTAAACTGCGAGGATAAAGTGGAAGGAGATGAAAAAGAAAATTTAGAAAGAGATGATGAAGTTATTGCTGGTCAAATTGCTTATGATGAGATGCTGGCAGAAATGAATGCAAATAAAGTAACACAAGAGGAAACTCCAAAAAATGTTATTTTAAATGGACAAATGGACTTCTCGTCTATTGAACAGGTGGTTAAACAAAGAAGAATTGAAGCTAAAACTTCAATGCAAGAAGAATTTGAACAATTAGAAGCTTCTTTGGAAAAACACATACCAAAACAAAATCAAAATTTGAGAGAGAAAAAAGTGAAAAAACAAATCAAACAAGAAAAAATGGATTTAACTGAGGACCAAACGATTTATAAATCTTTGGACGAGGTTTTGCACGAATCCATGATTCCTTACACCGAACATGTTGTTATGGACAGAGCACTTCCAAGGGTTGAAGATGGTCTTAAACCGGTTCAAAGAAGAATTTTATATTCCATGTTAGAATTAGGCGTTACACCTGACAAACAATTTCGTAAGTCTGCAAGAATTGTTGGTGATTGTATGGGTAAATATCACCCTCATGGTGATTCTTCTGTTTATGATGCTATGGTTAGAATGGCACAAGACTTTTCTTTAAGAGAACCTTTAGTATTAGGGCATGGAAATTTTGGGTCTATTGATGGTGATAGCGCCGCAGCTATGAGATATACCGAAGCTAAATTGACACCACTTGCAATGGAACTATTAAAAGATTTAGAAAAAAATACAGTGCATTGGTCCTTCAACTTTGATGACACTTTAAAAGAACCAGACATGCTTCCTGGTGGATTTCCTAATCTTTTAATTAATGGTACATCTGGAATTGCAGTTGGTGTTGCTACCAACATTCCTCCACACAACCTAGGCGAAGTTATTGATGGGACCCTTGCTTTTATTGCTAATAAAAAAATAACTCTTGAAGAAATGATGAAAATAATAAAAGGACCCGATTTTCCAACGGGTGGAGTTATGCTTGTTGGTGACGAACTATTAAATGCCTATAAAACTGGAAAAGGAAAGGTTACCTTAAGGGCAAAAGTGGATATAGAAAATGACGGAGATAAACAGCAGTTGGTAATCTCTGAAGTTCCTTATCAAACCAATAAGGCGGCTCTTCTTCAAAAAATTGTGGAACTTAAAGAACAAAATAAAGACAAGCTTGCGGTTATTTCTGAAATTCGTGATGAGTCAGATAGGAAGGGATTAAGAGCTGTAATTAAACTTAAAAAAGAGGCAAATGCAAAGGCAATTTTGGACTATCTTTACAAAGCAACCGGTCTTCAGACCACGGTTGGAATTAATATGGTTGCCATTGCAGGCGGAAAACCTAAACAACTTTCACTTTTGGAGATAATAGATTATTGGGTTGAATATCAAAGAGAGATTGTTGTTAGAAAAACTAAATATGACCTTGATGTTGCAAAAGATAGAGCACATATTATAGAAGGTCTTTTGATTGCCATTAAAAACATTGATGAAGTAATAAAGATAATTAAAAAATCTCCAACTGTTATAGCTGCGAAACAAGCTTTACGTGAAAAGTTTTATTTGTCAGAAAGACAAGCTCAAGCTATTTTAGATATGCGTCTGGCAAGATTGGTTAATCTAGAAATAATGAAGTTGGAAGAGGAACTTAAAGCATTAAAAGAACTTATAGAAAAGCTGACAAATATTTTAAATTCTAAAAAACTTCAATACAATGAGGTTAAGGATAGGTTGCTTGCCATTAAAAAACAATACAAAAATCCTAGAAGAACTAAAATTACCTCTATTGAAGATGTTACAGTTGAAGAAGTGGTTCCTCAACATATTGCGTTTGAAAGAGAGGTAGTTATTGCACTTAACGCTAATGGTTGTTTGAAGCAAATTCCTATTAAAAACTACTCATTAGCTCAAAAAGATGTTGTTTCCTCTTTAAGTGATGTTCATACTATAATTTTAAAAACTATCTCTAGTAAAGAACTTTTACTTTTTACCAATAAAGGTAATTGCTTTAAAATTATGGCGGAAAAAATACCTGAAGCAAAATGGAGAGATAAAGGTGAAAAACTTTCCTCGTTCTGTAAATTTTGTGATGATGAAGAATTTGTTGTTAGCATAATTGAAAATGAAAACATAGAAAGCAAAAATCTTCTTTTCTACACCCGAAAGGGATATGTAAAACGAACTGCTTCAGTCGATTGCATTTTAGTCAAATCATTTTATAATGTTATAAACTTAAAAGATGGTGATGAGCTTTTGTCTGTTCAGGTTGAGGCTAGTCATGATGGTGTTTTAATGGTCAGCAAGAATGGTATGGCTTTAAATTTTGAAACAGGCGAGATTCCTACCCAAACCAGAGGTGCAGGTGGTGTTATGGGTATTAATCTAGATGATAATGATGAGGTGATTTTTGCTTCCATCGTTACAACGCGTGGCGCAATTACGGTAGTTACAGATAATGGCTTTGCAAAAAAGGTTCCTATAAGCGAATATTCCACAATGGCTCGTTATAGAAAAGGTCTAAGGATTATAAGTTATGTTGAAAGTGGAAAAACACTAGCATATGCAAGATACAGCGAAAATCCAGAAGCAATTGTTTTGGTTAAAGATGATAAATATATTTTAACAGGTTCGAGAGCAATTGGTTATGACAGTCGTGTTTCCAAAGGAAAACAAATTTTTAAAGGTAAACTTTTTCAGGTTTATACCTATTTGAACTAAAGGTAAAATTATGAATAAAAGCGAAAAAAGAAATGAGATAATGAATTATTTAAAGGGAATGTTCCCAAACTCTAGTTGCGAATTAAAATATAATAGTCCATTTGAACTTTTAGTAGCAGTCATATTGTCCGCTCAATGCACAGACAAGCGTGTAAATTTGGTTACAAAAGAAATATATAAAAAATATAATAAGCCCAGCGATTTTGCAGAGATGGAGATTGAACTTTTAGAACAACTTATAAAACCATGTGGATTTTATAAAAACAAGGCAAAAGCTATAAAACAAACAAGTTTAGACATAATTCAAAAGTTTGACGGTCAAGTGCCTATGAATAGAGAAGAACTTATGACCTTGAGAGGGGTTGGGCGAAAAACGGCAAACGTTGTCCTTTCAGAGTTGACCGATTTTCCTGCAATCGCAGTAGATACCCATGTTTTTAGAGTGTCAAACAGGCTTGGGATTTCGTCATCTACAAATGTTACTAAGTGTGAAAAAGATTTAATGGAATATTTTGATGAGAGCGATTGGTCGCAAATGCATTATCTACTTGTTTTATTTGGAAGATATCATTGTAAAGCTATCAAGCCAAAATGCGAGGTTTGCAAATTAAAAAATGTTTGCAATTATTATAAAAACAAAAATTAGTTTAGGAGAAGAAAATTGTATTTAGATAGAGTTAAAATTACAATTAAGGCTGGTGATGGCGGAAGTGGTTGTGCATCATTTCATCGTAGCAAAATGACGATGAATGGTGGCCCAGACGGTGGTGACGGCGGAAAAGGTGGGGATATAATTTTTATGGCATCTCCACATTCAAGCACATTGCAATCTTTTCAGTTTAAAAAGAAGTTTGTTGCCGGAAACGGTGGCAATGGCATGAAAAAGTTCAAATGCGGTGCAGATGGTCAAAACTTAATAATTGATGTTCCTCTAGGTACCGTAATTTATGATGCTGAAAGCGAAAAAGTTATTGCAGATTTAACCGAAGAAAATCAAACCTTTATAGCACTTAGAGGGGGCGCAGGTGGAAGAGGCAATACTCATTTTGCAACGCCAACAAGACAGGCTCCAAAATTTTGTCAAACAGGTGAAGTTACAAAGGAAAGACAGGTAATTTTAGAACTTAAAACGATTGCAGATGTAGGTTTAATTGGATATCCTAATGCTGGCAAATCTACCCTTCTTTCGGTTATTTCAAACGCAAGGCCAAAAATTGCAAATTATCAGTTCACCACGCTTTATCCAAACTTAGGCGTTGTGAATTTTTATGAACATTCCTTTGTAGTGGCAGATATTCCAGGACTTATTGAGGGCGCAAGTGAAGGTGCTGGATTGGGGCATTATTTTTTAAAACATGTTGAAAGAGTTCGACTTCTTGTGCATTTGATTGATATTTCTGAATGTGAAGGAAGGAGTGCTATAAACGATTACTTTACAATCAACAAAGAGTTGGAAAAATATAGTTCAAAATTGGCAAAGGTAAAACAGATTGTAGTTTTGTCAAAATGCGATTCTTTGTCTAAAGAAGAATTAACTAAAAAAACAACAGAATTTGAAAAGAAAACTAACACAAAAGTTTTACAAATTTCCTCAGTTACAAATTTAAATATAGACACTTTAAAAGCTCGAATTTGGGAACAACTTAAACAAATTGAAAAACCTAAGCCTCTTGACGTGGAACTATTTGATTTTGATATAAAAGACAAAACTAGTCTGGAAATTGTCAAAATTTCATCAAATGAATTTGAAGTTAGCGGAGGATATATTGACAACCTGTCTAGAGGGGTAGTGCTTTCCGATTATATTTCCTTTTCTTATTTTCAAAAGCGTTTAAAGGAAGATGGTGTAATAGAAAAATTAAAAGAAAAAGGTTTGAAAAATGGTGACGTTGTTCACATTAAAGATATTACCTTTGAATATTTTGATTAATAAAAAATAATTGACATTTATTTGTCAGTTATTTTTTTAATATAATTATTATAATTAATTTAAATAATTTATGATTTTTAATTTAATTAAATAATTCAATTTTAATTTATTTTTCTAAACATTTTAAAATTTTCAATATATTAAGGAATAAATAAAGTTATATTTAACAAAATATCTTTGGAGGATAATATTATGAGTTTTAATCCATTTGAGGAAAAACCTAAAAAAATTGAAAAAACTATAGAGGGCTGGAATAAGATTTTTGTAAAGCCTTATGATAAAAACACTGTTGACCCTTTTACAAAAGTTAGAATTATATTGATGAATGGTACTGAATTTGAAATGAATTGGCATTCACATCAATTTGCAAGACACTGCCTAAGCAATGATTTAAGAAGAGAAATTGCACTTATTAGAAGGGTGGAACAACAGCAACAAAAAAAGATTTCATCATTAAAACCTATTGATGAAGACATTTTGGAAACCACTATTTCCTATGAACAACTTGCAATAGAATTAACCGCTAATCTTGCTCAAAGAGAAAGTGACATGAGGGTAAAAAAAGCTCTGGATTTTGCTCTTTTGGAGGACTTTGACCATTTATACAGATTTTCAAATCTTTTAATGATGGAACAGGGAATCGACGCTAAGAATTTGGTTGGAGGATTTACTGAAATCACTCCAGGAAGGCCTACAATATCGGAGCACAGACATCCTTATGATGATGTGAGATTTGCTGGAGATAACAAGGTTGCAGACCCCATTACCAGACTCAATGTTGCAATTATCACCGCAGCAGAACAACAGACCATGAATTTTTATATGAATGTTGCTAACTTGTATAAAAGTGAAATGGGTCGCAAACTCTTTTCAGAAATAGGTATGATTGAGGAACAACATGTATCCCAATATGAAAGTTTAATGGACCCAACTTGTACCTGGTTAGTTAGCTTGTTAGAACATGAATATACAGAATGCTATTTATATTATTCCATGATTAACGATGAAACAGATGAACAAATCAAACGTATTTGGGAGGTTTGCTTAGAACAAGAGATAGCACATTTGCACAAGGCTAATGAATTGTTAAAAAAATATGAAAATAGGGATTTTGCCAGTGTTTATAGAAATGGCGGAAATTTCCCAGAACTTTTGTCATTTGGCAATTCCAACATTGACTATATTAGAAAAGTTTTAAAAAATACCGTCTTTAACACGGCAAAAAAAGAGGATTATGTTAAAGTTTCATCTTTGCCGCAAGACTATGAATTTTTCAAAATTCAAAATATCATAAATAAAAATGTTGTTCAAGTTCCTAGTCATAAAGTAATTGATATGTATCTTAAAAATAACAAACAAGATTACAGATTTGAAACAACATTGAATCCAGTTAAAGAATTACAAAAAAGAGATCAAGATAATACCACAGTCGGAAGATAAACATAAATTTTTCAATAATAGCTCAAAGTAGATTGTTTTACTTTGAGCTATTTCTATTTACATGAAAAAACTGTTTAAATATTTATTTTTTATTTGTTAAATTAGTATAATTGATTTAAATAAATTTTTTTTGAACTCTAATAATCTTAATAATTGTAAAAAACTAACTTATTACAAAAAGTCTTTAATTGACAAAATTTATTATATATTATATTATGTGTTTATAAGGAATTGATATGGAATTAGTTGAGAAAATTTTAGCTAAAGAGCTTTCTAATGCATTTAAAAAGAGCGGTTATAACGAGGAAGTTAATGTTCAAATTTGCAGTTTGGAAAATTTGGGCGATTTCCAGTGTTGCGAACCGCTAATGTTAGCGAAGAAATATCATAAGTCCCCTTTGCAAATAGCAAATGAGGTTGTTTCAAATTTGGAAAAATTAAATTTGATAGGAAATGTTAGTGTTGCCGCACCTGGTTACATAAATATATTTTTAAATGACGATGCGCTTGCTAAGTACTTGGTTGATTATTTAAATCATGTTGATGAAATTATAAAAGAACATGGTGAGAAAAAAAATGTTGTTGTTGATTATGGTGGTGCAAATGTTGCAAAGCCTCTTCATGTTGGACATTTGAGAACCGCTATCATTGGTGAAAGTATTAAAAGACTATGTTCTTATTTAGGTGATAATACTTTGGGTGATGTTCACTTGGGTGATTGGGGCCTTCAAATGGGTATGGTTATTTGCGAAATCAAGAGAATGCAACCAGACCTTGTTTATTTTGATGAAAATTACTTGGGAAATTATCCAGATTATTCTCCAGTAACTTTAGATGAACTTTCAATTTTATATCCAAAAGCAAGTTCTAGGGCAAAAAGTGATGAGAATGCCATGGAGGAAGCAAAACAAGCAACTTTTGAACTTCAGCATGGAAGACGTGGTTATCTTGCGCTATGGAAAAATATTTTGGAGCTTTCAAAGCGTGATTTGAAAAAAAATTATGATAATTTAAATGTCAGCTTTGATCTTTGGCTTGGTGAAAGTGACTCTAGAAAGTATTACGAAGAGGTGGTTGAATACACAAAAAATAGCGGATATGCTAAGCTTAGTCAAGGAGCTTGGATAGTTGATGTTAGTGAGGAAAATGATAAAAAAGAGGTCCCACCATTTATTCTTTTAAAATCAGATGGTTCCGTGCTATATAGCACCACAGATTTAGCAACTATCGTCCAAAGAGAAAGGGAAAATAATGCAGATAAAATAATTTACGTTGTCGATAATAGACAGGAAATGCATTTTACTCAGGTGTTTAGATGTGTTAATAAAATAAAAATTTTAAAAAAGCCTATTGAACTTTGCTTTGTTGGGTTTGGAACCATGAATGGAAAAGATGGAAAACCTTATAAAACTAGAGATGGTGGAGTGATGCAACTTAGCGTTTTGATTGAAGACGTGAAAACAAAAGCTTTAGAAAAATTAAAACAATCTAAACAAGATGATTGCTCAGATGAAGAAATGGAAAACATTTCAAGTGTTATTGCCCTTGCAGCATTGAAATTTGCAGACTTGTCAATTTATAGAACAAAAGATTATGTTTTTGATGTTGACAAATTTACCTCATTTGAAGGCAAAACCGGACCATATATTTTATACACAGTTACAAGAGCAAAATCAATTTTGAATAAGGTGAAAGACTTTTCTTCTAATGTTGATTTTGAGTTGTTTGGAGAAGATAGAAAGCTTGCTTTAATTTTGATTCAGTTTCACAAAGAAATAATTTCAGCTTATAAAAGCCTATCCCCAAACCTAATCTGTGATTATGTGTATAAGCTGGCAAATGCATTTAATTCTTTTTATGCAAAATCAAGCATAATTTACGAGCAAGATATTAAAATCAAGCATTCTAAAATTGAACTGACCAAGTTGACCTTGGAAGTTATTGAAAAATGTTTAAATCTTCTTGCAATTAAAAGTTTGGATAAGATGTAAAGATATTGAATGAACTTATATTTATTTAGTAGCTTTTTGATTAAAATATTTAATTTTTATAGTTGTTAAATAAACATTGGAGGTAGCATGAAGTTTGTTAAATTAGGTAATTACTGGTATGAATATGATGAATCAACGCCTTTAAATAATGCCAGATTATGGAACACTGGACTTGGCTGTAATTCTGGAATTGATATAACAGACAAAGAAATTGTTGAAGCAAAAGATTTTTCCGAGTTGAATTGGTATGGTACAACTGTTTATGGCAATAGTTATTCTACAGGATGGCTTGCTCCCAACGGGGCCTTCTATGGTTGTGATTATAAGCATCACAATGAACATGCAAAATTCGTTCAAAAACTGACAGAAAGAGAAATGGAGGAACATGGTTTTATAAAGATAACTTACGACACGAGGAAAGAAAATTTAATTGCTTTATTAAGTTATCATTTTATAAATAATTTGCCTATTACAGCTAAACAATATAATTTTTTAAAACAATGTCCTATTGTTAATTTTGATGAGGTAGATTATGTTTGTAGAATCATTAGAAAAAGAATAAATGAAAAACAAAATACACAAACACTTTAATTTTTAATTAATTAAGGCTATTGACAAGAATAAGAGATTGAATTAAAATCAGGATAATTATGAAAAAAATTAAAATTGAAGAATTCCTTAAAAGTAAAAGTATTAAAGCGATTCATGTTTTAACCGAACAAGAGGCAAAAACATTATGTGAAACATTCCATATGTTGGGGAAACAATGGAGTAATGGTGAAAGTTTTTTAAATAATTATAAATTTAAGTTTTTTAAAGATAAAACTTGCTATCTTAATATAATGAAATTTGCTAATATTGAAGAGTTAGATAATATTGTTTGTGAAATTTTTGAATTTGAGCAGGTTATGTTAAATAATTATAAAATTACTTTAGACGAATTTTGGAGCAGTAAGGAAGTTTTAGGCATACGTGTTACCACAGAAAAGAATGATAAATTGTTAAGGCAAGTTTTTCATAAATGTGGTAAAAGATGGAGTGGCCGGACAGGTTATTCGCGTTCATATTTGGAAATGAGCCCTTTTAACAAATTTAATTTTGGAACAGACATTATATATAAAAATGATGGAAGATTTACTCGTTACGAAAGTATTAAAGATGATATAAATGCTAAAGTTTACGATTTTAATCAAGTAGATGTAAGTAAATATGTTTTAAAAGAATCATTAGATTTAAATAATTTTTAAAATTTTAAATCTTTTATAAAAAATTTGAATTATAAGATATCTTAAAAAACTAATTATTTGTTGTTAGATTAGGAAATGAGTTATAAATATTATTTGAAACTTAGAAAATAATAGGAAAGTTAATGAAAATTTACATTTAACTTTCTTATTTTTTAATCAAAGTAGATGTATTATCTATGACTGATAACTAAAAAACCTTTTTTCAAAAAAATTATAATATTGAATATTGATTTACTTTTATGGTCTTTTATATTTATTTTTATGATATAATTTAATAAGTTTTTTATAATAAATATTGACTTGCAAATTAAAATATGATAATTATATAAACATAAAGGATTTGAATGTTATGTCAATGTTTCAAGAAAATTTGAAAAAATTAGCCGGTCAATATTCTCAAAAATATATTGCCCATAGAACTGGTTTTTCTCAGTCCAGTATTAATAATTATCTATCAAAATCAAGTGAACCATCTATACAATTTCTAATTGCGTTAAAAGAAGCATTTGGAATTAGTGTAGATGATTTTTTATTTTCAAGTTTTGATGCAAAAGAGCAAGTTTCGTACGAACAATTCATTGGAAATTATTTGATTTACTATTACAATAATGACTCATACAAGGGTGAAATACATCTGAGTTTAAAAAATACTTTAAATTATGGAGTGTTAAGTATCTTTAAAAATAAAGAGTTGGATAAAGATGTAAATGTTGTTGCTACTTTTACAAAAAATCAAACTATTGCGACTAAGTTATTAAAACGTCTTAACTCATGTAATGAGAATATTCAGGAATTGTATCAAGAAATAGGTAATGTATATAATGGAAGTATATCTAGAAGTGAGCAAAGCTTGTTTTTAGATTTAGAAAATAAAGATAATAGAGATAAATGCTTTATTATCCTTAATAATCCTCCAACAATAAATAAGTATATTGGTGGTGTGGGTACTGTTAATTCTATTGCAAGGGGTAGAGAACACAACCCTTGTGTTCAATTCATTATTCTTACAAAAAAAATATTGGATGTACCTGAAGGTGAATTGTATAATATTTTGGCTTTTGATAAATTAAATATAAACCTTGATTTGGCAATAAAAGATATCATTGAACTTTTTAAACGTGTATATATAGATAAAAATGAACTTTCCATGAATCTTTCGGAAACTCAAAAACAAGCTATTGTTAAAAACAAACTAGAATATTATTTCAATGAAATATTAGAAGCCAACCTTTTTAGATTTGCTAAAGTATCTAATAGAGAAGATGACTCCATCTATAAGCTCATAAGGGAGGGAATAGATGCCTGAAGATGTAGAACATAGATTTGAAGAAATTTTAGAAATTGCCCGGACAAATGAACTAGACTTAGATATGATAAATAAAGCTTTTCAAAAGGCAAAGCAGTTGCATCAAGGTCAAAAGCGTAAAGATGGTGCTCCATATATTAGTCATCCAGTTGAAGTCGCTTTGATTTTGGCTAAATTAAACTTTGATGAAAATGTTGTTGCTGCTGCATTACTTCATGATACAATCGAAGATTGTAGTTACACTCCTGAGCAAATGAAAAACGAGTTTAATGAAACTGTTTTTAATTTGGTAGATTGTGTTAGTGCTATAGATAAAACAAAATATGTGTTTGATGAAGAAAATATTTATGAAGATGTAGACTTTGTTAAATCTTCAGTAGAGGAGCAAACTTTTAAAAAGTTAATAAAATTAGGTAAGGAAAATCCTTGTGGTTTTGCAATTAAATTTGCCGATAGGTTGCATAACTTAAGTACAATTTCTATTTTTGAATATCCAAAACAACTAGAAAAAGTTAGAGAAACAGAAAAATGGGTATTGCCAATAGCTAAAGCGCTTAAAAGTGGCTATTTTTATAAACAGATAAAAAATGAGTGTTTTAAGATTGTCAATAATATAAAATTAAAGGATTTTTTTGAAGATTATTTGGACTATCATAAATGTAATGAAAGAAATATTAATAAAATTTTATTAGAATTAAAAGCTCAGTTTACAAATACAGACGTGAAGTCAATTGAAATAGAGGATATAGATGAATGCTGTATTTATGAGAGCTTGCTTAAAAAAAATAGGAAAATTAATTCTAAAATTTCTAAAGGGCATATTATTCAATTTTCTAACTATAACATCTTTTTTATTTATAAAGAGGGCATGTTTAAAAATTTGATAGGTGAGGTCATAAATAAATTAAATATTTACAAAAACCTAAAAATTATAGAATGCGATAAAGATAGTCTTTTTGATAAAATGTTTTTCACTGCTGTTGACAAATTAAAAAACAAATATGATATTTATCTTTTAACTGAAAAAGAATATTTGCTTTCTAAAGTAGGCACGCTTGATGGGCAAAATCTTGAAAAAATTGATGAAGATAACATTAATGATTTAGAAAGAGATTTAATTCGTGTTAAAACTCGATCTGGAGAGGTGAAGTACATAGCAAAAGACAGTACGGTTTTAGACTTTGCGTTCAAAATTCATAAAGATATTGGTTTAACTTTTAAGTATGCTATCGTCAATGGAAGTAAAACAAAGCTTCCGCCTTATACTAAACTAAATGAGGATGACAGGGTAGAAATTATAACTGATAAAAAAACAAATGGCGAGCCGATAATAAATGCAAAATTAAAGTGGCTTGCATATGTTAATACTGAACTTGCAAAAAAGGTTTTAATAAAATATTTTGAAAAGTATTTAAATGATTAAAAATAAAAATGTTTTGTTTTAAAAATGATGTAATAAAGATTATATTAATAAAACTTTTCAAAAGTATTTAATAAGAAAGTATATGATATTTGAACTTAAAAGGAGTTTTTTTTGGAAATAACCGCTCAAATTTTAGGTATTATTGCAATAATTATTTCAGTATTATCAATGTTGTTTAATGCAAAAAAATATGTCATCTTATTTGGTATAATTTATAATGTTTTAACCTTAATATCATATCTGCTTTTGGGAAAATACTTGGGTTGCATTTTGTTAGTAATTTTAACCTTAAAAAACATTGTTTATTATATTTATTCACTAAAAAAGCTTAAGCCAAATCTATTTATACTAATTTGCTTTGAGATTGTAATTTTGGTGGTTAGTATAATTTTATGGCAGTCTTGGGTAGATATTTTTATTTTAATTAATTCTTTAATAAATACCTATACATCATGGCAGGATAATGTAAAATTACTTAAAATTGGTGTGGTTATATGCACGATATTCTTAGTTTTGTACGATGTTTTTATTGGAGCTTATGTATATGTTATAAGTGAGTTATTATATGGCGGAACTGCATTGTTTTCTTTAATTTTTAGTAAAAAGCTTAATAAAGAAAAAACATATTTAGAGGAGGAAATATTAAAAGTTGACGAATAAAGAAGTTTTAAAAAATGCATTAAGGCTTTGTAACAAATTTAATAATAATAAAAGAGATATAAAGTTAAAAATTTGTAAAAATTATGATATGCTGGTAAAATTCTATTCTACATATGATGGAATTAAAGAGTTTTTATACATTCCATCTCAAGAGGAAATAAAGCATAATATTTCAAACGGAGCAATTTATTTATGTGTGATTTATGGAAAAAAGGTGGCTGGAATTGTTAAAGCTTCTAGGTTAGACCTCCCACATCCCTTTTTTACTCCGCCAAAATCTATGGACAAAAGCAAAGATTATTGGGGTGTTAGTGGTCTTTATATTCATAAAGATTTTCGAGGTAAAAAGCTTGCTAATATTTTAATAAAAGCTTCAACTATTTTGGCAAAAATGAGTGGTGCAGCTGGGGTTTATGCTGATTTTGATTATAGAAATATAGCCAGTATGAAGGTTATATCAAAATTTTATAATTTTTTTGGTTATACAGATGGAAGGAAAGGTGCCTTGGATGAGACCACAATTTACACAACTTTTTTTAAATCTTTTTTATCTGAAACTAAAACCGGTTCATTAGTTATTAATCTTGATAATAATGCAGATTTGGCACTAAAAGAATTAGACCATGTGATGAATCTTGTAGGACCAAATAGCGAAACTAAGGTTGAATATGGTGGAGGATATAACACCATTAAGTGCTTTGATTGCCCATATAGTTTTCATTTTACAAATATAAAAATGGCAGACCCAATAAAATCTAATAATTTAAAAAATAGGGATAAAAGCCTTGACAATTTAAATTAAAAAGGAATAACATATATATATGATAAAATTAAATTCAATTCATCATCATAGTTAAAAAGTGTTGTGAAAGCAACACTATTTTTGCTGTGTTGCGAGTTGAATTTTTTAATAAATCACACTTGTAACATCAAGTGTGATTTTTTTACAAGGAGTTTAAAATGAATAGCATTGAAATTTTGAGTAAGCTTGTTGGCTTTAAAACAGATGATGACGAAAAGGGAATAAACAAATGTTTGAGTTTTATAGAAAAGAAATTAAAACAAAGTGGTTGGCAAACAATTATTTTAAAAAATGAAGAAAATAATAAAAATAATCTTATAGCCGTTTTCAATGGAAATTTAAATAACATAAACGAAGGGCTATTACTTGCTGGACATATTGACACTGTGACTGCAAATATTGAAAATTGGGACTTTAATCCTTTGATGGTAAAAGAAAACGATGGAAAATTATTTGGCTTGGGAATAGCGGATATGAAATCTTTTACCGGCTCTATATTAAATAGCCTAGAAAATATAAAAAAGTTAAATTTAAAAAGGCCTATTATATTTGCGCTTTCTAATGATGAAGAAACAGTGATGTATGGCATTAACAAAATAGCAAAGTATTTTAAAGAAAATAATATAAAGCCAAATTATGCAATAATTGGTGAACCTAGCAATATGATGTTTTCAAATTCAAACAAAGGGTTTTACGAGTTTGAAACCATAATTAATGGTAAGGCCAGTCACTCTAGTAAACCTCAAAATGGTGTGAATGCCATATACATTATGGGTAAGCTTGTAAGTTATATTGAGGAGCTTGCTTTAAAATATTTGAATAAAGGAACAACAATAAATGTAGGCATAATCAATGGTGGGAGGATGTGTAATATTGTGCCTGACAAATGTTCCATTCGATGGGATATTAGAACGTTTTCAAGACAAGCTTTAATTGAGATAAATAACAAGATAAATTACTTTTTGGATAAACTTTGCAAGGAATATCCTTCTTCCTCATATTCAAATGAAATTGTTTTTAAAATACCGGTTTTTGAAGATAGAAATGTTAAAATTACAAACAAGCTTATGAAAAAATATAATTTAGAAGAAAAACCATATGATGCTGCAACAGAGGCTGGATTTTACCAAGAACTTGGAATTGACTCTATTATCTTTGGATGCGGGGATATCAAAGATGCGCATTCCGCCAATGAAAAAATTGTTATTGAAGATTATATCAGATATTGTGACTTGTTATTATCTTTCATAAAAGATATCTGTTGTTGATTGTAAGTTTGACAAAATAATAAAATATATTTAAAATAAATAATAGGAGATTGTATAAAAATGATAGAACCTAAAACTCTTCCAGGCTTTATGGAACTTTTGCCAGAAGACCAAATTTTGTTTAATAAAATCAAAGATATAATTAGAAAAAATTATGAAAGCTACGGATTTTTGCCTTTGGATACTCCAGTTCTTGAAAGTAGTGAGGTGCTTCTTGCAAAAGCTGGTGGAGAAACCGAAAAACAAATATATAATTTTACTAAGGGCGACAGTAACATTTGCATGCGCTTTGATCTTACAGTGCCACTAGCAAAGTTTGTTGCTGCAAATTTTGATTCACTCAATTTCCCTTTTGCAAGATATCAAATTGGAAAAGTTTATCGTGGAGAAAAGCCTCAAAAGGGAAGATTCAGAGAATTTTATCAATGTGATATAGATGTCATAGGCAAAAACTCGCTTAGCCTTTATTATGATGCTGAAATCCCAAGTATTATGTATAGAATATTCAAAGAATTAAATCTTGGAAAATTCACTATTTTTGTTAGTAATAGAAAGATTTTGTTAGGTCTAATTGAAAATTTGGGACTAAAAGAAATCTCTGTTGATATTTTAAGATTGATAGATAAATTTGCTAAAATAGGCGAGGAAAATTTTGTTCTGACATTGAAATTGGATTATAAAATTGAGGATGATATCATAGATAAATTACTTAAGTTTATTAAAATTGAAGGCAGTGCAGATCAACAACTTGAAAAGCTTAAAAATTTCAATATAGAAAATAGTGATTTTATTGAAGGTGTTGAAGAACTGGAGCATGTTGTAAAAAATATGCGTGCATTTGGTGTTGAAGAAGATTATTTTAATATCAACCTTTCAATTGCTCGCGGACTTGACTATTACACTGGTACAGTTTATGAAACATTTATTACTGGTTATGAAAATTTGGGTAGTGTTTGTAGCGGAGGAAGATTTGAAAATTTAGCTGGTTATTACACTAAAGAAAAATTACCAGGTGTTGGAATGTCTATAGGTCTTACAAGGCTTTTCTATCAATTGAAAGAAAATAATCTTTTAAAGCAGGAAAAGGGTGCCATTGCAAAAGTGGTTATTCTTCCTATGGGTGATACAATCAACGAGTGTATTTCTCTTAGTAATAAGCTTAGAAATAACAATATCAACAACGTTGTTTATTTTGAAGATACCAAATTTAAAAACAAAATTTTATATGCAACAAAAGCAAATGCTGATTATGCAGTGATAATAGGTGAAGATGAGGTGAAAAATAGTTATTTCACTTTAAAAGATTTAAATGCTTTCAAACAAAGCCAAGTTACATTTGAAGAAATGCTAAATATTTTAAAGTAACATTAAATTTTTAAAACATAAATTAAATAAAAAGCTCTTATGGGCTTTTTTTATATTAAAAAAACTAGGATTACCTAGTTTTGTGGTGGGCTGTCGGGGACTCGAACCCCGGACCCACTGATTAAGAGAAGCAAAATAAAAGTTTTTGATAGTGTTTTTCGTGTTATCAAAGCCCTTAAAACCTCTTATATCACTCACAAAACTCGTGTTATATAGTATAAAAATCGTTCAAGTTTTCTTAGTATTATTAGAAAATTTTGTTTTTATTAGGAAAGATTAAGTGCATATAATAAAATTAATCTTTCACCCCTATTGACATGACGAAGTTTAAATGTTATATTATTGTTAATAAGGAGTATTAATATGGTAAATAAATTTAATGATGAAACATTA
This sequence comes from uncultured Clostridia bacterium, assembly GCA_937992055.1. Classification (GTDB taxonomy): domain Bacteria; phylum Bacillota; class Clostridia; order Christensenellales; family UBA1242; genus CAJKWP01. The sequence goes on along the minus strand of CALKLQ010000041.1, from coordinate 48,647 downwards.
GTAAATTTAGATAATGTTTATGTTGTTCTAACAAAAGTTGGAGAAGAACCTGTCATTGATAGAGATGGTGATGAGGAAATGATGGACATATTACAATATAATATTGCAATTGTAAGTCCTAATAAACCAAGAAAAGCATATTATGTTTCTAATAACACTATAACTACTAATGCAGTAACAAAAGAAGATGAAGAAGAAGAACTTGCTAAAAATGATTATAGCTATGACGCTAATGGTTGGAACGGTTACTACGATTATGCACTCGCAAAAACTAGAATAGATAATTATGAAGCGAAAACTTTAGAAGAATTTATTTCGGGTTTTTGGTTTATTGATAATCTTATTATAAAAAATAATATTGTAAAAAAACTAATTGGTGACAAAAATAAAGTATCAATAAAACAGTTAAAAGATTTTGAAAAAATTTTTAATGATAAAAGCTACATAACTCAAAAACAAAAAGAAGACGAAATTTTAGATGGAATGTCAAGATAAGATGATGAACCTTCAATTTAATAAAAATTAACCTGCAAAATTGCAGGTTTTTTTATATAAAATTATAAAACTATTAAATTTCAAATAAAAATTTGTTCTTACAAATCTCTACACTCCCTTAAATATCTAACTAAAACTAGGTTTAGTGTATTACTACTCCCTATATAAGTAGAGGGAAAAATTTAATTCCCGTTAATAAACAATCTATTTAGTTGTATTAAAACTATTTAAAAGAAGAAAAAATTATATTTAACATGCTGGGCATTTTATATGTTCAGTTTTATGTTATAAAAAACCCTTATAAAATAAGGGTTTGAGTGGTGGGCTGTCGGGGACTCGAACCCCGGACCCACTGATTAAGAGTCGAAATTTATACCTTTATTTATAAGGCATTGAGAGTCCTGACCCTTGTTTGACCCTTGAAATATAATTATATTGACAAAGATTTTTGCATATGATAATATTGAGTATCAAAGTAAGTCCTAATATAAACGCCATTATCTAGGTAAATGCTATGTGTTAGCATCGTCATTAGGCTATTGATACTTTAAAGGCTAGGTCAATGACTTAGCCTTTTTATTTTATTAATATTATGGAAAATAGTTTTAAACTTGGTATAAAAGCTTAATAAATACAATATATAGTATTTATATATATCAAGTTATACCATATATTGTATTTTTATAGTCAAATTTAAACATAAACTATCAAAAGGTTGGTTTTTACAGAAAATTAACAAAAATCAACAAAAATTGAATTTTTGTGATTTTGAGAATTGCGGAAGTGCGTTTTTGCTAGAAAATATAAGGCTTTCAGCCATTTTGGGATAGGTAAAAATAGACCAAAAAATCACTTGAGGCGAGTGATTTTATCTCGTGACGAGTGATTTTTTTGAGGTTTGAGGGGCCTCAATCCCTTATTTTCAGCGGGTTTGCACTACACTGATGTAAAAATTTCATTTTTTGATTTTCTTTAAAAGTGCCTCAATGCCTTATTTTTTGCGGGTTGTAGCGATTTGCAGGTTTTAAAAAATGGTCAATTTTCAATATTTTTGCCCCATTTGTTTCTATAGTATCAAGTTAAAAGGGTTTGCAAGCAAACCCAATAGGAGAAAAGCAGGGAAACGGCGCAAAGCTTTCCCGTTTCTCCTGCTTTTCTTTTTTTTCTAAATAGGCTAGCGCCGTTATTAATTAATCAGCGGCAAACATTCACGAATAAGCAAATTTGCTCATTTTAGCTTTGAGTAGTTTTACCGAGAAAAACTTATTCCCTCTTGAGGTTTCGCACCTCAAACTCCGCGCTTTTTAATGTTTGCCGAGATAAGCCCGAACACGCCTTCGAAGTCCATTTGACTGTGTTCTCATTTGTTTGCATGCTTTTTGGGCTAATAAAGAAAAATATTTGCGAAACCCCAGGGGAGAGGTTATGCGATTAAAAAAAGCCTCATACAAGTTTTTGCATGAGTTTTTATTATTAGTCATCAGATAAAACAACGTCAGGGTCAATGCCTACGTCTAGATTTATCATTTTTTGCAAAAAATCACTTTGAGATGTGTCAAACAAGCATATACAGTTATCTTGCTTTCGCTGGAAAGTTAAAAGTTTTGAAACTGCTTCCTTACCATAACTTGAATTAAAATATCTTGTTTCAAACATTAACATTAAATCTCCATTTGAAAGTGGGCAAGAATAGATGTATAAGCTTAGATTTTCAACCTTTGCTTTTAAGGTCCATTTGCGATAGTTTTTTAAAAAATTTAAGCGAATATCCTTATTTTTTAACTTGTAAAATCGCTGAATACCGCTATTTTCCTCACTTTGTATTTTTTGGCCCGCCGGCGGGCCACTTTTCCCTAAAGCTCTTATTTCTCTTTTTGACATAGCAGAATTAACCTTTGAAAGCTGTTCATTATTTAGTGGCAACATCTCAGAAAGTTGAGAATATGAATAAGGCTTAAATTCTTCTTTTAATTCTACTAGTTCAATATCATTTTTTAAACAAAATTTATCTACAATTGCAATTAATCTCTTAACAGAAGATTTGCTCAAATTAAATTCTTGTTGGGCAAAATCGTAGATGTTACGACAATAATGACCTCTAGCTTCAAAATATGTTTTTGTTATATTATCTTTAAATTCCTCTTTTAGTTTCTTCAAATGCCAACCAAGACGAACAAAATTTGATTGTATCATTCGAAGACAACCTTGTACACGTTTTTTCTCTTCTTCAAAAGAAGAAATTGTTTCTTCTGAAGAGATATCCTCATCAAAAGAATTAAATAAAGTTATAAGGGTGTTTCTAGTTATAGAATCTTGTTCAGACTTCATTATCTATAATCTCCTTTAATTTATTTATCTTATGATTAAAGGCAGGAGTATCTATTAATTTTATTATGTCTTTTCCTATTTCCGAATCAATTACACCTTTTAAAGTTTCTCTCAAATAATCTATTCTAAAAATTACATCATTTATTTCATCATCAAAGTTTTCATACAAACCACTTTCTTTAATTTTTAAAAATAGGGTAGATTTGCAATCATCGATTTTTGACACCATAAATTTCAAACGATTAAAAAGCATGCGGGTAATTACCGCATATTTAAAAACCGCATTTTCAGCTTTTATTTTAGCACTCTCATATGCTTGAATTTCCGCTTTATATTGTTCAATATATTTTGCCATTTCAGTTTACCTCCGTTTTTTTATTTTTTAAATCATAAATTTTTTGACCATACACGCCAACATTTTTAATTTGAATAAAATCATCGTTTCCGCATATTGCACAGACTTTATCACTTAGTTCATTTTCTGACATGTCTAATTCATGTTCAATAGTTAATTCAATATTTTTGTCGTGGAGAAGATAGCGGACGTTTCCCCAAGGGTTAATTCCGCGAATACTAGACATGGTTTTTATAAGTTCTTTACATGCTAGTTCTTCAAAATTTGATTTCACTAAATATTTAAAGACTTCCAAACAAGCCTTTAGAATAGCAAATTTAGAGTATTTTTTTTGACCCGTTATTTTGTCTACAAGATACAAACTTTTAATGTCTATAATTACCTTTTGCGGTGAATGATAAATACCAGTTGTTTTTGTTAAGGCATTTGCCCAAGCTTCAGTTAAAAGTTTTCTATCTTCTCTAAAATCTGTCTTTATTTTTTTTACGACAAGCATATGAAGGTGGGGATGCCAAAGATTAGAGAATCTGCCTTTTTTAACTTCTAGCGAACGAATTCCACCCAAATATATATTGTTAAAAGAATATCTTGATTTTGAATTTTCATGAAGCATGTATCTAAAAGAATTATTTAAAATATTCAAGCGTTCTTTTAAATTGTCACCGTCTGGAACTGTCAAAGTTATGAAATTGACTATATACCCCCGGCTTATTAAATCTTCAAAAATAGGGTAGACTTTTAATATCCAAAGTAAAGCTCTTTTCTTTTGGCAGACAGGACAAAAGCGGTCTTTGCATGAATTTGCACCGTTATAATGAATACAACCGCATTTTTTACAAACAGCTAAACGTTTAAAATTCCCACATTCTTCAAGTTTTTGGGCTTTATTTTCAAAACCCAACTTCTTTAAAGCAGGAATAACAACGTTTCTTGAATATCTCTTTTTTAAAAGAAAATCTATGTATTTCATCACTTTTCCTTTTTTTATAAAAAAATGTTGACAAATTTTAGTTAAATAGAATATAATAATTACAACAAATACTTAAAGAAGCTATGCTTCTATGGGGTAACCCAAGCAGAAAAGTATTTGTTTTTTTATTTTCTCTTTTTTTTATAATTTCTAATTTTTGACTTTACACTTGCTTTATCACTATCATCAAAAACAAAGCGCTTATCAGGTTTATTTGAAAAAGTTTTTTTATTTTGAGTTATAACTCCATATCTTAAATAAGATGTTTCAGTTTTATTCTTTTGAGGGTTTTTATTTAATGGCATATTCTTATGCCATTTTTTATTTTTATCTTTTGTTTGCTTATTATGGGTCAACCCCAAAGAATGAAAATTATCACCATCTTCTTCAAAAATAAAATTTTCATGTTTAGTATAATAATTATAACGAAATTCATTTTTAGCAAATCGTTTTTTATTTTGTTTTTTTCTCATGTTTTTTCCTTTTAAAGATTTGAATAAACTTAGCCCAACGAGCTTTGCGTTTTTGTTTGAGGTTTGAAAAGAAGATTTGACGTTTTTCTTTTCGCTCTACTTTAAGTTTTTGTTTTGCCTGTTTTTTAGACTGTTTAATAAATGCTCTTAATTTACGTTTTTCTTTCTTGGAGCTTAATTTTAATATTGCTTTAAACTTTTTCTTTTCGAGCTTGTATTTTAAAATGAATTGCTTGCGTAGGTATTTAACTTTTTTCAAATTATATTTTGAGATAAAGTTATCGTCTGCGGTCAGTTCCAAAAATGAAGCCTTGTAAGCTTTTAAAATGTTTTTCTCGAACATTGAAGTGATAGCATTATTAAAATTTTGAGAATTAAAGGCGAGGGTGTTAAGTTGGTCATAATAGTAGTTATTTAATTCTTCTAAACTTTCAAATTTAAGTATCATAGTTCTTATCCTTTATAATAATTTTTTGGTGCTAAAAGCGAGGCAGAATTTGGGTCTTGACTGCTAACGTATTCAAAGTCTTTATCAGTTTCAAAAAAGATTTTTTTATTACCAAAAGAGGAGTAGCAATTAAAAACGCAACCGCCTTCGAAAACGAAATCTACAAGTTTGCCTAGAAAAATATCCTCAGTTTCAACATATCTTTCTGCTTTTAAAAGGCTGTCAAAGCAAAGGGTATGAAAGATTGTTCCAGTCATTACATTGAGAGAATTATATTTATGCTCCAGGGCAATTGGAGTTATGAACCAGTCCGTTATTTCTCTAACGTTTAAATCGACCAAGCCTAACCTTTGGCAGTCTAGCCAAATCAAATAGTTTGGATGACGTTCATTTTCATAGGCTCTAGAGGTTTCGGAAGGGAAGTTCTTTGATTGCCTGGAATTTAAAGGTGCTTGGGCTTCCATGCAATGGAAAGTTGAATATGGTGGATAAATATCATACTCAATACGCATGTTTGGAATATTGAAATGATAGGGGTTATATGAATATGATGTTTTCTTGCCTCTTCCAAATTTCCAGTTGTCTACTATGGAATAGTTAGGACTTGTAAAAACGCAGTGAGCTTGAGGAGGGGAAGAGTACTCACGCACCCTTTCCTCTTTTAAAAGCTCAATCTCAGATAAGCATTGTAAGTATCGTTGTCTCATTGCCATTTCCCAAAGTCCAAAGACAGTGTTTAATGCCGTTTTACCGGAGCCCTTTTGGCCAAATATAATATTTATTCCATATGGCTTGGCAGTTAAATATTTAACGTAATCTGAGTATGTAATAGTTGTTACTTTGTTTTTCATGCTACTTCTTGCAATGCCTCGTATTCACTGACTGAATAAATTATTGAAGCTTTATCTGACCAACCAGGAGATGTTTTATAACTTTCTAAAGCCGAATCTGGAACATAGACTTTTCCATAGAAACCATATAAAACATTAGCACATGTAGGAGGAGTCGAACGTTTCATTATAATTGATAGCTCATTTGAACAACCAAAAAATATATGTCCATCCATACTTGCAACACTATCAGGAATTTCAATTGAAATAAGGCTAGAACAATAATAAAATGCACGAAGACCAATAGATGTAACAGTATTTGGAATATTTATTGATGATAAATTTGTACAATATTGAAAAGAATCAGTTTCAATAATCGTCACATTATTAGGAATTTCTATAGAAGTCAAACCACTACACTTTCCAAAAAGATTACTACTAATTTTTGTTATATTATTAGGAAGTTTAATTGACGTCAAACTGGTACATTCAGAAAAAACATTAGCGTCAATAGTTGTTACGCTATTTGGAATATTAATTGTTGATAAGCTTGAACATTTCGAAAAAGCACCGTTTCCTATACTTGTCAGGGCAACTGGAAGAATAACATTATTTAAATTACCGCAAGAACGAAAAGCATAAGCACCAATTTGAGTAAGTTCGCTATTATCACCAAAAGTAACAGAGTTTAATTTCGAACAAGATTGAAAAGCTTCATAACTAATACTTGAAACACTATCAGGAATTGCAATTGAAGTAAGTTTATTACAACCTGCGAAAGCACTATTAGGAATATTTGATAGATTATCAGAAAGTTTAATTGAGGAAAGATTAAAACAATTTAAAAAAGCATTAGCCCCAATAGTTGTTACATTATCAGGAATTTCTATTGAAGACAAAAGACTACATTGATAAAATGCACTCGAACCAATTTTTGTAATTGTATTAGAAAATTCTATAGACCTAAGAGTTTGACAATCGTAAAAAGCATATGGTCTAATTTCAGTCACACCTTCAAGGTCTTCTGCGGTAATTTCTGTAATAGTTCCATTAATTAGTTTTTGCCAAAGTTCATTTTTGGCATTGAACTCTGCGACCATATCGTCAATTTGACCATTCAAGTTTGAAATCTGAGTTTCATAATTATTAACACTTGAAAGTAGTCCGGCATTTTCAGTTTCTAAAGCTAAAATTTGAGCATCTAAATTTGCTATTTGTTGGTTTAAGTCTTCTATTTCAGCTTCTAGTTCTGCTATTCTCTCTTCATTTTCTATTTTGTTTAATGATAATTCCAAAACTTGACCTCTCAAGTTTTCCACTTGTTCAGTAAATCTTTGTCTGTCAAAGTCAAATTGTCTACGTTCTTTATCTAACTGAGCAAGTGTGCTCTCATGAGTTTGCTTAAGTAGGTCATAGTCTTCTTGTAGTTTATTTAATCTATCAACAGTCGAGTCTATTTGCAAAATCAAAGTGTTGTTTTGCATTGTTAAATCAGTATTTATTTTTTCTTGATTTTTAATGTAAATTCCATAAACCATTGTTGCCAATATTAAAATTGAGCAACTAATTAAAATAATATTTCTTTTCATATAACACCTCAATTTGCGGGTGTTATAACTTCAATATTTTCAGTATTAGGGGAGTTTTGAGTTGTTTCTGTGATATCGTCTTGCTCTTGCTCCACAGCGTAATCATTCCATTTGAAGAGTTTATCAGTTCCGTCCTTTATGTTTGGAACGATTAAATACAAGCAAAGCCACATTAATATTGTTGCGACTATTACTCCAACAACTCCAAATATTGAAGTCCATATAATTTTTGTTTTATCCATTTTTTTATCTCCTTTTATTTTTTTTTAAATTTCTTGCAAGGTTATATTAAACCTTGAAATTTTATAAGTTGCATAAGTAAACTCTATTGGAGGACTTGAATAACTTACACCAGTGTTTACTTCAGAATTAAAAATAAATTGAATAGTATATGTTTCGCCGTTTTCCAAAGTTTTAAAGCCACTTGGTAGAGACCGGAAACAATTTCCATTTAAGTTTGTTCCTAATAGAAAAGTTCCATAAGAAACAATTTGAGTTGTGTTTTTAAAAACTATTAAAGAAATTGTAAGGCTTTCGCCAAAAACATTTTCCAAAAATGAAAACGAAGACTGAGAATTTAAGTCAAGTCCACAAACCTTTAAATACACAGACTCATGTTCTTTTATTGGATCTGTTTCTGCTGGTACCTTCTCAAATTGGTCAATTGTACAATTAAAAGAAAAATTAAATGAGGTAATTTGAGTATAAGTAAAATTAAAATATCTATTTTCTGTTGTAACATTAATATCCCCATTGCCTGGAGAGAAACTTAAAACTTGACTTGAAATCGTATAAGTATATTCACCTAAATGAATTAATTGGCTAATTCCATTATTAAATTTATCCAAAGAATTAAATGTTAAGGTATAATTATAGTTATTAACCTTACTTTTCAAATTAATAATTACAGGGTTATTAATCAAATCAACTTGAGATAAATCAATTTCACCAACAGGATGAAGCATAATTTTACAAAGAGCATAACCGTATTGATAAGTATAATTAAAATTTACAATTGTTGAATTTTCATTTTGAATATAAAAATTTCCAGAATAACTTTCAAAAATCAAACCATTACTTAAAATTGAATAGGAATAAGTCTTAGATTGTTCTAAAGCAATAGTGCAACCATAATTTAATTTTTCTAAGCTATCAAAAACAAGGTCTTTACCAGCAATTGAAATTTTTACAGGTTGTTCACTAATTATAAAATTAGTTAAATCAGAAGAGTTAGAATTTTTTAATTTGATTGTAACTTTACAATATTCTTTATTATCTTCTGGAGGCAAAACCACTACATAATCATCATCAACAACCGGCTCACCCGGCAAATCTATATCAAAATATTTATAGCTACACGAAGCAAAAATTTGACAATTATAAACTTTGTAATATTCTTGATTCGGATATTCAGATTTTTTGTTTTCTGGTATTGGATATTGTTTATAAATATTTTCGTCATAAATAAATTTTGCAAAAAAACTTGAAATATTAACATTTTTAAAACTTTCTGACTTATTTGATGTTTTAACTGTTTTCCAAAGATATGTAGCATATGAATTCGTTAAGCTCATTATTTGACTTAAACGCACATCTGTTGATAAATTTTTATCAGGCATAATAAACTCAATATTATCATTAAGATTTTGAAAATAAGGCAAAATATTTTGATAGATATATTTTTTTGTAACATCATGTAGTTTATTTAATTCACTTTGTTTATTCATTGCGATTTTAGCAAAAACATTCATATTCCAAAAGTTATTACAAAATTTTTCAGTAAAATTACGAAATGAAACAAAGTTGTCTTGCGAACCTATATCAGTCAAAAAACCTTTAATTCCTAAAACAAAAATATTTTTCCAATCAGTATTCCAACTCATTTTTTTATCATAATTAAAATTTCCTGAGTAATCATAAGTAAACCTTATATTATTGAAATCATGAGCGCCAGTCCACCAATTAGTCCCAATTTCAGCAGTCAAGCCTAAAGTTCCGTCAAATTGTAAATTATTAGCAGTTTTAATAAATGACAAGTTTGGAAAAATAATTTTTCCATTTGTTTCTACTTTACGATAAATTATTACATAATCGCCAGTTTCACAAATTAAAAAATCTTTAAAAATATCATCATGCAAAGGTGCTTCAATATCATTTTTTTCCTTTTCAATTTCTTCTTTTGTTAAATCACCATTTATTTGCGTTGTTAAACCATTTTCGAGTTTTTCTTTTTCATAAGTTTTATTTTCACCAAAACTAAAATTCCAATTTAATTTTTCTTTAATAACAAAAAGCAAATCAGCAATTAAAAAAAGAATAAAAATTATTAATAATATCCATAACAAAATTTTAAAAACTTTTTTCATTTTTCTCCTTTTAAGAAACAAAACTAGCCATGAGTACAACACAGCTAGTTTAAGTTTCGATTTTAATTATTAAATTTAAAAATTGCTTAAGCTACAATTTTTGTGCCTAGTCAGTAGGCTAGGGCTTACAGCTTATTAAATTATTTTTAACTTATTTTTTCTTATTAGTTGAATTTACAACATTAACCGTTTTCATAAATGTACCTAATTTGCGACGACATCTAGCAGAAGCTTGCATGTGATTATATCTTTCACTAAAAGAAAGTTTTTCACCGCTAGGTGTTTTTCCCGTGTTAGCACAAGAATTGTGATAATCAATTTTCTCTTTTAATGTAAACTGTTCATCACCATTAGAATTTTTATATGCCATTTTTTCTCCTTTTTTTTAAAATGGTAGATTGTCTATTGTTGACAAATCTATTTTTCTACTTTTGTTTTTTTTTCTAGAATTTGAACGTCAGAGCAAACATAAGTTGTTTTGCCATCAAAAGTTTTAACATTCACTGTGCACATTATTGGTGCCCCAAAATATATTTCTTCATCTTTTAAAATTGGAGTTTGTCCTTTAGCAGAACCTACAACAGCTTTATCAGTAAAATGGCCGTCCGAATCAGGAACACCTAATAATAATGGAAGTTTGTAATATGTTTTTCCTTCGTACTCATAACTTTCTTGTTTTCCAATGACTATACCTTTACTCATAAATTCATTCATTCTTCTTTACCTTCTTTTTTTTATTTTAATTTTTGTTTTTTTTTGCCTTTTTAAAGTGGGCTAACTTAAAGCGCGCTTGACCTATCTCATCAGAATAGGGCGGTCAATTCCTATTGACTAGGCAAAGCCTAGTTTCGAAAAGTGATAATTTGATGTTGTTTATTGTCCTGGCATCACCACCTTTAATTTTTTTGGAGGAACGAGCGAAAGGGAAAAGTACCTTTGCCTATTGCATTCGCTCTTTATACAGAACAGTGCAACACTGTTTGTTTTTTATTTGTGGTTATTTACTAACTTTCTTCGTATTATATACTAATTATATTCGTAAGTCAATTATTTTACGACTATTTTTCGTTATTTTTAAATACCAAAAACTTTAGTATATAATTAATTCATGAAATATTATCAAATAATAAAAGAATATAGAAATTTAAATAAACTCAATCAAACTCAATTTGGAAAGCTATTTAATGTTTCACAAGACACAGTTTCTTTATGGGAAAAGGGAAGGTTAAAACCAGATTTTGATAATCTTAGAAAAATGTCTGTTATTTTTGATATTTCCGCCGATGAACTATTAGAAATAGATACAGAAGAGAAAAGAAAAGAACTTTTAAAGAGTTTAAAAATTTAAACTATAGATTTACTTAAATTTCATTTACTCTTATACAGAACAGTGAAGAACTGTTTGTTTTTCATTTAATAAGCCTACTTCAGATTTAATAACCTTCGCAGGAAGTCCCAAAGTTTCGTAGTCATAGAATTTTTTCATAGCCATTTCTAAATCTGTAAATACGAATTTTGAAGTGCTTGTTTTTAAAATGTACATTGTTTTCATTTTTCAAATTCTCCCTTTAAATATTTCTCAAAAGTTATGATATTTGTATAATCGTCTGCTCTTAAGCTAGTAGTAGAATCGATACAACAAAATTCAAAATATTGCTTAATAGCTTGCATTTTGTCTTCGATAGAAAGTTCATTTTTTATTTCAATCAAAGCAAGTCGATTTTTTAATGTTTGATTTTCTTTTCTTAGCTCTTCAATAACTTGATCTTTATTTATCGTTGTTTTCATTTTTACCTCCTTGAAATTCCTAATGATTACCTTAAGGATAATCCTAATAGGAATATTTATTATTAATATATGAAAAATATTCCGTTTTGTCAACTATTTTTATTAAAAATATTAAAAAATTATTACTAATAGTGTTAAGTTAATTTTAAGGAGGAAAAAATGTTAAAAATTAAAGAATTGCGAAAGATTAATAAAAAAACACAAAAAGATATTGCAAAAATTACTGGATACAAACAAACGCTTATATCAAAATGGGAAAATAACATAAGAGAACCTGATATAAGAACTCTTATAAAACTTGCGAATTATTTTAATGTGTCTGTTGATTATTTAATAGGCAATGAAGTCAAACAAGAAATAGCTTTTAAAACGCAGTACACTGAACAACAGAAAAATTGTATCGACATGATATTGCAATTAGACGAAGACTTATTAAATACTGCCGAAATTTATTTGTCAGGCTTAAGCGGTAGAAGTGAATCATTTAAACTAAAGAAAATTTAAGAAATGAGAGAGATAATGGAAGAATTAAAAAATTTTTCAACAATTAGCAAATAACATTCATAATTATATTTTAAAAAGTGGCAATGAATTTTTAGCCTTTAAACAAGGAGTAAAAGAAAGAAAAAGGTCACAAATTACAAGGTTAATTAGGGAGGCTAACCCATTTATAAAAGGAAATTCCGACTCTGAAATAATAAAGGAGGAGGAAATGTCTACAATAAGATATAGAAAAGATAACAGATTTGAACTTAGATTTTATTTTGATTCTAAACAATACTCAGTTTACTCAAAAGATAGGTCAAAGCTGGTTAAAAAAAGAGATGAAAAAATAAAAGCTCTAAAAAAAGAGCAGAAGGAAAAAAAGAACAAAACAACGAATTGCATATATAAATTAAAAACGTGGGCGGACTTTTGGTTTGACAATTACAAAAAACCTTTTGTCGCAGAACAAACGGGGAGAGAGATTCAAAGCTTATTAAAAAATTACATAGTTAAAAATTTTGGAAATTACAATCTTGATGAGATAACCATAAATAATTTACAACCATATTTAAATAAACTTCCAAAAACAAGAACAAAGGAACTTATTATTACATATTTCAATGCCTGTTTGCAAAAAGCTGAAGATTTGGAATTTATTAAAAAGAACCCGTTCAAGCTTGTTGTTAAAGATAAAAAAATCAAAAATGTCAGAAAAGCTTTTACAATAGAAGAGCAAGAAAAATTATTATCAAAAATAAAGCAAACAAACTATGAACATTACAAACTAATACTTTTCTATTTAGCAACAGGAGTGAGAAGGAGTGAGGCTTTGACATTGACTTCCAAAGATTTTAAAAACAATAATGTTATCCATATAAAGGGAACCAAAACAGATAATGCCGATAGATTTATAAGAATAACAGAAAATTTAAAAAATTTAATTTATAAAGAAGGAAAGATTTTTAACTATAACGGAAGCTACGTTACTCACATGTTCAAAGATTATCTTGCGGAGTTGAATATTACAGGAACGTTACATTGTCTTAGACATAGTTATGCTACTAATCAATATTATTTAGGAACTCCGGCAAAACAAGTTCAAATGAACATGGGACATTCTGAAATTGGAATCACTATGGATATATATACAAATATCGTTGTTTACGAAGATAAAACAAAAATTTTAGAAAAAATTAAAAAGCTATATAATGATTATTATATAGAGTTGCAAAATTGACCCTTGTTTGACCCTTGTAAAGGTCGAAAAAAAGTAGTCGAAAAAAAGTCTAAATTTTAGCAATTTTTTTTAGTAAAAAGTTGTAAAATAAGGGTCAAAAAAACAAAAAAATTTTTTATGCAACACATTAAAAAAACCCTTATTTTATAAGGGTTTGAGTGGTGGGTCATCGGGGGCTCGAACCCCGGACACCTTGATTAAGAGTCAAGTGCTCTGCCAACTGAGCTAATGACCCACATTTAATGCTGGCTATCTTATTAAGAGTCAGTTGCTCTACCAACTGAGCTAACAGCCCGCACATTTAAACTATAATAGTTTATTATAACTTGTTTACTTTGTCAAGTAAATTGTTTAAGGTTATCTTTAAAACTCGTAAAAACTTTTATATACATTTTTAATTTTGAAAGTAGAATGTTTGTTTGTTATTTTTATCTTTTTATGATATTATAAAAAATGTAAAATTACTTTTAAATTTAAATAAACTAGCAAAGTTTTTATTATAAAAAAATTTACTGGTTCTTACTTTAAAATTATTAAATACATGAGGAAATATGAAAATTCTTTTACTTTCTATGACTTGCGGTGAAGGGCACAATAGTATTGCAAAATCTGTTAAAAATTATTTGGAGAGTCGCGATGTTGAATGCAAAATTGTTGATATTTATAGAAGCGATAAAAAACGTCAAAAATTCAACAATGATGCATTTCTTTGGGCGCTTAAACATATTCCAAATATTTATCAAATGATATGGCGTAAACAAAAAAAGCGTGACCCAAATTTGAGATATGAAAAAGGTATTTTTAATAACGACATAGACCACGTTATTGATGATATTGAAAGCGAAATAAAATTTTATAAACCTGATGCTATTATTTGTACCCATAATTATGCTAGTGGCATTGTTTCAAAATTGAGACATTTTGGAAGAATAGATAAAAACATTTCTTTATATTCAATTTTAACCGATTTTTATCCTCATCCTTATTGGGAATCTAGCGTAGATATAGACTATGTGTTTATTCCTTCTAACAAATCAATTCCTCAATTGATTGAAAAGGGTTTTAAAAAAGAACAACTTATAGAAACTGGCTTGCCAATCAATGATAAATTCTATTGCAAATTAGAAAAAAATGCAATTAAGAAAAAACTAAATATTAAGCAAGAGTTTGTTATTATGGTTGCAAGTGGCGGATATGGAATAGGGAATAATGACAAAGTTGTTAAAAAAATTCTAAAAACAAAATTAAATATTGGAATAATTAACTTAAATGGTAGAAATGAGAAGAGTAAAAAGAAAATAGATGATTTAATAAAAAAGAAAAAGCTTGACAATATTTATAATTTTGGATTTGTAAATAATGTTGATGAATTAATGACTGCAAGTGATTTAATTGTAGGAAGGGCGGGTTGTGTTACAATTACAGAAGCAATTTGTATGAATCTTCCAATTATTGTACGTGAAAATATTAAAATGAATGAAATTGAAAATGCCGAAATTTTGGTAAAAGAACAGATAGCAATAAGATTAAAAAAATTAAACGAATTAAAAGACGTTATAAAATATTTGTTTGAAAACAGACAATCTTTGGAACAAATGAAACAAAATTGTGAAAAATTAAAAAATTTGGATTCTTGTAAAAAAATTTGTGATTTTGTAATTGAAAACAACACATTTGGAGAGTAATTATGAAAAAAGTTTTAATATTAACTGTTACAGCTGGGGAAGGACACAATTCAGTTGCAAATTCTCTTAAGTCAAAGTTTGAGTCGTATGGTGATGTTAAAGTTAAAATTTTAGATATTTTTAAAGAATACAGCAGTAAAACAAAAGTTTTTTTTATTGACGATGGTTATCGTGCGGCTTGCAAATATGCTCTTGGGATTTATAACATGATATATAAAATGTTATTAAAAAGAGATCCTTTAAAAAAAGATACTGTTCCAGCTCAAAAAACTATTGAAAGAGAAACCCCTTATATTTTAAAAGCTATTATTGATTTTAAGCCAGATTTAATTGTTTGTACACATTTTTATGGTGCTATTATTTTAACTAATATTAGAAAACTCTATCCGCTTAATGTTAAAATTGGTGCAATTTTAACAGATTATTGTGTTCATCCATTTTGGGAGGCTACCACTGGTATAGACTATATTTTTACGCCTTGTGAAGAGGTTGAGGACATATTGATAAATAAAGGCTTTAAAAAAGAACAAATATTTTGTTTTGGTTTACCTGTCAAGGAAAAGTTTTCGATTGTTAGGAACAAAAATGAATGTCGAGAAAAACTAACTCTTGACAACGATATGTTTACGGTAATGTTAATGACGGGTGGAGGAGGCTTTGGGGGAATCACAAATTTATTTAAGTCACTTCTAAAAGTAAAAACGCCTATCCAAATTATAGTTATTAATGGTAAATATAAAAATAGCAAGAAAAATATTTCCAATATTATCAAGCTTTCCAAGTCAAAACATAAAATAATCAATTTAGGCTTTACAACAAACATAGAAGAATACATGTGTGCAAGCGATTGCATGGTAGGTAAATGCGGTGGTATCTCTACAACTGAGAGCTTATGCGCAAAATTACCTTTAATAAGTATTA
The DNA here is from genome assembly GCA_937992055.1 of uncultured Clostridia bacterium. Taxonomy (GTDB): domain Bacteria; phylum Bacillota; class Clostridia; order Christensenellales; family UBA1242; genus CAJKWP01. Next base: position 32,676 of record CALKLQ010000041.1, on the reverse strand, counting down.
GTAAATTAGCGGAGCAAGAACTCGCAAACTTAAAATTTTTATCTGATAAAAATGCTTGTTTTGTAATTGATTCAAAACATAAGCTAAATAAAATAATTGATGAAATTATTTTAAATCCAAAACTTTTGGAAGAAAAACAGAAGAATATTGATAATTTAAGAAAACCAAATGCTTTAAGAGATATTTGCGATTTTATGATAAAAGATTCATATGCAGATTATTCCATTTTAACTATTTTAGAAAAAATAAGTAACAGAGAAATAATGCGTGGAATAAAAGAAGTAAAAAAACAGATTGAAAAAAACGAGAAAATTAAGAAAAACGATAAAACTTTAAAGTCAAAAAAACAATCAAAAGCAAAATAAAATTACAAATTACAAATAAAAACAAATCTTAACATTTAAGGAGAAAATATGAAAGCATTGTTACTTGCCGCTGGATATGCTAGACGCCTTGGCGAACTTGCAAAAGACACTCCGAAAGCGCTTTTGGAAATTTCTAATAAGCCTTTATTAGATTACTTGATAGAAAAATTAGAAAAGGTTAATGATTTAACAGATATTTATTTGATAACGAATGAAAAATATTTTAAAAAATTCGTCGAATGGCGACAAAACTATAAGGGACGTTTAAATGTTTTTATAAAAAGTGATGGTACAACAAGTAATGAAAATAGACTAGGCGCGATTGGAGATATAATTTTTTCTATTGAAAACTTTAATATAGATGATGATTTGTTAATTACTGCTACCGATAGTTATTTTAATTTTGAGCTAGATGGTTTTATAAAGTTGTTTAAAGGCGTAAATTTAGATGTTATCATGGGGCAAAAATTTTTAGATAAAGAAGAAATAAAACGTTTTGGTGTTGCTCAATTAGATAAAGATAATATTATTATTGATATGGAAGAAAAACCTCAGGAGCCAAAGTCTGATATTGTTGTTTACGCAACTTATATTTTTAAAAAAGATACCTTGCCATTGTTTTATAAGTATAAAAATGAAAACAATAATATGGATGCACCAGGTAATTTTGTTAATTGGTTATATAAAAGGAGCAAAGTAAAGGTTTTTATAGCTCAAGAAAAATATTATGATATTGGCACCAAAGAAACTTATAGTCAATTAAAAAATAATTAAGGAGAATTTATGAAAAACTTTGTAGAAATTTCAGACGTTATAGCTAGGCAAATTTTAGATTCAAGAGGAAATCCAACTGTAGAAGTTGAGGTGATTGCAGAAGGGTATGTGGGAAGAGCAGCGGTTCCTAGTGGCGCTTCAACTGGTTCTTTTGAAGCAGTTGAACTTAGAGATGGAAACAAAAAGAATTATTTGGGAAAATCAGTTGAAACGGCAGTTAAGAATGTCAATACTACAATCAAAAAAGCACTTTTGGGCAGGAATGTTTTAAATCAGCCTGAGATAGATGCTTGTTTAATCAATCTTGATGGTACAGAAAATAAAGGTAAGCTCGGTGCAAATGCTATTTTAGGAGTTTCATTAGCCTGTGCTAAGGCAGCCTCAAATGCGTTGGGGTTTCCATTGTATAATTATATTGGAGGATGCAATGCGGTAATTCTTCCAGTGCCTATGATGAACATTTTAAATGGTGGGAAGCATGCGGATAATAGCGTGAACATTCAAGAGTTTATGATAATGCCAGTCAGTGCAAAATCATTTGCTCAAGCTCTTAAAATGTGTGCGGAAGTTTTTCATAATTTAAAATTGGTTTTAAAAGATAAAGGCTATTCGACTGCAGTAGGCGATGAAGGTGGTTTTGCTCCAAATCTTAAAAGCGATGAAGAGGCTTTGGAAGTTATAATTCAAGCAGTAAAAAAGGCGGGATATGAGCCATATGATGACTTTAAAATTGCTATAGATGCTGCCGCAACTGAAATGTTTGAAGAGGCGAAAAAGATTGGTTTTGATGGCTATTATTTTTGGAAAAGTAAACAAAAATTTACAAAAGAACAGATGATAGAATTTTGGGAAAGGCTTTGTGAAAAGTATCCCATAATTTCGTTAGAAGATGGCCTTGCAGAAGAGGATTGGCAATCATGGGAGATACTTACTAGAAGATTAGGGAATAAGGTTCAGTTGGTTGGTGATGATTTATTTGTTACTAATACAACCCGTTTAGAAAAAGGAATTTCTCAAAATATTGCAAACTCAATTCTAATTAAACTAAATCAAATAGGAACATTGACAGAAACATTGAATGCGATTACTCTTGCAAATCGTGCTGGATTCACGGCAATTATTTCGCACAGAAGTGGGGAAACAGAGGATACAACCATTGCAGACTTGTCCGTGGCGCTTAATGCTGGACAAATAAAGACTGGAGCACCTTCAAGAACGGATAGGGTTGCAAAGTATAATCAACTTTTAAGGATAGAAGAAGATTTGGGAGATAGTGCTAGATATTTGGGAAATGATTGCTTTTTTAATTTAAAATAATTTTAGTGATTAAAAAAATTCATAGTGTCAATAATTTATTTCAAAGAGGTAAAATTGACACTATGAAATTTTCTATTTCAACTGTTTTTTCAATGTTGTTTAGAATATCTTTAATTTTTTTAATTAGTTTTATTTGGGCGAGATATTATATTGATTCGTTATATCTAGCTATTTTTGTTTCAGCTCTTGCCACTATAATGATAGATATTTTTATTAAGTTGCTTTCCACAAAACATCAAACTTCGTTATCTTTGAAGAAAAAAGAACTTGAGAAAATTGAAGATTGCAGAAATTCTTTTTTGTTTGGTGAGGAAAAACAAACTTTGGATTTTTACTATAAACTTGCAAAATCTAAACATGAAGCAACTAAGAAAAAAGAGTACATTTTAATTGAACATGACAATGGCGAGAAAATAGTTTTGTTTCCATTCTATACTTATAGAAAATTTGCAATAGATGATTTGATTTTTTGTATTAATAAAATTAAAAATATAGGTTGTACAAAACTTGTAATTTGCACAAATGAATATGATGGGACTGTAAATAAATTTGCAGATAAAATAAGCTTGAATATATTGATTTTAAATTGTGAGCAAACTTATTTAAAATTATTAAAAGTTTATGATTTTTATCCTGAAAAAATAATAGAATTAAAAACGTCACAAAAAAATTCTATAAAAGATTTATTGGCTTATTCGTTAAATAAAAAAAGAACAAAAGGCTATTTTTTAGCCTCTTGTATAATGCTTTTTTCAAGTTTTTTAGTTAAATATAATATTTATTATATTATTTTTTCAACATTGCTTTTAATTTTATCTTTAATTTCATTTATTAATCCAAAATTTAATAAAAAAATATCTGAAAACGTTTTATAATAAATAAATTGGAAATTAAATAACTTTTTAAGAAAAATATTTATAAAAGTTGGTTTGAAGGTTTTGAGGCTATTTGGCAAAAATAGAAGTTAATTCAAACTGATGCTTGAGTTATTGAGTTTATTTCAATAGCAATTATGAATGTGAGTGAAACTCATGCACCTTACTATAATTTAAAAACAATTTAAATTAATCTTGCTTATTTGACAACTCTATTAGAGTTTGATAACGCAATTGAGCATCCGTATTAGCCTGTTCAAAAAGCTCTTTAGCTTTTTCAGGCGCTTTTTTTGCTAGTGCGGAGTATCTTGTTTCGCCCATTAAAAATTCCTCGTATGACATGCTTGGTTTTGGACTGTCTATTGTCAACTTGTTTGTAATAGGATTAAATCTATAAAGATTCCAATATCCACTTGCAACAGCTCTTTTTATTTCTAATTGAGAGTTCGCCATATTAAATCCATGATTCACGCAGGGAGAATAAGCAATTATTAAACTTGGTCCATCAAAACTTTCAGCTTCTTTCATAGCTGTTATTGTTTGTTGCATATTTGCACCAAGACCTATGCTTGCAACATAGCAATTTTTATTTGAAATTGCAACAAGTCCTAAATCTTTTTTCTTAGTCTTTTTTCCACCAAAGGCAAATTTTGCAAAACTTCCTCTTGGTGTGCTCTTTGAACTTTGACCGCCAGTATTTGAATAAACCTCACTGTCAAGAACTAAAATGTTTACATCGATATTAGAATTGAGTAGGTGATCTAGTCCGCCATATCCAATGTCATAAGCCCAACCATCACCACCAATAATCCAAACACTTTTTTTATAAAAATCATCTTTTCTTTGAAGTATTAGATTTTTTAATTCACAATCATTTTCGTTTTGCAATAAGCTTATAATCTTTTCACATTCACTCGTATTTAATTTATTTGGGAACTCGACAAATTTGAGAAGTAGGCCTTTTAACTCACTATTGATATTTTTATTTAAAAGTTCGTTTGTTAAATTGATGAGCTTTGCTTTTTGAGTTTCTAAAGCAAATTTTATACCCATCCCAAATTCTGCATTATCTTCAAAAAGACTATTTGCCCAACTTGGACCAAAGCCATTTTCGTCTTTAGTGTAAGGACAAGCTGGGGCAGAGCCACCATATATGCTTGAACATCCAGTTGCATTTGCAATTATCATATTATTTCCAAATAGTTGGGTGGCAATTTTTATATAAGGTGTTTCACCACAACCAGCACAAGCATAATTATACTCAAAGTAAGGTTTTTTGTATTGTAGACCTTTTACCGTTTCTGCATTAAATTTTGAATTTTGCGAAGTTAAATCTTTAAAGTAATTAAAATTATCTTTTTCTTTTTCATAAATAGTTGAGGCGGGTTGCATAACCAATGCTTTATTTTTTGCTGGACATACTTGGGCACAAACTCCACATCCAGTGCAATCAAGAGGGCTAAGCTGCAAACAAAAATTCAAATTGTTTTCTCCAATAGCATTGACGCTTTGGAAATGTTCGGGCGCATCTTTTAATTGTTGTTTATCAATTAATTTGCTTCTAAGTGCTGCATGAGGACAAACCAAAGTGCAAAATCCACATTGAATGCAATTTTCACTAAGCCAATTAGGGCATTTATCAGCAATTCCACGTTTTTCAAACTTTGTTGTTCCGGTTGGTACGGTACCGTCTGGAGAGAATTCTGACACTTTTAAAGAATTTCCTTCCAATCTGTTTACTGGTTGAATGAATTTTCTAAAATATTCATCTTCAGTTTGCTTGTCGAAGCTTAAATTTTCTTCCAATCTTATTAAATCTAGACTTACGTATTGAACTTGCTCTCCAAGTTCAATCGCATCAAAATTCATTTTAACAACTTTTTCGCCTTTTTTACCATAAGTCTTTTCCGCCGCCATTTTAAGAGCCTGTTTTGCGAGGTTATAGTCTATAACCTTTGAAACTTTAAAAAATGCGGATTGCATTATAGTGTTTATTTTATTACCTAAGCCTATTTGTTGAGCCTTTTCTTGTGCGTCAATAATATAGAGTGTTGCATTTTTATCAAGAAGAGCTTTTTTAAAGTTTAAAGGAAGGTGAGAGGAAAGTTCCTCTTTTTTTAATGATGTGTTTAATAAAACAATACCATTGTTTTTTAAATCTTCAAGAATTCTATATCTTGCAACAAAATTAAAATTGTGTATCGCTATAAAGTCTGCTTGGCTAACAAGATATGGAGCTCTGATTTCATTTGGGCTTAGGCGCAGGTGTGAAATAGTTAAGCTTCCAGATTTTTTTGAATCATATTCAAAATATCCTTGGGTGAAGTTGTCAGAATTTTCACCAATAATTTTGATAGCATTTTTATTTGCGCTAACAGTTCCATCTCCGCCAAGTCCAAAAAATTTCAATTGTTTGTATGAATGTGTGATTTCATAATCTTCCTCAATTTCAAGAGAGGTGTTTGTGACATCATCATTTATTCCTACAGTAAAATGATTTTTACAGGCTTTTTGCATGTTATTTAAAACTGCTTTGACACATTTAGGGGTAAATTCCTTGCTTCCAAGACCATATCTTCCGCCAAGAACTTTAATTTGTAAACTATATTCACTAAGTGCAGAAATGACATCTTGGCAAAGTGGTTCAAAGGAAGCGCCACTTTCTTTTGTTCTATCTAGCACGGTTACACATTTGACAGAATTAGGGATAAGTTTAACAAAAGCTTTTGAGTTAAATGGGCGATATAGCCTTACGACAATTACACCTAGATCATTTTCATGATTTACAACATCAATAACAGTTTGAGCGCCACTTCCCATAATAACAATAAGGTTTTTAGGCGAACTTGGTCCGTAATAGTCAAAAGGATGATAAACTCTTCCAGTTTTTTGTGCAAACTGTTTCATAGATGAGTCAACAATATCATAGGTGTTGTTATAAAATTTATTGCAGGCTTCACGATTTTGGAAAAATATATCAGGATTTTGAGCAGTGCCACGTTGACATGGATTAACAGGTGTCAAGGCGTGGCTTTTAAATTTATTAACCTCTTCGACAGGCATTAATTCATTTAGTATATTTTCATCTATTGCTTGAATTTTTTGAATTTCATGTGAGGTTCTAAAACCATCAAAAAAATGAATAAAGGGTAGAGAAGCTTTTATTGAAGCGATATGAGCAATAACGGCTAAATCTTGAGCTTCTTGAACACTTGAGGAGGCTAACATATTAAATCCAGTCATTCTACAAGCCATTACATCAGAGTGGTCGCCAAAAATAGACAACGCATGTGTGGCAATTGCTCTTGCTGAAACATGGAATACGCAAGGTAAAAGTTCACCCGCAATTTTATACATGTTTGGAATCATGAGTAGTAATCCTTGACTGGCGGTAAAAGTGGTAGTTAGTGCTCCAGCAGTCAAGCTTCCATGCACCGCTCCAGCAGCTCCGGCTTCCGATTGCATCTGTTCAACTCTAACTGGCATGTCAAAATAGTTTTTTTTGCCCGTGCTTGCCCATTCATCACATAGTTCTGCCATGTTAGATGAGGGGGTAATAGGATAAATGGCTGCGACTTCGCTAAAATAATATGCAATGTTAGCTGCTGCCGTATTACCATCGACATTTATAAATTTTTTCATTTTTCACTCCTAATAATTAAGTGTAAAAGTTTAAAACAAAACTGTCAAATGAATAAATTAAATTGTATTTTTGTTTATTATATTTAATTTGACAATTTACACATATTAATATAGTATATACATAACTCAGGAGCGGATATGTTACAAGAAAGCCTAGAAAAAATAATAGAAAAATTGAATAGCTTAAATGCAAAAAATATTTGCACTTTTGATACCCAAGGAAAAAATAATTTAGCTAAATATATTGTTTTGTCTTCTTTCGAAAATCATGACGATTGCAAAAATGCTTGCAATGAAATTTTGAATTTGCTAAACGATTTGAATATTCAACTTTGTAATTTAGAGGGGCTAAACAAGGGAAGCTGGATTGTAATAGATTTAAAAGACTTAATATTACATATTTTAATAACTAAGGAAAGGGAAAAATATAATTTAGAAAGACTTTATAAAGATTATAAAAAATTTTAATTAGCTTTACTTGTTGCTTAAGATAGAACTGAAAAATAAAAAAACTATGTGATGATGCTTTGCTGTTTATTCGCAAATCTTGTTTATTTCAAAAACCTCTTGCTTTACAAGGCGTCACATTTAAGTAAACAACGGTTTGATTGAAAATGCCAAAAGTGCTTTCAAATAAAACTTATGATAATGTAAATTTAGTTTATTAATTACATGATTGAAATATTATTCTTAAATTCAAAGTAACAAAATTTAATGCTATGGCTTTATAAATTTAATTTGTTTTTCACGACAAAAAAATCTAATAGTAGGTATTGACAAAAAATGCAAAAGTGATATAATCTTATATAAATAAGAGTTGGAGGTTTAAATATGATTACACCTATTATAACTATTTTAGTTTGCTTAGGAACGGTTGCTGTAGTTGGAACCGTTGTTGGAGTTGTTACAAAATACGGCGCTGTTAATCCTTTAACAAGAGCAAGAAACGCAAAAAAAGAAAGATTAGCTAGAAAGATGTCTAAAGAAAAATCACAAAACCCAAATGCGGTAAAAAAAATGCTTAAAAAGTTATATAAAAACAGATTGCATTGTGCAAAAATGGGCTTTATGACACCTGAATCTACAGAAATTAATAGTAAAACCTTTTCTAACAAAAGACTTAACAAAAATGAAAGAAAACGTCAAAAATACAATGCTAAAATGAAATTGGCTGAACTTAATGAGAAACAAGAAAAAGTTGTTAAATATGAAAATAAGTTAGATGATATTTTACCGGTTAAAACTACAAAATATAGCTATGTTGAAACAAAAAAAGTTGGCGGTTATAATGTCGAATTCAATAGTAACACAATATATTGTAATAGTGAATATGCCCAAAACGCTTTTAAAGAATCATTAAAACAAAAATCTGATGATTCAAATTATCCTAGAGTAGTTGAAGTTTTCTCTGGTGAAAATAGAATGGCTCTTTTGAGAAGTACTAATGATATTGTTTTTAAAAATAGCTTGACCAACATCTTAGCAGAAGCTTATGTATCTGCGCAAGAAGCGGAAAGTAAAGGCGAATCTATTGATTTTTCTCTAGCAGATTTTAACTTTGGAAGTGAAGATGGCAAAAAGGCAATTAAAACTTCTAAAAGAAAAATGCATACTGATGAGTACAATAAGTCTGAGGAAATAAAAAAATGTGCAACCGAACATTATGCTATTGAAAAAGAAGATTTTGAAAGTGCTGTTTCAGCTATTCAAAAAGAATTTGAACCAAAAACAAAAGTTGAAGAAGATTCTGAATTTCTTGATTTTATATAATAAACAAATTAAAACAACTGCATTTGCAGTTGTTTTTTCTTATTTACAAACTATCTCTGAGAAATATTCTATATAAAAGCTTTTCTCTTTGTAATTATTAACTATATTGCGGTTACCAAAATAAAATTTAACTTGTTAAATTTTCAATAGCTTTTGCTTTGAATTTAAATAAATTTATGCTAAACTATTGCAGGTTAAAAACAATTTAAATTAATTGCGGTTATATTTAACATAATCACATTAATTCAAATATTAATAAGTTTAAACTTTTAAGTTAATTTTTTGGATAAAATATGAATGGTTATGATTTTGATAAAACAATATATAAAGGAGATTGCTTTGTAAATTTCTATTTATTTTGTTTTAAAAAATTTCCTTATATAATTATATTGCTACCTTTTCAAATTATTATGTTTATATTTGTTTTTTCAAGTAGAAAATTAATAAAAGAAGTGTTAGGAATGTATTTAATTTTAATTCCCAATAAAACAAAGCAAATAGATTTATTTTGGGATAAAAATATATGCAAAATTGAAAAATGGTATTTAAATCAAAAACGAGAAAATGATGTTATCATAAGCGCTTCACCCGAGTTTTTGCTATTTCCAATTTGCAAGCGATTAAATATAAAAAACGTGATAGCCACAAAAATGAATGTTAAAACAGGTAAGATTGCTGGAAAAAATTGTTGGGGAGAGGAAAAGTGCGTTAGATTTAGAAATCTCTTTCCTGAAACTTGCCTTTTTTCATTTTATTCAGATAGCTTAAGCGATAAGCCAATGATGAAATTATCTCAGAATGGATATCTTGTAAACAAGGGTGGAATAAGAAAAATAACTTAATTTAAAGAGGTTTTAAGATGGATGAAAAACAAAAAATTTTATTAGAATTAATACAGAATACCGCTTATATTTCTAAATTGATTTTATCAAGTGAAATAGCAATGAATGATGGAGATATTGAAACATGTCAAAAGAATACAAAAGAAGCTCAAGCCATGCTTAAAACTTGTATCAATGACAATTTTAAGGAGTTTTTTACAGAAACACAAAATACTTGTAATGAATGCAATGAATATGATATGCCAACTGCTATTGAACTTTCAAGGCAGATAGCTTGTCTTGGATACGAAGTAAGCAATTATCTACTGCTTGAATGTTCAAATGATAATTTGGGAAATATTGTAGAAATGAAAATTGCTAAATGTATTAATACTATTATACAAATTTATGAAGAAATATATGGAAATTAAATGGAGTAAAATATGCTAAAGATTTCTAACCTTACTTATCAAATTGGTGAGAAAAAAATTTTAGATGATATTAATTTAAATTTTAACTATGGTAAAATATATGCAATAACTGGGCATAATGGAAGTGGGAAAAGCACGCTAGTTAAAGCTATTATGGGAATAGTTAAACAAAATTCCGGATCGATAACCTTGGATAAAAAAAACATTGACAAGCTTTCTATAAATGAAAGAGCCAATCTTGGCATTGGTTATACCTTTCAACAACCAGTCAAGTTTAAGGGTTTGAACGTTTTAGATTTGTTGAAAGTTATTTTAAAAGACGATAAAGCCATAAAAAAATGTGGTTGTGATTTTTTGAGTCGTGTTGGACTTTGTGCGAAAGATTATTTAAATAGAGGACTTGACTCAACACTTTCCGGTGGTGAACTTAAAAGAATTGAACTTGCATTAAACTTGGCAGAAAGAAAAAAGATAAATATTTATGATGAACCTGAAGCTGGGATTGACATTTGGAGCTTTGAGGGATTAACTAGTATTTTTCAATCTTTAAAACAAAGAGATAGTTTAACCATTATTGTAACTCATCAACAAAAAATATTAGAAATAGCAGATGAAATAATTGTCTTAGATAATGGAAAGGTAGAAAAACAAGGTTATTCAAAAGATATCATTTCTTCATTGACAAACTTCTCTTGTAAAAAACTGGCAGGTGAAAGATGAAAAACATTGATGACGAATTATTACTTGCTGTTGCAGATTTGCATGAAATCCCAACTGGTGCTTATAATATACGAAAAAATGGCTATTCTATAAGAAATACTACTCAAGAAATTGAAATTGTGCCTAAAAAAGATGTTAGTGGCATAGATATCATTGTTAAACCAGATGTAAAAAACAAAAGTGTTCATATCCCAGTTATTATAACCCAAGGTGGTTTTACAGATTTGGTTTATAATGATTTTTATATAGGAAATAATGCTGAGGTAACTATTATCGCGGGATGCGGTATTCATAATGATACTAGTGAAAAGAGTCAGCATGATGGAATTCATAGCTTTCATTTGGGTGAAAATTGTAAAGTAAACTATATAGAAAAACATATTGGACTTGGTAAGGGAAAAGGTGAAAAAGTTTTAAATCCAACTACATTAATAGAAATGGAAAGAGGTAGTAGTTTTACAATGGAAACCCTGCAAATAAAGGGTGTAGCATCTTCTAAAAGAAAAACTTTAGCAAAGATTAATGAGGACGCAAAACTAGTAATAAAAGAAAAAATATTAACCACAGAAAATCAGTCCGCTTCCACAGACTTTGAAGTTAGACTTTTAGGTAAAAATAGTAGTGTTGAGTTGATTTCCAGAAGCGTTGCAAAAGATAATTCTTTGCAAATTTTCAATTCTAATATTATTGGCGAAAACGAATGTTTTGGACATGTTGAATGTGATGGAATTTTAGTTGGAAATGCAAAGATAGTTTCAGTTCCTCAAATTACATGCAATAATGTTGAGGCAACATTAGTCCATGAGGCAGCAATTGGTAAAATTGCAGGAGAACAAATTGTCAAATTGATGACTTTAGGTTTTACCGAAAGTCAAGCAGAAGATATTATAATAAAAGGTTTTTTAAAGTAACTAAATTAAATTATTTTTTATTTCATATAGAAGAAACATCTGAAAGGGCGGAGTATTTGTCAAAATATCAGTTCGCATAAAGCACTGTTTGGTGAAGGTAGACTCAGCTAAAAGTCAAATTAAAATCAAGCGTCAAGATTCAAAGTATCCTAATTAGTTGACGCTCACTAAATGGAAATTATCGTTTTGTAGTAAACAAAAGCAAAAAAAATAGCTAAAATTTTTGTTTGCAGTTTTTCGAGTAGGGTGTGCTTTTTATTCCATCTTTTAGTAGTTTCCTCTTATAGGTATCCAGCAGTAAAATGAAATAAAGTTAAACAAAATAGAATTTAAGTTTATTTAGATGATTATTAATAAAGATAAAATCTTAACGCAAATTTTTATAAGAAAAATAAATATAAATGACTTTTAAAATTTGCTTTTAATAGATTGCAAGAAATAATTGTTTTATGAATATTAATTGACTAATTTTGTTTGGAATCATATAATTAAAATATGAATATGTTAAATGTGGTAAGTGGTTTTAATATACTTGGCTTGGAAATAAAATTCTATGGGATATTAATAGCTTTAGGAATGCTAATAGGTATTATTATTGCCGTATATAATACTAAATATAGAGGTTTAAAAGCCGAAGATATTTACACAATGGCTCTTTATGTTTTGCCCCTTTCAATTGTTGGAGCAAGACTTTATTATGTGCTTTTTAGTGGTGAAACTTTTTCTTTTTGGGAAGTTTTTGCAATTTGGAATGGTGGAATGGCGATATATGGAGGCGTGATTGGCGGAGCTTTAGGGATTATGCTGTTTTGTGTTATTCATAAAAAAAGTTTTTTAAAGCTAGCAGATGTGGCATGTGTTTCGCTTGTTCTTGGTCAGGGAATAGGTAGAATAGGTTGCTATTTTTCCAGTTGCTGTTATGGAGTTGAAGTTACAAATCCTAATTTGATGTGGTTCCCATTTTCAACAATGATAAATGGAACATGGCACCTTTCAACATTTTTTTATGAAAGTTTTTTTGATATATTAATTTTTATTGGCTTGTTTTTTGCTATTAAAAAAATTAAATCTGAAGGCGCAATCATGTCGCTATATTTTATTTGCTATGGCATTGTTAGATGCATTATTGAAGGCTTCAGAGGGGATAGCTTATTTTTGGGAAATAGTGGTATTAGAGTGTCTCAACTTTTATCAGGTATTTTAGTTGTGGTAGGAATAATATTATTTTTATTCTTCACACTAAAAACGAAGTGGAAAAAATCAAAAGAACAATCGCGCTTAGAATAATTTGCTCTATTCTTTTATTGGTTTATATGCTCTTTGTAATTTGGGGAATTCTAAATCCTTTTAAAATACATAAGGCATGGTTTTCTTTGGCATTAAATTTTTTAGGTGCAATTCTTGTCGCAAAAAGTGTTTTTTTTAGATTGGATTCAGCCATGTTTTTAGGACTGACTCTTTATCTATCGTCTTATATTGGTATAGTTAATGTTTATATACATTTGAACAATATGCTTGCTTATTATTTTTTAGCTTTTTCTTGTGCTTGTTTGGTAGTTTTTTTTATATTTCGTCAAAATATTCACTTTATTTTGTTTGCATTGTCGCTTTTAGAGGTGATAATATTAATTGTAATAAAAAATATTTTTTCTCTCACAATTTTTTGGATTGTGCAAGGAGGATTTATTGCATTTGTTTTGAGCCTTATTTTGGTTTCGATTTTAAAAGCAAAGGAGCGTAAAAGTGCAGTTTCAGAATGAAAAAAATGGTTATAAAAAAGCTGATGTAGATGAGTATATTAACAATTTAAATAGGGAATTAGCTCAATGGAAAACTCGTTGTTTAAAAGCTGAAAATGAATATTTTAAACTGAAAAATCAACAAGATGAAATTGAAAAAAATGGTGAAAATGTCACAATGGCTTTGACGGCAGCAATAGAAAAAGCTAAACAAATTGAGAATAGCTCTAAGAATGTTTATAAATTGAAAATTCAACAAATTTCACTTTTATATGATAGGTGGGAACTTCTTTTAAATGAAATGGTTAACAAACACCCAAACTTGGAAGATTCTCACAATATCAAGCATATGTTAGAAGATTTCAAAAAGTCTATAGAAAATGTAATTAAACAAGATGTGGAACTTGCTGCAAGTTCAAACTATAAAAATGACCCTATGCGTGCTTTGCTTGCAAAGATGTCCAATCAAAATCAAACCAAATTGCCACCAAAAACAAAAAAACTAGAAAGAAATTTGGTTTCAAAGGATTTACACACCGGACAAACAGAACTTGGAAGAATTGAAGAGAAGGCGTCCATGATAAAACCTATAACAAATTTAAAGCTGCAAAAAGATGATGAATATGAAACTCTAGCAGACAAATTTTTAACAGAAGATTTTGATGATAATTTGCAATATTCAAGTTTTTTATCTAAAAAAGATGTTGAAGACGAGTTCCCTTATCCAAATGAGAGCGGTTTTGATTTGAAAGAGGCGGTAAACCCTAAAGACGACCTTTCTGAAATTATGCGTTCATTTGATTTTTATAATGAAAATGATAATTAATAATTGATTAGTTAAAATAATTAAATTTAATGCTTTATAAAAAAGCACAAACTAAAATGTTTGTGCTTATTTTTAAACTAAAATACTAGCATTAAAACTCTTGATGATGCTCTTTTTTTGCTTTTAGTTGAGCTTCTAGTTTGTCTAAAATTTTTTCGCAATGTATCACGAGTTTGTTGCCATTGTCATCTCTATAAATTTTGCAATAATTAAACTCATCAATATCATCAATTTCATCTAATATAGCAGTGGTTTTGTCAAATTTTGGACTTTTGAAAGAAACTGTTTTAATTACCATATTATTCTCCTAAATCTTTAGTACAAAGTTAAAAAAAATTTGTTATTTTGAGTATAGTATATCTTTAATTATATGTCAATAGTCAATTAAAAATTTTTTTAAAGTTGAATTGGTTTTTTTATCTGCCTAAATTAACTAATATATAAAAGAATATATTTTTAAAATGGTGCAGAAAATAGGTTTTTTTTTACTTAAAAATTTGAACAAACTTGTTGACAAAAAACTATTTAGATGATAATATATTTTCGAAAGGTCAAAGAAAGTCAAAAAATGTCAAAAATAAGCGATGAAATAGAAAACTTTATACTTGAATCTATGGGAGAAGATAATCTTCTTCTTTTGTCGAGAAATGAACTTGCTCACTTTTTTAAATGTGCGCCTAGTCAAATTAACTACGTTCTTTCAACTCGTTTTTCACCGCTAAGAGGTTTTTACATTGAAAGTCAAAGAGGCGGTGGAGGTTTTGTAAAGCTTAGCAGAATAAATATGGCGGGCTCTGATGAACTATTGCTCTTGATTGATAATGTTATTGGTGACGAAATTGATTTTAATGGCTCAAAATTTCTTCTTGAGAATTTAGTTAATTTAAAATTACTTACTGAAAGTGAAGCCTCAATGGTTGAAAGTTGTATCTCATCAAAAGCTCTTTCCAATCCTTTTAAGATAGAAAATAAACTAAGGGCACAAATTCTTAAAAACATGATTTTGGCGCTTTCTGTTAAAGGAGGGGAAGATGTTATGTGAAAAATGTGGCAAAAAAACAGCTACAATTTTTAAAAAGCTAGACAATGGTAATGAAATATATATTTGTGATGAATGCAATGAGGACATAGAGTCCTTGCAAGATTTAAAAGTTTATCTTTCTTCTTCTGATGGTGAAAAGAAATGTATTTGTGGAACCACATTTTTAGAAATAAGTGAAAGCGGAGTGGTTGGATGTGAAAGATGCTATCTAACTTTTCAAAGCGAACTACAACCTATTATTTCTAAAATCCATACAGGTTCAAAGCATAATGGAAAAAGACCTTTGACAAAAATAGAAAGATTGGAAAAGCAAATTGATGATGCAATGAAAAATAGATTTTTTGATTTAGCGGTTAAACTTAGTGATGAATTAAAACTATTAAAAGGAGAACCTATTGATGTTTGATAATATTGTCTTATCTTCTAGAGTTCGCCTTGCAAGGAATATTGCAAATATTAATTTCCCATCTAAACTGGTTGATTATGATGACGCGCTTTCTATAACAAAGGGAATTTATGCACTGTTAGAAGAATATGGCGATTTTGAATTTTATAAAATGAAAAATTTAGACAATGTTAAAAGTTTGGTCTTTTTAGAGGAACATTTGATAAGTAAAGAACTTTTAGACAATAAAGATATTTCTGCTTTGGCAATTAATTATAAAGACGATTTGTCTGTTATGATAAATGAAGAGGACCATATTAGACAACAATGCGTAATTAATGGATTCAACTTGCAAAAAGCTTTTGAAAAGGTTAGTGTGCTTGATGATTTGATATTGGAAAATTTTAAAATTGCCTATGATGAAACTCTTGGTTTTTTAACAGCTTCGCCTTCAAATCTTGGCACTGGCATGCGGGCATCTATAATGTTGTTTTTACCTGCGCTAACCATGACTGGAAGAATAGACTCATTAATTACTTCAATTGAAAAAATTGGGCTAACAGTTAGAGGAGCATATGGCGAAGGTAGTAAAGCCGCTGGTTATCTTTATCAAATTTCAAATGAATCTTGTTTGGGAACAACTGAGCAACAAATTGTTCATAATGTGGAAAATGTTGCCACAAAGGTTTGTGAAATGGAGGAAGAATTTAGAAAAGAGCTTTTAAAAAACTTGGGCGATGAAATGAAGGACCTTTCTATGAGGGCGCTAGGGATTTTACAAAATTGTCACATTCTTTCCTCTGATGAGGCGGTTAAATTTTTATCTGATATAAAATTAGGAATGGCTTTGGGAATTATAAAGTTTAATGACAATTCACTTATCGACAGACTAATTGTTTATTCCCAACCAGCTCATCTTTTAGAAAATTATGGGAATAATTTAAATTCTAAACAAAGAGATTTATTTAGAGCTAAATTAATTAGAGAAAAATTAAGGGAGGTAAAATTATGAATTATAATGGTCAATTCGCAGATAGTGTGGAAGAGGTTTTAAACTCTGCAACTGAAATTGCTCTTAGATATGGTAGCAATCAAGTTGGAACCGAACACATTTTATATGGATTAGTTGCAAATAAGGATGCTGTTGCATCTAAAGTTCTTTCTGAATTTGGTGTGACAAAAAAGAATTTGCTAGAGATCTTTGAAGAGAACGCTGATGAGTTAAATTTAATTGGCGGGGTGGAACTTTCTCCTAGAGTAAAGGAAATTTTTAAGCTTGCTCAAAAAGTGGCTTTGGAACTTAGACATAATTATGTTGGAACCGAACATATTCTTTTGGCTTTAATTTCATCTACGGGTAGCTTCGCGGTTAGGCTTTTAGTTTCTTATTTTAGAATAAATCTAAATGACCTTAAAAGCAGACTTTTAAATTTACTTCAAAATTCAAGCGAAACAAAGACTAATGTGAGTTCAGAAGACTCGAAAGAGCTTCCTGAAAAACTCACGCAAATGGGTTGTGACATAACGAAAAAAGCAAGAGAACATAAAATCGACCCAGTAATTGGAAGAGAGGATGAGATACAAAGAATAATTGAAATTCTTTGTCGTAAAACTAAAAACAATCCGGTTTTGATTGGTGAGGCCGGTGTTGGAAAAACAGCTGTTGTCGAAGGATTGGCGCTAGCGATTGCTAATGGTGACGTTCCTGAACTTTTAAAAGACAAGATTGTCTATTCTTTAGAAATTGGTGGACTTATGGCAGGAACAAAATATAGGGGCGCCATGGAGGAAAAACTTAAAGATGCAATTGAAACAATTATCGAAAGAAAAGATATAATTGTATTTATAGATGAAATTCACACCTTGGCTCAAGCTGGAAGTGAGAAGGGAGAAACATCACCAGCGGATATGCTTAAGCCCTATCTTGCAAGAGGTGAGATGCAAACTATTGGAGCTACTACAACTGATGAATATAGAAAATATATAGAAAAAGACAAAGCTTTAGAAAGAAGATTTCAACCTATTATGATCAATCCTCCATCTGTTGAACAAACTATAGAAATTTTAAAAGGCGTGAGAGATTCATATGAGGCTTTTCATAAGGTGAGTATTTCTGATAGTGCTATTGAGGCGGCGGCTCAACTTTCTGATAGATATATAACAGATAGAAGTTTGCCTGATAAGGCTATTGATTTAATTGATGAGGCAAGTAGTAAAGCTAAAGTAAATTTTAATTTAAAACCAAGTGCTATTAGAGAAAAAGAGGAGGTTTTGAAACAACTTCAGGCAAATAGGGATGAAGCCTCAAATCAAAGAAATTACGAAAAGGCGGCGGAATTCCAAACAAAAATAATAAATTTGGAAAATGAGATAAATGAACTTTCTGAAAAGTTAATTAAAAAAACTCCAAATAGTAAAACAATAACATCTAATGAAATTGCGGCAGTTGTGTCTAAATGGACTGGAATCCCAGTAAGCAAAATAACTGAAACCGAAAAAGAAAAGTTAATACACCTTGAGGAAATTTTACACAAACGTGTCATTGGTCAAGATGAGGCTATTTCTGCCGTGTCTAAAGCAATTAGACGTTCTAGGGTTGGGCTTCAAGATGGAAAAAGACCCATTGGCTCATTCTTGTTTATGGGACAAACTGGTGTTGGTAAAACCGAACTTTGCAAAGCTCTTGCTGAAGCATTGTTTGACAATGAAAACAATATTATTAGAATAGATATGAGTGAGTATATGGAATCTCATTCTGTATCTAAGCTTATTGGCGCGCCTCCTGGATATGTTGGTTATGATGAGGGAGGACAACTTACAGAGCAGGTTAGAAGGAAACCATATTCTGTTGTTTTGTTTGATGAAATTGAAAAAGCTCATCCAGATATCTTTAATGCATTACTTCAAATTTTGGATGATGGAAGGCTAACTGATGGACAAGGTCGTGTGGTTAATTTTACAAATACCATTATTATTTTAACTAGCAATTTAGGTGCAGGTGAAGTTGAAAAGAAACGCTTGGGATTTGTTAGTGAACAGGATAATAAAGATGTTGAAGACATTTATATGGACGCTCTAAAAAGAAAATTTAGACCAGAATTTATCAATCGTCTTGATGTAATTTGCATATTTCATCCTCTTTCTAAAAACGACCTTAAACAAATTTGTAATATTATGCTTTCTAAAGTAAACAATAGGCTCAAAAAACAAAATCTCGAGATAGAACTATCTAATGATGCGGTTGATTATATTATAGAAAAAGGCTCAAATGTTGTTTATGGTGCAAGACCTCTTAAACGTTTTATTCAACAAAACATTGAAGATGTTATAGCTGAAAAATTGCTTATGAATGAGCTTGAAAAAAGTGGTAAGATTTTTGTTGATTTAAAAAATGAACAACTAGATTTTAAATCAATTTAAAATTGTTTGCTTTTAAAACATTAAATTGTTAAAATTATCTTGGAGGAAGGAAATGAAAATAGAATTTATTGAAAAAAATTATGATATTGGGGCAAGACTTGCAACAATAATTACAAAAAAGGTTAATAAGTTAGATAAATATTTTGGAGAAAACGCAAAAGCAAGGGTGGTTTGTAAACTAGAAAATAAAACTTATAAACTTGAACTTACTATTACTAATGAAGGTCTTTTATATCGTGCAGAAGTTGTTGGAGAAAACATGTATGAAAACATAGATATGGCTCTTCCAAAAATTGAAAAGCAAATTATTAAGCAAAGCAGCAAAAAAAGAGACAAATTTAAAAAGAGCGCATTTGATGATTCCATGTATCTTTTCTTGGAAGAAAAGCCAGAAGTTACAACAAAAGAAATTTATAAAAAGAAAAGTTTTGAGTTGGAACCTATTACAGTTTTAGATGCTATAGATGAACTTGAAAATGTTGACCATAATTTTTATGTCTTTTTAAATGCAGAAACAGGCAAAGTTAATGTGTTATACAAAAGACAAGATGAAAAATTTGGACTTATTGAATGTAAATATTAATCATTAAATTAAATCTTTTCACATATAGTATGTTGTGAAAAAGATAGATGTAAAAAAATTTAGAAATATAATTGCAAATGTAGTAATTTGCACAGTTTTAGTTGCAATTTTTGCAATTTCTTATGCGGGAGGCGTGTTGAATGTTTTTTCTAAAACAGACACGGCTCCTCTTTATAATGGTAATTTAAATAATAAAAATGTAACCCTTATGATAAATGTTTATTGGGGAACAGAATTTATCGAACCTATGTTAGATATAATGAAAGAATATGATGTGAAAACCACTTTTTTTGTTGGTGGACTTTGGGTAAGCAAAAATGGCGATATGCTAAAAAAGATTGTGGAGAATGGACATGAAATAGGAAATCATGGTTACTATCATAAAGACCATAAACAAATTTCATATGAACGAAATAGGGAAGAAGTTGTAGTTACTCACGAACTTGTAAAAGAAATATGTGGAGTTGAGATGAATTTATTTGCTCCTCCTAGTGGCTCATTTTCAAATGACACATTAGAGGTTTGTGAAAATTTAGGTTATAAAACTATTATGTGGACTAAAGATACTATAGATTGGAGAGATAAGGATAGCGATTTAATTTGTGCACGTGCAATTAAAAACCCAAAAGGTGGTGACTTAATTTTAATGCACCCTACTGAAAAAACAGTTGATGCTTTGAGTAGTATTATAAAATTTTATGTAGAAAATGGTTTTAAGCTTACCACTGTTTCGGAAAATATAGCGGTTTAATGTTGTGTTTTTTTGATTTTTGTGTTAGTATAATTTTGAATTAAACCTCAAGAAATTTTTTCTTTTGGTTTTGAAAAAATATAACATGTTTATAATTAATTTAAGACCAAAGAGAAGCTGCTTTTTGTAGCTAAATAATCTTAATATTGTTTATTTTCTTATTTGGTTCTTGTCTTTTTGGCTTTGTCTATTATTGGTGTTTAAAATAATAGTGGCAAGCTTAAATTAACACTTAAATCGAGGGAAAAAACTTGGCTATTTATCAATTTCAAAATGAAGATAAAAAGAATGTTAAAACTGGGAAAATAGTAGGCATCATTCTACTAATTGTTTCTTCTTTGGCATTTCTTTTTTTATTTACAAACCTTATTCCTTTTATGAAAAGTTTTTTGCTTGGATGTTTAGGTTTGTTTTCCTATCCATTGTTTATAACTGCTTTTATTATTTCAATTGCCTTAGTTAATAACAAAAAATACGTTTTGTCTAAGAAATATATTGTTTTTTTATCTCTAGCTACGGTATGCCTTTTAGGCTTGATTCAACTTATTATCTTAGGAAAACCTGAACTAGATTTTTTTGGTTATCTTGGTCTGTGTTACAATTACAAACTCACAGCAGGTGGAATTTTAATTGGACTTATTACAGCCCCTTTAATTTATATTTTAGACCTTCTTGGTGCCTATATTCTTTTGGCATTAGGTTTAATAGTTTTTGTTGCACTTATAGTTGATTATTTATACTTTGTAAAAAACAATTCTAAAAATTATAAAGGCGTTACAATAAAAACAAAAAAGGTGATAGAAGAGAAGCCCGTAAAAGTTGAGATTGTTCCATCTCAACCACAAAATTTGGAAAAAGAAAAGGTTAAAATAACTTTAGATGCAAAAATTGAGCAAGAAAACAAACAAGACCAAGATGAGGAAAATCAAGCAAAAATTAAACTTGGTTTAATTGAAGGAAATTTAAAACCTAAAAAACCTGAAAAGAAGCCAGAAAATGTTTATGAATACATTTTAACTCCTCCTAAAGTTGATATGTCTGCTTATAGTTATTCTAGAAATAGAGAAAATAAAGCCCAAGAAATCAACAATGCTTTTTCAATGCTAAAACAGGAAGAAAAACTTGTTGACATGACTAATAATAATCAAAAACCAGCAGTAATTGTGCATGATGAAACTCCTGATTTTGTAAGAAATAATCATCCTGCGCCAGCCTATATTGAACCTTTGGAAGAGCTTAAAGAAGAGATAAAAGAAGAGGCTTCTCATGAAGTTGAAAATGATGATTTTACTGATGAGGTTTTAAAAAATATTCTTGATGACAAAAAACCTATTGTTATTAACCCAGAACCAATTGCACCACAACTTTCAAGAAGAAGATTCTCTCAATTAGAAATGGAGGGGGTAAA
Organism: uncultured Clostridia bacterium; assembly: GCA_937992055.1. GTDB lineage: Bacteria > Bacillota > Clostridia > Christensenellales > UBA1242 > CAJKWP01. The sequence goes on along the minus strand of CALKLQ010000041.1, from coordinate 10,896 downwards.
ACCTAAGGCGCCGGAATCTAAACCTGTAAAAGTTTATTCTAAACCTCCTGCTTATATTAAACCACCATTAGAATTATTAACTACCACCTCGGTGGATTTGAGTACTTTAAATGAAGATGTGGTTGGAAAAAGAATGCAACTTGAAAATGCACTTGATATGTTTGGTATTCCAGCAAAAGTTATAGGAGTTGTTGTTGGACCAAGCGTAACCCGCTATGAACTTGAAATGCCACCTGGAATTTCTGTTAAAAAAATTATTGCACATAGTGATGACATTGCTCTTGCTCTTGCTGCAAAAGGAGATATAAGAATAGAGGCTCCAATACCAGGTAAGAGCGCGGTTGGAATTGAGGTGCCTAATGAAAAAATTGCTACAGTTTCAATAAAAGAAATTTTGAACTCACCAGAATTTATGAATTCAAAATCTCCACTTACTTTTGCTTTAGGTAAAGACATTACTGGTGCGGTTAAGGTTTGTAATTTGCAAAAAATGCCTCACTTGTTGGTTGCAGGCGCGACCAACTCTGGAAAGTCTGTTTGTTTAAATGCAATTATTATAAGTTTGATTTATAAATCATCACCAGACGATGTTAAATTGATTTTGGTTGACCCAAAACGTGTTGAATTTTCATTATATAATTCCTTGCCTCATTTGCTTTTGCCAAATGTTATAACCGAATCTGATAAGGCAATAAACGCACTTGGATGGGCTGTTAATGAAATGGAAAGAAGATTTGAAATATTCATGGAGCATAGAGTTAGAAATCTTGATGAATATAATGAGCTTGAGGCGGTTAAAAAATGCGAGGCGGAAAAATTGCCATTTATCGTTATAATCGTAGACGAGCTGGCAGATCTTATGATGACCGCTAAAAAAGAGATGGGACTTGAAGATAAAATTATGCGTCTTGCACAAAAGGCGAGGGCATGTGGAATTCATTTGATTTTGGCGACACAAAGACCTTCCGTCAATGTTATTACAGGAACTATCAAGGCAAACTTCCCATCAAGAATTACCTTTTCTGTTACAAGTTTTCAGGATTCTAGAACAATTTTGGATCAAGGTGGTGCTGAAAAACTTCTTGGAAAAGGAGATATGTTGTATGCTCCAAGTGATGCAGCTGAACCTAAAAGAATTCAGGGATGTTTTGTGTCTGGTAGCGAGGTGGAGGAGATTGTTAACTTTGTCAAGGAGAATAATCCTATAGAATTTGATGAAAAGGCTGCCAACGAAATTAACAACACTCAAAAATCTAATAATCAAGGTGATGGAGAAAGTGGTTCTGATTCATTTGATTCATTGATGCCAGACGCTTTAAAACTCGTAATTGAAATGGGACAGGCTTCAATATCTTTAATTCAAAGAAGATTGGTTGTGGGGTATCCTAGGGCGGCTAGAATTATTGACCAAATGGAAAAGGCTAACTTTATTTCACCGTCAGATGGAAGTAAACCACGTACTGTTTATTTAACTATGGAAAAATATGAGGAGTTATTTGGAAATCAAAATGACTAAGGAAGAACTAAAGAAAAAAAAGATAAGTGCAATTTCATTGGGTTGTGATAAAAATAAAGTAGATTTACAACATATGCTTTTTTGGTTAAAAGAATATGGATTTGAAATTACTTCAGATTTAGATGTCGCACAAATAATTATTGTTAATACCTGTTCTTTTATCACGCCAGCAAAACAGGAATCAATCGATAATATATTACTTGCCATAAGCAAAAAGAGTGATAAATGTGAAAAGGTTATTGTGACGGGTTGTTTGCCTCAACGCAATTTAATGGAACTTCAAGATGCTTTGCCAGAGGTAGATTATTTTGTTCAAGTTAAGGATAACGAAAAAATTGTAAATATAATCGAAAAACTATATGATGTCGAAATCTCAAAATTAACTAATAATTTAGGAAGAGTTTCCACATTTGCTTCTGGTTTTGCTCATTTAAAAATCTCTGATGGATGTAATAACGGTTGTAGTTTTTGCGCTATTCCCAGAATAAGGGGCAGATATCGTTCTGTTGATATGAAAGTTCTTTTAAAAGAGGCTAAGCAGCTTTGTGATCAAGGATTTTCTGAAATAATTTTAGTAGCGCAAGATGTTACTAGATATGGTTATGATCTTTATGGTGAATATAAGTTGGTGGAACTTATAGAAAATCTATCTAAAATTAAAAAATTAAAATGGATAAGACTGCATTATTGTTACCCAGAACTTATTGATGATAATCTACTAGATTGCATTTCTTCAAATGAAAAAGTATGTAAATATTTAGATATTCCTTTACAACACATTGATGATGCTCTTTTAAAAAGCATGAATAGAAGATTGGATGAGGCTAAAACCAGGGAATTAATTGATAAAATTAAAACTAAATATCCAAGTATTACTATTAGAAGTACTTTTATTGTTGGATATCCTGGAGAAACTAAAAAGGCTTTTGAAAAACTTTGTGAGTTTTTAAAAGAAAACTCACTAAACAATGTAGGTTTTTTTAAATATTATAAAGAGGAAAATACTAGAGCTTATTTTTTGAAAAAACAGGTCCGCGAATTTGTTAAAAATTATAGATTGAAAAAGATACAGAACATTCAACAAAACATTGCCAACAACATTAATAGTCAACGAGTTGGACAAGAAATTGATGTAATGATAGATGAGTATAACCAAATTGACAACGTGTATTTAGGACATGATGAATACAATTCGCCCGATGTTGATTTTGCGATCATGATAAAAACAGATAAAATATTGTGTTTGGGTCAGATATACCGGGTTAAAATTGTTTCATACATAAATAATTATTTAATAGGAGAAATTTTATGAATCTTCCAAACAAAATAACCCTTTTAAGAATAATTTTAATTCCATTTTTTATATTTTTCTATTTGGCAAGTTTTATTCCTTATGGAAAAATTATTGCAACAGTAATCTTGATTTTAGCATGCATAACAGATGCTGTTGATGGATATATTGCAAGAAAATATAATATGGTAACAAATTTGGGAAAGCTTATGGACCCCATTGCAGACAAAGCCTTTTCTGTATCTGCGCTCTTATTGCTTGTGGCAGACCAAACCATTTTGGCACCTTATGGAGTCATTATTGCAATCATAATTTTGATAAGAGATTTTACAGTTAGTGGTCTTAGACAGATTGCAGCAAGCAAAAATTTTGTTTTGGCAGCTGATATTTGGGGAAAGATTAAGTCGATTATTTTGGATATTGCCTTGCCTTTATTTTTTATACTTTCCTATCTTATTAACGATTTAGGCTTAGAAATGAAAGGTTTTGTGTTATATTATGCTGTTTTTAGTTATTCTCTTTTAGTTGTTGCAACCTTGCTAACCGTTTATTCAGGCATAAACTATCTTGTTAAAAATAGACAGGTGTTAAAGTGAACGTTAATATTTTTATATTATCAGACAATATTTTAATGGGCAAGCGAGCTTGTCCTTTTATGATTGAACAGGAATGTAAAAAGAAAGGATTTTTTATTGAGAAAAAAGTCATATTTCCTTCTTATTGTCCAGATTTAGAAGAGGTATTAAAACAGACTCAAAAGCAAATCAATATCATTGTGGTTGAAAAAGATAAAGCTAGGGTTAGTGAAACAGTCTGTAATTTAACTCAAGATAGCATAGTTGAAAATGAAAAGCTTAAAGAAGCGGTTTCTAAATATTACAAATTTAGAAATATTCCCATAACAAAAGAAGCAAAGCAGGAATGGGAGGTGCCATCTAAAGCTAGAGGAATTATTTGTGAAGGTGAAAAACAGGGATATATTGTTAAGGCAGTCAACTCATACTATATAGTTTTATCGCTTGACAATTTTGATTTGGCTATCGAATCTGTAATTTCAAGCTTGTCACAAGAAGATTCAAAATATATAATTTTCAAAACTTTTGGACTTAGTTTGGATGGGTTAAATTCCTTATTGTTTGAATTTATGCGAAATAGAGATGGGATTAAAATTTTGACGTTTTCAGATGGACTGGATATTGACATAATTATCAAAGCTAAAGCAACAAATGATAAGTTAGATGAATATGCTCAAAACATTTTAAAAAAAATAAACTCATTTGTCTATGCAGAAGAAGATATCCCTATTTATAAGGTTGCAAAAAAGCTTTTAAATTTAATAAACAAAACTATTTGTTTTGCTGAATCAATAACTGGTGGCAACATGGCAGGACAATTTATTAAGTTTAATTCTGGGGCAAGCAATTTTTTAAAACAATCATTTGTAGTTTATAGTGATGAGGCAAAACAAAATATTTTGAATGTAACTAAAGAAACTCTTGTTTCTAAAAGTGCGGTGAGCGCCGAATGTGCTTACGAAATGGCTCTTGGCGCATTGGAAAAGTCTGGAAGCGACATTGTTGTTGCAACAACAGGATTCGCTGAAGACACCCAGACAAGAGGTGCGGGTGAATGTTATATAGCAATTGGAGATAGACAGTTTATTCATGTATATAAAAATGTTTATACTGGCAATAGAGAGCAAATTATTAATAATGTTAGCAAAGCGGGTTTTTTTTATTTGATAAAAAAACTGCGTTCAAACGATTTTAATTTTAATGGAAATAATGTATAATAAAGGTAAATTAAGGAGATTTTATGGCAAAAGATAGTAAAAAGAAGGTTTTACCAGACTATGCTAACCTTCAAAGTGAACAAAAAAAGGAACTTTTAGCTCAAGCAATTTTGCAAATTGAAAAAGATTTTGGTAAAGGCGCAATTATGAAACTTGGCGAACAAACAACTCAACAAGTGGAGGTGATACCGACTGGTTGTTTGCCTCTTGATTTGGCATTGGGTGTTGGTGGTGTTCCACGAGGAAGAATAATTGAAATTTATGGACCTGAATCTTCAGGTAAAACAACCGTTTCTTTACACATTCTTGCAGAAGCTCAAAAACTAGGTGGAATTGCGGCATTTATTGACGCTGAGCACGCTCTTGACCCAGTGTATGCACAGAAACTTGGTGTTAAGCTAGAAGAATTATATGTTTCTCAACCGGATAATGGCGAGCAAGCTCTTGATATTTGTGAAACATTGGTAAGAACTGGCGGTGTTGATGTTGTGGTTGTTGACTCTGTTGCTGCGCTTACTCCTAAAGCAGAGATTGACGGAGAAATGGGACAAAATTCTATAGGTTTGCAAGCAAGGCTCATGTCGCAAGCGCTTAGAAAATTAACCGCAATTGTTAACAAAAGTAAAACTTGTGTTATCTTTATTAACCAATTAAGGGAAAAGGTTGGCGTTTTATTTGGTTCTCCAGAAACAACTCCTGGTGGAAAGGCATTAAAGTTTTATTCTAGCATTAGGTTGGACGTAAGAAAGGGCGAAGCTATTAAAGATAACAACGGAATTATTGGAAATAGAACAAGAATAAAGGTTGTTAAGAATAAACTTGCTCCTCCATTTAAAGTAGCTGAATTTGATATGATTTTTGGTAAAGGCATTGCAAAAGAAGGTTGCATTTTGGATATGGCAGTTACATTCAATATTATTAATAAAACTGGGGCTTGGTTCTCTTACGAAGGAGAAAAAATCGGTCAAGGAAAAGAGAATGCAAAAGAATATCTTAAAACTCATCCAGATTTTTGCGAAGAAGTAGAAAGCTTGATTTTAGAAAAAGTAAAACAAAACCCAAATGAAATAGTTTTAGGAACTGATGAAGACGAATAGTTTTATTCAAATAAAAATGTCAAAAGATATTAAACTCTTTTGACATTTTTTATTTATAACAAATTAATTTTGTTTTGTTCTTGCTCTAAATATCAATGCGAAGATAAAGGCGAATAACACGGCCGCAGCAATACCACCAGCGGTTGCTTCAAGTCCACCCGTAAAAATACCTAAAACACCTTTTGCCTTGACTGCTTCAATAGCTCCTTTAGCGAGTGAGGCGCCAAAACCAACAATAGGAACATTTACTCCGGCTTTTGCAAATGCACTTATAGGTTCAAATATACCTATAGTTGCAAGAAGAACGCCTAGAAGTTCAAAAATGACTAAAATTCTTGCAGTTGTAATTTTGGTTTTAATAACCAAAATTTGTCCAATCATACAAATAAAACCTCCAACTAGAAAAACCCATAAATAATTTAAAACCATTTCCATTATTTCACCTCGTTTTCTATGACTACAGCATGTGCGATTCCAGGGACAGAATCTCCTTGTTGGCAAGATAGGGTACTAAGTAGTGCGCCAGTTGCAACAAAAAGCACCTTATTATAAACGCCTTCCCGCATTTTTTGTAAAATAAAGCTATTTAAAATTGAGGCACTACAACCACATCCGCTTCCGCCCATTAGCACAGATTGAGAACGGTCGTAGATTATTTGTCCGCAATCACAATAATTAATTCCTAACTTATAACCATTTTCTTCCATTAAGTCAATTAATATTTCAACACCTAGTTTTCCAAGGTCACCAGTTACAATCAAGTCATAATCTTCTGGTTTTGATTTTGTGTCTTTAAAGTGCGCAATAAGTGTATTCATAGCAGCTGGGGCCATGGCTGCACCCATATTGTTTACATCGCAAATGCCGTAATCGCTCACCTTGCCAAAAGTTGCCATTGTAACTCTTGGCCCAACACCATTATTTGAAAGGATTGTACAACCCGAACCGGTTACTGTCCACTGTGCGGTAGGTGGTCTTTGATTGCCAAGTTCCAAAGGATATCTAAATTGTCTTTCTGCTGTTGAAAAATGACTGACTGTAGCACATGCAACATTATTAAAATGTCCTGCGTCTACAAATGTTGCTCCAAGTGCCAAACTTTCTGCCATGGTTGAACACGCTCCAAAAACACCTATATATGTCATATCAAATTGCCTTGCGGCATAAGATGAGCTTATGATTTGATTTAAAAGATCACCAGCCAAAAACATGTCAATTTGATTTGGGGTTAATTTTGCGCTATTAATTGCACCCATAACGGCATGTTCTATCATTTTTCTTTCAGCCATTTCATATGTTTTTTCGCCAAAGTCGTCTTTTTTCATGATATAATCAAAATAATCTGAAAATGGGCCTTCACCTTCTTTAGGACCAACAATAGCATAATTACCAATAATAACTGGCTTATTTTTAAAATATATGGTTTGATTTTCTCTATGTTTTTTATTATTCATAATTTGCTCCTAGACTATAAATAGATATATTATACCAGTTAAAACACTTGCAACAACGCCACTTACAATCACGGGACCAGCAATTGTAAACATTTTTACACATAAACCAAATATAATTCCTTCATTTTTAAATTCCATGGCAGGTGAGGCTATTGAATTTGAAAAACCTGTTATAGGAATAATGGAACCAGCACCAGCAAAAACTCCTATTCTGTCATAAACTCCAAGACCGGTTAAAAATGAGGCAAGGAAAATTAAAATTATAAGGGTCCATGCCCAGGCAGATTGTTCTGCCATTGTAGGAAATATTGCAAGAAGGGCATCATTAAATCCTTGTCCAATCATGCAAATAAGACCTCCAACCCAAAATGCATTAAAAAGTGTTGGCCAAGGTCTAGTTTTTGCTATCTTAGACTCGACATATTTGTTATACGCCTTGTTTCTCTCTTTTTCATTCATATTTTGCTCCTTTCAAATTTGTTATGTCCCAAGAAAAAGAAATTATGTATAATTTTTATTGCTCCACACAGAATATTTGTGGAGGATATAAAATGAAAAAAATAAGAAAAATTTCTCTTTGTTTTTTAGTGCTTGCTATGTCTTTTATTCTTGTTGCTTGTGGAAATTCTACAAATGCAAATGTAGTTAATAAAATTAATAGAACAATGAATAATTTAAACGAATCAATAAAAAACATTCAAGTAATAAAAGATGATGAGATTATTGTAAACGACATAATGCCAACAAATTCAAAAGCATATAATCAGATAAATACGCCTGAAAAAGGAAATAATGCAACAAGACAAATAGTTAATTATAATTCTGGTGTTGCAAATAATAATTTATCAAATGTTAACACCTATAACCCTTATGGAAGATTGCACAATACTAATTCCTATGCTGGCTATGGTGAAATTAACAATGGTGCATTTAATGAGATTGGCTATGCACAATATGGTTATGGTATTACAAATGGCTATGGAATGAACGGCTATGGCAATGGTTATGGAATGAATGGATTTGGACAACAAGGATTTGGTTATGGAATGAACGGAGTCAATGGAAGAGGTATTTCAAATGTCAACACATACGGTCTTGGAAATTCAAACATTAATACCTATAAAAAAGCAAAAAACATGACCTCTCAAAATAATCAAACAAATTCAAACCTGCTTGAATATAATCAAGTTGAACCACTCACTCAGTATTTTACTAAACTAAGCAATTTATACAATGTAGCTTCTTCAGTAGTTACAACCAATAATGAGCTTAATCAAATTAGAAATAATATTTTGGCAAATATAAGTCTTGTTCAAACTCTTGCAAATCAAGTTAAGAATGATAAATATGATTTAAGCGAAACCCAAATTAAATCTATTAATAGTTTATTAGACAACATAAATACTAATTTGAATAGAATAAACCTTTCAAGAAATGAAGTTAAAAACGAACTAAATTCTGTAAAAAGCTTAAAAACAAATTATACTGGCAATGTTGAACAACTTAGTAGTAAATATGTTAGATTAGTAAATTGTCTTGATACAAGAATGACATATTTTAATAATATTTTAGGTTGTTTAAATCAATTAGAAAATTGTTTAAATGGTTGTGATAATTGTGATAATAACTCTGCTTTATATCCAATTTTAGACGGGATATTAAATAATTCTCAAAACAATAATGGTTGTATTTACGATGAAAATGGTAATTGCATAAAATACTGTTATGACCAAAACGGAAATTGTATTGGATTTGATTGCTTTGATAAAAGCGGAAACTGCGTAGATAAATATTGCTATGACGAAAACGGTAATTGTGTTAGATGTATAGATTCAAATCAATCAACTACTCAAAAGGTAAATAATATACAAGAAAATAAAAATACTATTCAAAATTTTCGTGAGAAAAATATAACTAAAAATAATGATATAAATAATCAAAAAAATATAGAAAACAAACCAAATATTGAAAAAGAAAATAAAAAACAAGCTGAAAATTTAAATAATAATGATAAAAATTTAGAAAATTTAAATAATAATACTAATAATGATTCTAATAATGAAAAAAATGAAAATTTAAATAATTTTACAAAATCTAAAAATAATAATTTATTAGAAAAAATGGGACATGAAAAGGTTGCAAAATTTGAGGCAAATGCTAAACCTGAATTTTCTAAAAAACCTAATCAAGACGACTATTTAAAGATTGATCCACCTAAGAAAAATATTAAAACTATTAGACCAATAAATAATTTTGATTTGGAAGAAAAAAAGGTAAAAGAAATCGAACTTGAAAACGGAAAAACTTTAAAATATTATAGTGAGGAAAAACAATCAGAAGACGGAAGCGTTAAAACAGGACAATTTTATCTTTGGTATTAATTTTAAATAAAATTAAGAGAACTGCTTACTGGGCGGTTCTTTTTTTGAAAATTTTATAGGTTTTTATTAGCTATAAATTTATAAGTTTAAATATAAAGACAGATGTGCCATTATATGAATAGATGATTAAAAAGTGACTGTGCCACCTTGCTCACTTGAAAAGCGGTCGTAATAGATATAGATTGAATATATGAATAGTGGCTCGGTGATGGATAAATAGAAAATAATAATTTTCATTTATAAAAGTTATTTCGCTACGCTCCCAAGTGATTATGAAATAAAATAAAAAGTATAAAAACTGTCTGTTTCACTTATTTAATTTAAAAATAGAAGTGTATTAAGAATTGCCATAAAATCCAAATTTTAGTTAATTACAGATTGACAATAAAAAGTGGCTATGTCACCTCGCTCACTTGGGGAAGAGATGGTGATATAAGAAGTCCACAAATCTAAATTTATGTCATACACAATTAAAAAATAAGAAAGTGGCTGCGCCACCTCGCTCATTTTTAAATATCAATATTGTGATAAATCCAAATTTTAGTTACTCACAGATTGACAACAAAAAGTGGCTATGCCACTGGCTGCGCCACTCACTTATCCACAATGTGGGAAGAGAAAAAATTAAAAAAAATAAGGAAGTGAAGCAAAATGCTTGACAAAGTTGCGGGGGGGGTAGAATAAAATGACCATTTAAGAGCAAAAGAGAAAAAGAGAAAAAATGTGGATAACTTACACTCGATTAGTTATAATTATGTTTTAATACTTCACTCGATATGTTTGCTACATTTGGGCTTCGACATCAAGTGTGATGTCTGCAGAATCATTCCGCAAATCATATCTCGCTTGTAATAACATAATTCTCACAAATCTCGCTCACTTGGAAAGCGATCGTGATATAAGAAGTACGAAAGATTAAATTTTTATAACACACGGTTGGATGATTAAAATGTGGCTTAGCCACTTAAGAGAAGAAACGAAAAAAGAGTGAATAATATTTTGCAATTAGATGGAAGGTAAAACAAACGTAGAACAATTTGAGCAAAAACAAAATGATATAATAAGGTTGTAACTAAGATTTGTCTTTAAAAATTAATAAAAAGATAAATATTAGAGAAAATAACAACAGAAGAATTTTGTCAAATCTATATTTAGGTTTTAGATATGACAAAAAAAAGACTAGGTTAGAAGGTTAAAATACATTATCTAACAAAGTCTTATCAAAAGAAAGTGGCACAGCCACAAAGGAGGTAAAATGAAAAGAATAAAAAAAGTAGTTTTAAGTGCACTGACACTGATGATGAGCATATTCGTCATGTGTGTTGGAGTGTATGCGGCAGCAAGTGCACCAAAGGTCAGCATAAG
>CALKLQ010000040.1 GCA_937992055.1 uncultured Clostridia bacterium | reverse complement strand
TACCCATTTGTTATTTTTTAGTCAAACATTATTCTATATATTTTGTAAAAATTTGTCTGTTTTCTGTAAAACACGGACAAAAACATAAATTTTACATAAAAAAATCTTCTACAAAAGAGTGTAAAAGATTAATTTATCTTAAAAAAAGTTGTTGATAATCTTATTTTACAATACATCTTGTAATAAGGTATTTTAATAAATATTGCTTTTAAATATTTTCTTTTTAAATTTCATTTAATATCAGTTTGTAATTTATCTTTAATAAGTTTAGCAATTTCTGGGGTAATTCTAGGAATTTGGCAAAGTTCCTCACTGCTTGCATTTTTTATGTTTTCAATTGTTTTAAACTTTTTCAAAAGGTTTTTCTTGCCACTTTCACCAAGCCCCTTTATGCCATCTAGTTTTGAGGAAGTCGCCGCCTTTGTTCTAAGACTTCTATGAAAGGTTATGGCAAACCTATGCGCCTCATCTCTTAGTCTCTGCAAAAGTTTTAGCCCTGCACTGTTTCTTGCAAGAATGATTGGTTTGGGGTTGTTGGGAAGATAAACCTCTTCAAATCTTTTGGCAAGAGAAATCATTTCCACATTTTCAATGTTAAATGCTTTCATTGCCTCATATGCCATTTTAAGTTGACCTTTTCCCCCGTCTATTACAATTAAATCTGGCTTTTGACCAAAGGTTTGGTCATCATTTACTATCCTTTCAAATCTACGCGAAAGTGTTTCAAACATGCTTGCAAAGTCATTTGGGCCCTCAACCGTTTTTATTTTAAATTTTCTATAGCTCTTTTTATCCGGCTCTCCATTTTCAAAAACCACCATGGAGGCAACCGAGTTTGTTCCGCTTATATTGGAAATGTCATAACATTCCATACGCTTAGGATATCTAGAAAGTCCAAGAGAATTTTGAAGCATTTGGCAGGCCCCAACACTATTAGCAAACTTTTGTCGGTCCTTGGAAAGAGAATTTGCAATAAAATTTTCTGCGTTTTCAAGAGCCATTTGCACAAGTCGCTTTTTATATGACTTTTTTGGAATTTCAATCGCAAAAGCTCCGCCCTCCCTTCTCTGCTTTAAATAGTCAAACATAGACTCAGAATAGGAAAACTCCTCATCTACAAGAACAAGAGATGGAATCTTGTTTTTGTCGTAATATTGCGTCATAAATGTGGAAATCACATCATTTGCATCAAGGGTGGGATTGACCACTGCAAAATTTTGAACACCCAAAATTTTTCCACCACGCAAAACCAACATGGAAATGGCGCCCATAAGACCATCACTTTTATAAGCAAAAACATCGCACTCAAAACATTTGGGAACAGATGCAATCACCCTTTGTTTCATCTTTTCAAGCATCTTAAGTCTATCTCGAAATAGCATGGCTTGCTCAAAATTTTCTAGGTTGGCATTGGTTTGCATTTTCTCCTGCAAAATCTTTTCAACCTCGTCATCTTTTCCGTTTAAAAAATCCATTGCCTTTTTGATGATTTTGTGATAGTCATCGCGATTTATTTTTCGTGTGCAAGGAGCACTGCAAAGTCCCAAACTATAATTTAAGCACTCCCTCTTTTGCACCTTTTTAAGATTTTTAGAGCATATTTTAAGGGGAAAGGCAAGGTTTAGTATTTTCAAAACCTCGTGAACACTTATGCCACTGATATATGGTCCAAAATACCTGCACTTGTCCTTTTTTAGCTTTCGTGTGATTTCAAATTTGGGATAATCTTCATTGAGATTGACCTTGATATAGGCAAACGCCTTGCCATCTTTTAATAGTATGTTATAATGCGGTTGATATTTTTTTATAAGGGTAGCTTCTAAAGCAAGGGCATCTAGTTCAGAAAGTGTAACAAAATAGTCAAGGTCAAAAATATGTGAAACCATACTGGCAACCTTTTCGGTTTTTTGTGTTTTTTGGAAGTAGCTAGAAACCCTGTTTTTAAGATTTTTAGCTTTTCCAACATAAATTACCTGACCCTCTTTGTTTCGCATGACATAAACACCGCTCTTTTTGGGCAGCGATTGAATTTTTTGAACTAGAATGTCATTTTTTTCCACCTTTAATTTATCCTTTATAACCTTTACATACAAAGTTCCATATCTTTAACTTCTTTTGCGCCAGAGCTTTTTAATATTTTTTCAATTTCATTAAAACCTTTGCCTTTTGCGATTTTAAGAGGGGTTAGTTTGACCTTCAAACTTGGCATGTTGACATCTGCCCCACGTTTAATTAAAGATTTGACAATTTCAACATTTCCAAGCTTTACTGCCAAATTTAAAACCGTTTCACCATAAACATTGTAGCGATTGGGTTTTGCGCCCAAGTTTAAAAGAATTTTTGCCAACTCGGTTTGTCCAGTTAAAATTGCATATTCCAAACAATCTTGTCCTCTACTATTAAAGTGGGTTGGGCTTGCGCCATAGCATAGCAAAAAATATGCTATTGGGGCTTGTTGCTTGCTTATGGCAATCAAAAGAGGGGAAAGATTCTCTTTTTCGTCTATAATTGTATTTACATCTGCACCTTTAAAAACTTCCTGTTTAATTTTGGCAAAATCCAGTTTTTCGCATTTGAAGAGGTGGTTTAAATTTTGGGTAGCCTCAAAGTTAAAAGGCAATTTTTTTTGCTCCATTTTATTTTATCCTTTTAATTAATTTTAATAATAGTTTGAAATTTGTCAACGCTTTTTACCTTCTAGTTAGGCTTTTAATGCATTTAAAGTCAAGGCTTTATACTAGGTGAGAGCATAACTTACAAAAGAGCAGTTTGATTCCATTTAATTTTTATTCTTTTAAGATTTTACACTCAAAATAAGTTTTTTTTCATAAACTTCTTAAATATTTGTTTAAGATAGTTAAAAGACATCAAACTCAATTTGTTTTTTGTTTAAATTTCATGAAAATTGTCCAACTATCCAAGATAAAAATATTAAAATATTTTATAACAAAATTACATAAAATAACATTATATGAAAAAACTTCCTGCAAGGACAAAATTTTGTTATGGAATAGGCAATTTAGGTTATGGGACCGTGGCTCAAACCATGAATAGCTTTATAATGTTTTTTGGCACTAGCATTCTTGGCATTTCCGGAAGTTTGGTTGGGCTTGCAATAGCCATCTCGGCGCTTTGGGACGGGCTTAGCGACCCGCTTATTGGCTATCTTTCAGACAAATCTAAAAACAATCATCTTGGCAAAAGACTCAATTTTATGTTTGTTGCAACCTTTGGAATTGCAATCTTTAACATTCTGCTTTGGCTTATTCCAACATCACTGCCCATGGGGGTTAAGTTTGTTTGGATGCTTGTTAGCCTATTAGTGTTAGAAACCTTTAACACCATGTTCGCAACTCCTTATGTTGCGCTTGGCATTGACATCGCCCCAGACTATAATGAGCAATCATCTGTTCAAGGCTACAAAACCGTTTTTTTTATTCTGGGAATGATTATGCCCAGTCTTTTGATGATTATATTTTTGCCCCAAAAGGCGGGTGGACAGGGTCAATTTAATCAAATGGGTTACATTCACATTGCACTTGTAACCTCACTACTTTGTCTTATTTGTGGCTTAATAAGCATATTTGGTACCTTGAAAAGAGCTAAAGCTTGCGAGTACTCAGAACCTAAAAAGAAGAAAAAGCATGGACTTTGGAAGGTGGTAAAAGAATTTTTTTATGCCTTAAAATCTGAAAACTATGGTCCCATCATTTTAGGATATTCTGTGGCTCTAATTTCCTCTGCCTTTTTAATTTCGGTTGGCATGCATCTTTTCACCTATTCCTATCATTTTAATAGCGTTCAAATTCCTATCATCATGGCAATGCTATTTATAAGCGCAATAGTTTCCCAACCTGTTTGGATTTATCTTTCCAACAGATTGGACAAAAAGCCAACTCTTAGTATTGCGCTTACAATAATTCTGCTTGGAATTGGGCTCACCTCAGTAACTTTCATCTTTAGAGAGTTTGTTAGCAACACCGCCCTATTCATTTTAGTTTGTCCCTGCATTTTTGTTTGCGGATTTGGCACAGGCGCCCTTTACTCCCTCCCCATATCAATGTATGCCGATGTGATAACTCTTGACAGACTTAAAAGTGGGGAAAACAAGTCTGCCACTTATAGTGGATTTATGACACTTGCCTTTAATATTGCAAATTCGATTGCTCTACTAATAATAGGAGTACTTTTAGATTTAATAAAGTTCGACTCGTCTCAACCCGTTCAAGCAAAAAGAGTGCAAAATGCGCTAGGGTTTATTGTATTTGTAGGTTGCGCACTCTCCATCGCTCTTTCTATGCTTTTGTTTTCTAAATACAAGGTTAAAAGGGCAGATGTCTTAAAAGCACAGATGAGAGAGGGCAAAAGATAACTCAAAATGGCTAAAATTACGGCTTTTTCTGGGCAAAATGTTCGCAAAAATAGGAAAATTATTGTAAAACGGTTTGAAATTAAAGCAAAATGGACTATAATTATCCCATAAAGGCTAAATGCCTAAATTTAAAAAGGAGTTTATGTATGAACAAAGGAGAATTTATTAAAGAGATAGCTGAGGAAACTGGCTGGACACAAAAGGACACAGGAATTTTCTTAGATGCATTCCAAGAAGTTGTAACAAGAAACCTTAAGAAAAACGAAAAAATTCAATTGGTTGGTTATGGCACATTTGAACTTAAAACAAAACCAGCTGGCGAAAGAATTAACCCACAAACAAAAGAAAAGGTTAAAGTTCCAGCTTGCAAGGTTCCAGTTTTCAAATTTGGAAAAGCTTACAAAAATCTTTTTAACTAATCTCATTTCTACAAGAATTAAATCTGATGCCTGCTTGGCATCTTTTTTATTATATATTTCTAACTCCCACCCTTAATATTTATATACAAATGTTTTTAATCATCGAAATCTCGTTTAAAAAAAATGTGTCTGATTTTTTCTCACGAAACTCTTACTTTAACCCTTTATTTTGCAAAATCTCATAGATTAATGAATTTAGTGGCGCTTTTAAACAAAACTTCTAAAATCAATATAAAGATAACTTTTAAAAGTTAATTTTATGAAACCCATCTCTAAGTTTAAATAACATCAAATTTTGTTTAAAAATTAATTATCAGATTTAAACCTAGAATTAATTAACAATTAACAAACTCATAATAGCCAATAAAAAAATACTTAAACTTCTCAAAAGCCAGCAAATAAAAGAAAGAACAAAAATAATATTTATATGATTGACAATAATATTTTCATATGCTAAACTTTTAAAGCATTTGGAGAGTTACTCAAGAGGTCGAAGAGGCGGTCCTGCTAAGACTGTAGGGGTGTAACAGCTCGCGAGGGTTCAAATCCCTCACTCTCCGCCAATACTTTTAATATAAGAACACCAATATTTGTTTACTTTGACGATACGTTTGGTATTATATTAAAAAGAAAATAGCCAGCAATTTGAGGTGAACCCCTATTTGCTGACTACTTTTTTTATTCCAAGTTTTCCAAATCTTCGAATATACTATCTATATTTGAAAAATCAATTTGTTTTTGTTCTTCTTCTCTCAATTTTATAAAAACTCTTCGAGTGCTTGCAAGAACATTAAAAATATATTGTTTGTATGTTTGAAAACCTGCAACCAAGCTATTATAATACTCTTCATTTATTTTACCTTTAAGATTATTAATTTCCGTTTCTAACAAACTTTTATAATTACCTTTATAAATCTCGTAAGAATTAAAAATATTATTAAGTGCATTTATTTTTTTAACAATAATATTATTCATAGTTATTTACTCCTTTTAAAATTAACGACTTAAAATACAATATTCCTTTTGCAAATCTTCATAATCAATGTTGTAATCTTCCTTTACAAGACTATCAAAAATATCACAAATATCAGTGCAGGGAAGAGAAAATTTTTCTACTTGTGGGCGTTCAATATTTTGACTAACATAAAAACGCTTTTTTCCAAAAAATCTTGGGTCAACTTTGCCTTTTGTAAGATATTTTGATAAATAATATTTGATGGCATTATTATCTAAAATTTTTGTAGCGGTAGAAAAACCATTTTGCCACGCATTAACATTATAAATTATTTGACCTTTGCACCTCCCGGATTTTACTCGCTTTTCGCTATCTTCAAGTCTTAAATCTTCAAAAGATACATTGCCAACCAACAAATGAAAATGTAAACCACCTTTTTCATGATATTCAGGGACTGCAACATAAATCATATTATTAAATTTTCTTCGTAAGTCTTTAATAAATTTTGCAAATGCTTTACGTGTTTCTTTATCATTTAATCTGTCTATTTTATTTTTATCAAAAGTTAAAGTAACAAAAAAGTTAAAATCATTACTTTTAAGAATATCCATTAAATTATTTTTAGCCCTATTCATTGACCGAATCGCATTCTCTAATTTTGGAGCATATTTCCTATCAAATTTGGCTTTATTTTTTTTATACTCTTGCATACTTTCAAAACTTAACTGTCCTTGTGGAGTTATGCTTTTTAATTCAATTTCTTTGATAATCTTTTTCTTTATTTTTGCTCTTAAAAGCTTTTCCGTATTCAACGAGTAGCCATTTTTTATTATAAATTTTTCTGTCTTGTCATTGTATAACTTTCTTGTTACAAATGTTTGTTTGTAACTCAAAATCATACTCCTTTAATTTGTCTTGTACTAATTTTTTAAATCTATCTATATACTGGCAAACACATTGCCTTGATATGTTTAATTCTTTTGCAATATGTGCGGGCTTTTTATCAAGAATATATAATTTTGATATATTCTTTAATATTTTACTTTTATGTTTGTCTATCACCTCGTTACAAACTTTTAAAAGATATTCATAATTCAACTTAGTATCAAAATCAAATTCTTCACCCAAAGTATCAGCAAAAGTAACATCATCCTCATAAATAAAATCTATAGATAAATTATTAAAATTATTAGTATATTTTTTTTCTTTGTTTATAAAACTCAACATAGCAAAGTAACTAATTTTGCTTGCATAAGTAAAATAAATAGCTTTTTTATCGTCATATTTTGAACGACAACGATATAAAGCAATTAAAGAACATTGCAATAAATCATCTTTATAAAAAGTTGAATTTTTAAATTTTTTAAAAAATACCCAACAAGATATAGACATATCTTCATTATACATAGTTAAATCATATTCCATTTTATTCACCAATTTTTTAACAAATTTAAATCTTTTGGCAAGATGTGTCCTTAATGTCAAGTAAGCGGACACCAGCAAAAGCAAATGTAGCCGTTTATGTGGTGCGGTTTGCGTTTTACGTATCCCTACGTAAAAACCGCTAACCCGCACCATCATCAAAACGGGCAAACATACAGCATTTTTGTTTTTTTTGTGTAAATAGTTTTTCGCTATTCTTTCACCGTTTCACTTTTTGCAAGTAAAGGGGTAAAATGTATTTTGCCTATTTATCTCCCGTAAGGCATAAAAAGGCAAAACCCCTTGACTTGCAAAATTCCTTGCGCCTTTCTGTTCGTACCGAAAGCAACTCAAAGAAGATAGTTAAATATTTAAAATCTTCCTTTCTTTTTTTTATTATGGCGCAATAAACCGCTCAACTACTTTTCAGAGTGCAAAAGTACTGTCTACCTCTGCAATCTAAAAAAGATAATTAGTCTTTGTTAGCTATTTGTTCTTCTAAAGTTATAACTTCATTCCATAATGAAGTGTTTAAACCTTTATCAAGTGTTTTATTTGCGTTTACTAAACATTTCCAAATAACATAAAACTTATCAATAACTTTTAATATTTTATTCCTATTTTTATTTTTACTAGTTTTTTGGTCCAACTCTATAATTAAGCTTTCCATTATTCCTAAAAAACTCTCTATATCATTACTAATTAAACTTAATTCATCTATAATATCTAATACATTCATATTTATTTTCCTTCCTCTTCTGATTGAATATTTAAAAATCTATTTTTAGTTTGTCCGCAAAATGTTTGACTAGCAATTTCAAATGATACTCTTTGTGGTTTTAACTCTGCGAGTGTTTGTTCATCTTGTATAATTGTAATAAATTCTAAATCGTTATAAAGTCCGTTTAAATTGTCCTTATTACCATTTAAAACATAATAAATATGTTTATCTACATTATCTTTTTTGTATGTTTTATAGCCTATTAAAAGCCCTTTACCTAAATAATTCAAATTTTATTTCCTACCTTTTTTTTGAAAATTTTTACAAACAATTATTTCAGCACGATAACTCTGCTTGCACTCGTGCATACACTTTTTACATTTTTCATTAAACATAATTCGTTTGCGTGTTCCAGGCTTAATATAATAAGCCCACTCTTCGCAAAACTTTTTACCTAATTTTGCCATTAAAAACTCCATTTTTCATATAAAATAAGTTTACTTTTTAAGCATTTTTTCAATTTATAGCCACTTTTCATATATCCTTGATAAATTGCTTTAATACAAATTAAAATCACACTTAAAAGCCATATTTTACATAATTTAGTAAATTAGTTATAAACATATCGCAAGCACTTTGTAAAAACTCTTGTAGAGCCTTTGCAAGCTCGGGCGAGTGTTCCATATATAACGGCTTTAAGTTGTTAAATTTTCCTTGCTTATCTTTGTAAGCAATCGTGCCAACTTGAATTCTCATAAACTAAACGCAAGTTGAATTTAATTCAACACGATTGGCAAAAAAAATTGTCATAATATCAAAAAAATTAGAAAGATTTAGCAACTTTAAAAGTTTATTAATCTCACTTGCCTTAAACTCTCGTTTATTGTTAATCTTCATACTAAAACTTTGCTTTGATATGCCAAGTTGTTTTGCGATATGTTCGTTAGTCAAATTATTTTCTACAAGTAAAGCACGCAATTTTAAAGTATTAGTCATAACTTGCAACCCCCTTTTAATAGATTTGTTGATTTTAATTCAACAATCAAATATTATCACTTTGTAGAATATAAGTCAACAAAAATAATAAACATTTTATAAAAAGTTGATTTATTTTCAACAATGTGCTAGTATAAGGTTAGTTTTTATATAAAAGGAAAATAAACAATATGGAAAATAAAGAATATTTGCAAAGCATGGGACTTAAAATCAAAGACTTGCGAATAAAAAATGGTTATACACAAGACGAATTAGCGCAAAAAATGGGTTATACATCTCGCTCCACCATAAACAAAATAGAAAAAGGTCTAGTCGATATCTCACAATCAAAATTGCAAAAAATGGCACAAATTTTAAACACAACAATATTTTATTTGATTGGCTTAAATGATAATCCTAATGAAAATAAAAACAAAATAAGTATTGTGTCAGAAGAATACGGAGCCGTTGACTATTATTTAAGCAACAAAGAAACAAAAGAAATAATCGAATTTTTAGAAAAGTATTTTGAAGAGGACAAGAACCAATGAACGCAGTTATTTATGCTCGTTTTTCTTCACACTCTCAAACAGAGCAAAGCATTGAGGGACAACTTAGAGTTTGTAGAGAATTTGCAGAGCGAAACAAAATAAATATCATAGGCGAATATATAGACCGAGCAACAACGGGAACAAATGATAACCGCCCAGAGTTTCAAAGGCTTATTACTGATGCAAGCAATAAGGAATTTGAACAAATACTCGTCTATAAACTCGATAGGTTTAGTCGAAATAAATATGATAATACTATTTACAAACATAAACTCGCACAATATGGAGTGCGTGTTGTTTCTGCAACTGAAATTATAAATGATACGCCCGAAGGTGCTTTAATGGAAGGCTTACTCGAAATGTTTGCTGAAATGTATTCAAAAGATTTAAGCCAAAAAGTAAAAAGGGGTATTAGAGAAAGTGTTTTGAAAGGCAATTATATAGGCGGACATATTCTTTATGGCTATACAGTGGAAGATAAAAAAATAGTAATTGACGAAAAAACCGCTCCCGCAATTCGCTATTTGTTTGAAGAATACGCCAACGGAAAAAGCAAAAAACAAATAATAAAAGAACTAAACGAACAGGGCTATAAAACAAATAAGGGCAAGCCAATAAGTTATAACAGTTTTCAAAACAACTTAACAAACATTAAATATACGGGCGTTTTTAATAATGGTAATTTACAAAATGAAGATTATTGCCCAGCAATAATAAGTAAAGATTTATTTGACAAAGTGCAAATAAAACTTGCAGAACATAAACACCAGCCAGCAACTCAAAAAGCAAAAATCGAATATCTTTTAACTGGTAAAGCATTTTGCGGTTATTGTGGTTCTGCTATGGTTGGTATAAGTGGAACAAGCAAAACTACTAAACAATACCACTATTATTCTTGCTCCAAAAAATGTAAAGAACATACTTGCAGAAAGAAAAATGAGCAAAAAGATTATTTAGAAAAGTATGTTGTCGAACAAACATTGAATTTTGTTTTAACACACGAACAAATAGAAATTATTGCAAATGGTATGCTTGAAAAGTGGAATAAAAACACAACCACAATGAAAATTAAAGAATATGAAAAACAAATTGAAAAAATCGACCGAGATTTAGACAAATGCTTTAATATGTTCTTTAATGCAGATAGTGAAGAACTGCAAAAGCGTATGAATGAAAAGTCAAAAAGTCTTGAAATTGAAAAGCAAGATTTACAAGAAGAATTGAAAAAGCTAAAACTTATGCAAGTTATAACCCATACAAAAGAAGATGTCAAAAATATACTTGGCGAATATTTAGACGGAAACATTGACGATATAAACTATCAACGCAAAATTATAAATAAGTTTATTAATAGCGTTTATATCTTTGACGATAAAATAGCAATCTACTACAACTTATTTGGCAATCATAAATTAACTTTTGAACAAGCCAGCGAGAATATAGCAGAAAATGAAGAGTTCTTATTTCAAAATGATTGCTCCGCCATTAGTAAATACAACGAATCGTGATGAAAGTCATAGGTTCGTTTTATTTTATATGCGAGAATGCTTTGGGGTTACGCTTATATCACAAAATTTATTAAGTTGTATTGAATTATTTTTTTATAATATGATACTTGACTAATTTTAAATAATTCGTATAATGACTCTTATGAAAGATATTAGTTTTGAGCAATTACAAAAATTTTATAATGCATACAAAAGCGTTAAAGTAGATGAAAAGCTAATTAAAAATTTAAAAGAAAATGATCTTCAAAAGGTCTTTACCAATAGCGCCATAGAAGAAGAAAATATTTTTAGTTTTAATTTAGAATTACAAAATACTAGAATTTATTTTCAGGACTCTTCCCTAAGATGCTGGTTATTTAGTCTAATTAATTTAATTAAAGATGATATTGCTAAAAATCTTGATGTTAACCCAACAGAATTTTGTCTATCAAGCAATTATTTATCTTTTTATGATAAATTAGAAAAATCTAACACGGTATACGAGTATGTAATAAACATGAAGTCCTGCAAGTTAAACGAATGTTTAAAATTGATGAACAAAAGAGATGACGGCGCAAGTTCATATTTTAAAAATCCTGTAAGAGAATCTGGGAGAATAGAATATGCAAGAGATTTAATTTGTAAATATGGTATTGTGCCCGACTGTGCTATGCCTGATACAATTAATGCACTTAAATCTGGCAATAATATTAAATTGTTTACCCAAAAAGTAAAAAAAGATATTTTTAAATTATTATACAAAAAAGCAAATTTATCTCAGCAACAACTAAGAGAAGAAAAAAATGCCTTATTGCAAGAAAATTATAATTATTTATGTAAAATCTATGGAGTTCCTCCGACAGAATTTCAATATGAATATGTGAATAGAATGGGTGAAAATATTAAGTTAAGTTTAAGTCCATTATTGTTTTTCAAAAAATTTTGTAAAATAAATTTAAAGGATTTTGTAGTGGTGGCAAATTTGCCAATGTACAATAGACCATATTTCAAACGATATAAAAGAAAATATTCTGATAATATCTATGGCAAAAATGCAATAGAATATTTAAATCTTCCAATTCAATATTTAGAAGATTTTGCAATTAAACAGTTGAAAGCTGGTATGCCAGTGTGTATAGCGTGTGAAAATAAAAAATATAGAAATGATAAAAGTACAATTTTAGATACAAGAATATTTGATTATGAAAAAGAACTTGGCATTCAAGATTTAACCAAAGAAGAAGCAGTTAATCTAAGTGATATAACACTTAAACACTGGATGTGTATCCGCGGTGTTCAGCTAGAAAATGGTAGACCTATAAGATGGAAAGTAGAAGATACTGCAGGCGCGAATGCAAGAAATGAAGGTTATTATGTGATGAATAATAATTTTTTTGAAAAATGTTGTTTTTGTTTATGGATCAATAAAAAATACATACCAGAAAACATTTTAGAAATATGTAAGGAGCAGGCAATCGAAACTTATTTTGATGAACCTATTTAATATGTTTAGGTTTATAATATCTTTCAAGGAGGAAATATCTTAAAGCATATAATGAATTAGAAATTGCTTTGTAGGTTCAAACAAAGAGGATAGCTCTCCGCCATGCTTACCATTAAATTTGTCTCTTTGGCAAATTTAATTTTTTATTTAAAGGGCAATATAATGTTTAATATATTATATTTTTTATGAGGTTATTTATGAAATTTGAAATAAATAAAGTTAAAATTTTGTAAGTTATACAATGCTGTTATATTATTCGAAATATCATTACTTTCTTCATTTGATAATTCCAAGCCTTTTAGTTCGCTCAATTGCTTCAAATTATTTATATAATATCTTATAAAAGTGAATGCATTTGTAGTATAGACATCACGAATATTATATATCCATTGCTTATCTTTTTTAGTCATTTGAACCCAACTTCAAAAATACACTTCAATGGTGTAAAAGAAATTTCTTATCTTCATTTTTTGATATTTAACTTTTTTACCCTTTATAACAGCATATAAAGAAGTTAATCTTTGTTGCCTATCAATTATTACTTCTTTTGGTGTTGGATAGCTAGCTCACCGACTCAAATAGATTTTTGAAAAAGGTTGCTCCATAAATACTCCTTATGATATTCCAAAAAATCTTTCAAAGAATTGTTTAAGTCTTACTATAACATTTAACTTTTTCTTCTCTCTACCGCCACCAAATCTTGACATCGGTGGCAAAATTCCATCTATATCTGTTCCTGTTGTTTTCATAACTCCATCACGGAAAGAGTTTTCCATAAATTTGCGGGTTTCTTTTTCTTTTAACTTCATATCATTAATTATTGTTGCAAGTTCCAATTCTTTTTGGTTAGCAACAAATTCTCGCCATTCAAGCATTACATCATCAACATCATTAATTCCTGCAATAAAGGTTTCAATAAGAGCCTTCTTGCTACGAAGTTCCAAACTTGAATCAATTGCTTTGTTGATTGATATAAGGACTTCCTTATCTTCACAGTGACTGTCATGACATTTTTTAACAAGCAACAAAATGTAATCAATATTTATTTCAACTTGTTTTATCAGTTCTATTTCAAAAACGATATCATCTGTAATGTCTTCTTTTGCATGCTCTTCGCGATATTTTTTCCACTCTAAATAAAGGTCGTTGTATCTGCTTAAATAATCCTGCATGTCACCTTCTGATAAAAGTTCATTGCCCGCAAATTCATCAAATGAAGAAAGCAAGTTTCTCATACGAAGAATTGATCCAAACAAACCAATAAAATCTTTTTGTGCTTTTTCGCCTATAATTTGTGGTTCGCTTAATGGATATTTTGTTTCCAGTTCTTCAATTAAATCTGTATAACCCGGTTTATAATTGCCTTTTTCATCTTCATAACCATAATAATAATCTTTGTAACCTTTTAGCAAACAAATGCCACCCGCTTCTTTATCCCCAAACAATGCTACTGCATCATCAGCCCTTTTTTGCAAGTTTCTAAAACAAATAATATTGCCAAATGTTTTTATGCTATTTAATATACGATTAGTCCTTGAAAATGCTTGAATAAGTCCATGTGCTTTTAAATTTTTATCTACCCACAATGTGTTGAGTGTTGTAGCGTCAAAACCTGTAAGGAACATATTGACAACAATAAGCAAATCAAGTTCCTTATTCTTCATACGAAGAGAAACATCTTTATAATAGTTTTGAAATTTATCGCTTGAAGTATCATAATTTGTCTTAAATATTTCATTATAATCTTTAATTGCACTTTCCAAGAAATCCCTAGAAGATTTGTTAAGACTTGTTGTGTCTTCGCTATTTTCTTCGCACAATAAAGAATCATCAACTTCTTCATTAACACCATAACTATAAATCGTAGCAATCTTTAACTTTTTAGATGGATTTTCAGCCATTTGACGCTTAAATTCATTATAGTAAAGTTTTGCTGCTTCTACTGATGCAACACAAAAGATAGAGTTAAAGCCAGATAATCTTAATTTTTGTTTTACTTCTTCAATTGCATTTTTATCTTTTGCACTTGCAACTTTTGCTATATTGATAAGACTATTGTATGTATAACTCTTTTCATTTCTATAAGTTTTTTGATTAAAATGGTCAAGAACATATTCAGTTATTTTTCTTATTCTCTTTGGTGCTAAAAATGCTTTTTCTCTATCAATATCAGCAACTTGCTTGTCATCAATATCTGGTTCTGCTTCCATTGTCTTTATATAATCTACACGGAATGGCAAAACATTTTTATCATTTATAGCATCAACTATTGTGTATGTATGGAGTTTATCTCCAAATGCCTGCTGGGTTGTTTTCAAATTTATATTTTTTGCCCCACTATTCGCATTTACTGCAAAAATAGGTGTGCCTGTAAAACCAAACAAATGATATTTCTTGAATGACCTTACAATAGAAAGGTGCATATCACCAAATTGTGAACGGTGGCACTCATCAAAAATAATTACACAATGTTTATTATAAACTTCGTGGCCTTTATACTTTTTAATAAACGAATCTAATTTTTGGATTGTTGTAATTATAATTCTTGCATTAGGGTTTTCAAGTTGTTTTTTTAATAATGCTGTTGAAGTATTGCTGTTAGCAGCGCCCTTTTCAAAACGGTCATACTCTTTCATTGTTTGATAGTCAAGGTCTTTTCTATCTACTACAAATAATACTTTATCTATGTAAGGTAGTTTTGTAGCAAGTTGCGCAGTTTTAAAGGAAGTTAAAGTTTTTCCACTACCTGTTGTGTGCCAAATGTATCCACCAGCTTTAACCGTTCCATAAGTTTTATAATTATTACTAATTTCAATACGATTAAGTATCCTTTCAGTTGCGACAATTTGATATGGTCGCATAACAAGCAATAATTTTTCAGAAGTAAAAACACAATACTTTGCCAAAATGTTGAGAAGCGTATGTTTTGAAAAGAATGTTTTTGTAAAATCGATAAGGTCAGGTATTATTCTGTTATTTCCGTCTGCCCAAAAAGAAGTAAATTCAAAACCATTGCTTGTCTTTTCTTTTTTTATCTTTTGGTTGTTTAAATCTTTAATATGGTTCCACCTTGTGCTATTAGAATAATACTTTGTGTTTGTACCGTTAGATATAACAAAGATTTGCACAAATTCAAATAGTCCACAGCCAGCCCAAAAACTATCTCTTTGATATCTGTCTATTTGATTAAACGCTTCACGAATGGCAACTCCACGGCGCTTTAATTCAATATGGACAAGTGGCAACCCGTTTACCAAAATAGTAACATCGTATCTATTGTCATAATTGCCATCGTTGTTTACATATTGATTGATAACTTGCAATTTGTTTTCGTGAATATTTTTTTTATCAAGCAAAGTAATATTCTTTGACAAACCATTATCCATCTTAAAAGCAATACGGCTTTGTTCTTGTATTTTACTTGTCTTTTCTACAATACCTTCGTTTTTATTTGCAATAATTTCAGTAAAAAAGCGTTCCCATTCTTTATCAGTAAACTTTAGTTTATTTAATTCTTCAAGTTTTACACGCAAATTAACAATTAAATCATTCTCTGATTTAATTGACAAATATTCATAACTTTGCTCCTGCAAAAGTTTAATAAACTCTTTTTCAAGTTCTGCTTCACTTTGATAAGCATCAGAACGAACTTTATCTGATTTATATTCCGTTACAACCGTGCTTTCATTAGATTGTGCCACAATATTGTAAAAAGCCATAATTTTCTCCTTAGTTTTCTTCGTAATAGTATGAATAATCTATACCTTTCATAAACACTTCTCTGTCGTTTATATCGTCAGTCAGAGCATTTTTTATCAATTCAAATATATCTGAATAATCTGCTACACTTCTTTTCATTGCAGAAAGATAATCTTTTTTATTTATCTTACTCCAATCCACACATTTGCCCAAATTTTTTTTTAATATCAAATCAAGCCAAATTCTTGTGCTTCTTCCGTTTCCTTCCATAAATGGGTGTGCAACATTCATTTCAACATATTTTTTTACAATATTTTCAAGATTATTTTCTGGCATATTTTCAATTTGCTTTAATGTTTCGTCTAAATACATCACATGAGCAAAAGAAAAACCACCTTTGCTGATATTTAATTTTCTTATCTGTCCTGCGAAATCATAAAGTCCACCAAACAAATATGAGTGAATTTGTTGCAATCCTTTAACTGTTCCTACTTCAATACTATCAATAAATGAACTATCAAAGAGTGCGTATGCCTTTTGCTTACTCTTTCCATCAACAGTATCATCTGAACGAGTAAACCAAGATATAAACTCCGAACCCACTTTGCTTGGAAATTCACTTGCGAGTTTAATTATGCCATCACTATCCAAAGCATCTGACAAATATTTCTTACCATCGGCAGCAGTCAATTTCAGTTGGGTAGTGGCACTAACCAACTCACTATTCTCTTTTTTTAATTTTGCTTTAAGATACTTCCAATAGTTTCTGCACTTTTCGTAATTGTCTTCTTTTCTTATTGCTCCGATTATATCCAAAACACTAAAAAACCATTTGGACTGTTCTTCATTCCATACAGCCCTAACTTCTCTATCACTAAAAAAGCGTATTGATACTTTGTTAGACATAAGTTTCTCCTTTTACCCTTTTATGTAAGTTAAATATGCATCAGTAATTAAATATTCGGTCGGAACATTAAAATAAGTTGAATAAAATTTCCAATTTGTTAATGATAATTTTTTTGACTTAATCTTGGTATAATTGTATTTTCCTTAATTCCTTCATCAATGAAGTTATATGCAACCCAGTATTGTTCTAAAACATATAATGCAGACAATGCTTCTAACACTGTTTTTTGATTAGCATATTTATAATTTTTCTTTCCATTTGACGCAGAATCTCTGTGGTGTTTTACTTTATTGTAAATTTTCCAAAAATTTGGTGGAAAATTTTTATCTATGGATTTCCACGGAACAAGTTCACTATATTTATAACCAACCAACACAACTTTTTCCATTGCGAATGTTGGATATGATTGTTTGATAACTCTAATATAATCATCTATGCCACAAGTGTCTATATCTAACGATAAGTCCAATTTTTTGCAAAATGTCTTAAAAATCGTATCTATTTCACCACATATTGACAACAAGGCTTGTAAATACTTTATTGAATACGAAGATTTATTGCAATCATCAATTTCACAATATATTGAAGTGTCAAAAAAATCTTTTTCTAATTGTTCAAAATAATTCCAATAAGTATTTTTATACAATAGCCAATCCATCTTATCTCCTTAATCTTCTAATTTTTTGAAAGTAAGTAGTTTATCTCTGTAATATTCGTATTGCTCTTGTCTTGCCTTAATTTCAGCTGGTAAGCCATTTGATAAGTCGTTTACAAGTATTTCAAAATTATCTAATATTTTAATAATTTTTCTTTGTTCTTCAAATGGTGGAACTATTATTTCAATATCTCTAACAATATCTGCATTAAGATTTGAAACTGCACCACCAAATGAAGCCCTTTGTTCCATTTCTCTTTGTATAGGAGTAGAAGTCAAAACATAATACAAATAATCTGATATTATATAATTTTCAAAATCACTTATAGATAACCAACCATCGTGAACGCATCCATTTATTTTCATAATATATGGTCTTCCAAAACTCATTGAATTAGACAATATAAAATCGCCTATTTTAACAAACCTTGAATGTTTTGCACCTTCTTGTGTAATTTTTTGATTAGTTTTAGTTATGTATTTTGAATTAGGAAGCACATCTCCAATCTTAACCCAATTCACACCATTTTCATCATCTGTAATATAACTATGAATAGGACGAGGCGATGCACCCCTAACTATCTTTGTAATATCACCCAAACGAAGTTTTACAAACCCATAAACATATTGTAAGAGCCTAATTAGCCCTGTCTGTCTGTCTGTCTGTCTGTCTGTCTGTCTGTCTGT
>CALKLQ010000039.1 GCA_937992055.1 uncultured Clostridia bacterium | reverse complement strand
TACTATGGAGTGCATGACAATGCACAAAGCGAAACAAATATGCTTCCAGCATGGGGAATAGGGAGTGTATACTTCAAGGAAACAGCAGATGGAGCGGAGAGTTTTGTAATAACATTAAAAGTGGAAAATTTATCAGTCTATCCAATCAAAGCAACAGTTAATAACACTGCGACAGAGGTTTTAACTAATGTAGAAAAGAGTGTTGTAAATAACGATGTGGAGATAGCGATAGGTGAAAGCCAAGAGATACAGATAAAATATGATGTACAAGACTCGAGCAAAACAGCAGTTTTAACTATAGGAAATGAACTTGTGTTCACAAAAGTAGGAGAAACTGAAGAAGAACCAACACCAGAACCTGAGGTTTACAATTTGGGAATCAATTATAATTGTTCAGGAATTGTATTATCAGTGACTGTAAAAGCTTATGTAGATGGTAATAGCACAGCGGCTTTAACATTAACTAATAGCTTTGATGGTACAGGTACACAAACTCTAGAGCTTCCTTCAAGTGCTTTGGGGAAATCAGTAAGAATTGTATTTACAGGTAATATAGACGTTCCTTTTGGTGGTCCAACTCCAACGTATACTGTTAGTGGAACATCAAGCGACAACTACACTGGAGAAATGCAAACACTAGATGATCAAGAAAAAGAATTTGGTGAAATTACCATTAATAATTTTGCTGAAGGTATTAGTATAACAATAAATTTTTAAATTTATAGAAAAATTAAAAAATTCACCAATTTGGTGAATTTTTTTATAACTGATTATTAACAAATAATTTATGTCAAGCGTTTTGACTGAAGGGTTCAGTAACATCTAAATTATTTGTTTTAAATTGATTTTAAATGGATAATTTTGCTTGTTAAATTTTACAACTATTTTAGTTCTTCTCCAAAGAATTATCTTTATCTTTAACCTTATTTGGATAATCAACTGCTTTAATATTGTCGTTTACAAGTTTTAAGAGTTTTCTTTGAAGTGATTTGTTGTTCTTTATTAAATTGTTGCTATGGGTTAAACTAAATGACTTAATTTCAAAAACTTCATCTTTTTGAAAATTTTTTCTTTGAATTATAACTTTAGGTTTTCTAGTTGATATTGTCGCGGGTGCATTTAAAAAGTTGCTGCTAGGAAGACAAATAGGAACAATTATGTTTTCTTTGATAAGTTCGCAAAGTTTTTTCATATGTTTTAATTCATCAATGGAGTTTTCTATTGTGTAGGCAGAAAGATATTTGTTGTATTCATTTTTCCATTTACTATCATTTACAAGGACAATCAGGGGTTTAGCGGCATATTTTGTTGAATTGTGGTCATTAGATGGAGTGTATAATACACATTGTTCAAAAAAGTTATTTTTATCTGCAAAATGGTCAATAATACATTTTGTAACAGCGGAAGTAGGCAGGGTAAAATATTTGGTTATTTTTTCGTCAAGTTCTCCGTGCATTGCATTTACATATGACAAAAGCCCCATAGATTTACCTTTGAATTTTTTATAACCACTTAAAAGCATTTTTTCTTCATATTTATCTATTAACTTATTTTTGTTGATAACGCGCAATTTTTCATTCTTGTTTGCTAGATATGAATTTTCTTCTGGCACTTCTTCCTTGAGGCTTATAATGTAATCTCTGTATTTTTCGATGTCTTCATTCAAATTGGCAAGATATTTAAGACGCATAAATTTACGAACAAGTGGGCTTGTGGTTTTGAGTTTATAGTTTCTATGAACAGCTTTTGGGGAAGGATTATATCTTTCTTCAACCTCTTTTAATGTTGGAATAAGATTTAATTCTTCATAACTTTTTTCCGTCATAACCATGTCATTTGCTGCGTAGGCGTCAAAAAATGAGATTGCTTGTTGTTTTTCCTTTATTATCAGGTTTAAACGAGAATGAATTTCGCTTAATATTTCCTCTTTACTTGAATTCTCTTTTGAAAATGCTGGTTTGCAATAATAAATTAATGCATCAACTTTTTCTTGATTTTCAAAAAATTCTTTTATGGAGTCTTGAATTGTTTCAAGAGCGTTGTTATCTTTTGTAAAAATGTAGGGATTTAATTGGTCAATGTATAGTGGATTGATGGATATAAGTTTTTTAACGTCGTCTAGGTCTTTAACCTTGCTTTGGTCAATAATAAATAATCCGTCTTCACTTATAAAGTGATATTCATCTGCGAATTCTGTATTTCCGTTTTCTGTTTTTCGTTCAACATGTTCTTTTACAAAAATGGGCCTAAAAGCAGTATAACTACTTTCAATAAATTTGTCTGGTACTATTTTTATGGTGGTGTTTCCATTCATATCTGCATCTAACAAAACAAATTGGAAAGTGCCATCTGAGCCTAAGTATCTAGCAATGTTTTCTGGATATGATTTTGCTATATTGTGAATTAAATCTTCTATATCTACCGAACGCATTTTTTTAAGTTGCTTTATACCATTATCAAAAAGCGGGGTGGACTGCATTGTATAGCTAAAATATTTAAAAGAATCGTCTTTATCAAGTCTGAGAGGAAATTTTTGTTTTCCTTCTGTGACAAAGTCTTTGATTCCTAAAAAGTTTGTGTTGCTATAGTAATTATAGACGTATTTATCTAAAGTTTCTTTTTCAAATTTATTATATTTAGGGAAAGATTGATTGACATTTGATATTCTATTTTGTTTGTTTTTATACCACCAATAATCCATTTTATTTATCATAATACACCTCTTATAATTAATATTTAATATATATTATCATTATTATTTTTTTATTTCAATAGAGAAAATAAAAAAAATATCATTAAAATTAAATATTTTTTACAAAAACTAAAAAAAGTTGGCATAAAAACTTGAAATTACATATGTGGCGCGTGTACAATTGCTGTGTATTAAATAAAGTGCTAGCAAAAGTTATTTAGTATTTTGCTAAGAGAAAAGAGGCATTGCTTTTTAAAGCTATGGCTCTTTTTGTTTGGCTTAAAAACAATTTCTTGAAAAGGTGACAACATGAAAAAAAATAAACTTGATGTGGAAATTGAAAAGGCTTTGGCAAAAAAGGCAATGGGCTATAACCTCGACGAAGTTGTTGAAGAGTATACCATTGATGAAGGAGGAAAAGAAAAACTTATAAAGAAAAAAGTTACTAAAAAGTATGTTCCGCCAGATTTGTCTTCTGCAAAGGTTTTGCTTGAGAAATTCCAAGGAAATGAAATTTCTACCATGAGCAAGGAAGAACTTTTAAAGGAAAGACAAAGATTACTAAAACAACTAAAGGAGTTTGAAGAGGATGAAGATTGAAAAATGTGAAAAAAAAATAAAATGTGATTTTTATGGATGCAAAAATTACGCAGAATTTAGCGTTCAAACAAACAAATTTTTTGCCAATAAAATGCATTTTTGTAAAGAGTGCCTTAATGGACTTTATCTAGAAATAGGAAAAAATCTTGTGCCAAAGGCAATTAAGACCCCATTTAAAAAAGGAGATAAATTATAATGCAAAAAATGAAATCTAATAATCATATTTTGAGTGTAATTGATGAGGGCGATTTTGAGAAAAAGCTTGTTGAAGAGGTGAAAAAAGACTTTGAAAGAAGACAATTTGAAAGACGCAGTTTTGAATCACAATGGCAACTTAATATGAATTTTTTAATGGGAAATCAGTATTGTTCTATAGGCAGTTCAGGTGATATTGAAGAATTTGAAAAACAATTTTTTTGGCAGGAAAGAGAGGTCTACAATCAGATTGCCCCAATTGTTGAAATTAGACTTGCAAAACTACAAAGGGTTAGACCTTCCATGGCGATTGCTCCCGCCTCTAATGATGAAAGAGATTTGAAAACCGCAAAACTCTCAAAAAAAATCGTGAGTTCTGTTTATAGCAAGGCTCTTGTTAGTAGTAAGATAAACGAAGCTACAAGATGGAGTGAAATTTGTGGGACAAGTTTTTACAAGGTCATTTGGAACAATAATATGGGCACTGAACTTGGCAACACAAACAAAAAGGTGGGAGATGTTGAAATAGATGTTTTATCTCCTTTTGAAATTTATCCCGAATCATCTAACTGTGAAAGATTGGAAGATAATAGAAGTATCATTCACGCAAAGGCTTATCATGTGGATGTGATTAAAAATATTTGGGGTGTTGATGTTGAGGGAGAAGAGGTTAATGTTTTCACCCTTGATTCTACAAATAAAACAATTTATGGATTAGATTACAATGGCTATACCAACAAGATAATGAAGACAACAAGAGAAAATCATGCTATTGTAATTGAAAAATATGAACTTCCAAGCTTGGAGTTCCCAAACGGAAGGTTGATTATTGTTGCTGGCGACAAACTTTTACATGTTGATGAATTGCCTTTTAAAAATGGAGTGGATGGTGAAAGGGGATATCCTTTTATCAGACAGGTATCGTGTGAAAATTTAGGATGTTTTTGGGGTAATAGCGTTATTGACAGAATTATCCCGGTTCAAAGAGCCTATAACACTATTAAAAATAGGAAACATGAATACATAAATAGACTTTCTATGGGCATTTTGACTGTCGAAGATGGTTCGGTGGATGTCGATAACTTGGAGGAGGATGGACTTAGTCCGGGCAAGGTTTTGGTCTATCGACAGGGTTCCCAGGCTCCTAGATATATGTCTAATACCTCTGTGCCTCTTGACTTTGCATACGAAGAGGACAAGCTATTAAATGAAATTATGTTGATAAGTGGCGTAAGTGATTTGATTCGTGACCAATCTGCTTTTAGTTCCAACATAAGTGGTGTTGCTCTTCAACTCTTGATTGAACAGGATGAAACAAGACTTTCTACCACTGCGGAACAAATCCGAGATGCGATAAAAGCATTAGCTCAAAACATCTTGAGGCTTTATAAACAATTTGCCGGAGCACCAAGGCTTTGCAAAGTTGTTGGTGATAACGGCGACATTGAAGTCTTTTACTTTAATTCAAGCGATATAACAAGTGATGATGTTATTTTTGAAACACAAAATGATATAACTGAAACCTTGGCTCAGAGGAGAACCATGGTGTTTGACCTTTTAAATGCGGGGCTTTTATATGATGAAAATGGCAAGTTGTCAAATCGTATGCGGGTAAAAGCTTTGGACCTTTTAGGGTTTGGAATTTGGGAAAATTCTCAAGATTTGAATGAACTTCATACAAAAAAAGCTTCAAGTGAAAACTTGGCATTTTTAGAAGGTAAAAAGTTGGAGGTTTTAGAAATTGATGCCCACGATTTACACATTGCCGAGCACATAGCCTTTATGCTGTCTAAAGAATTTGAAGAAAAGGCAGATAAAAACATGAAAGAAAAAATGCTTGAACACATTAGAACTCATAAAAAGATGAGAAAAATTGAACAAGATTTAGAACAAAAAGGAGAATAAAAATGGATATTCAAGAAGATAGGGAACAACTTTCCAAGGCTGAGCCATCACCATCCATTGATATGGAAGAGCGTGAGCTAGTGAAAGATGAAGTTGATGAGAGGGCTTTGGAAGGCTCCCTAGGTAAATTTAAAGACACGGAAAGTTTGCTAAAAGCCTATAACAGTTTGCAGGCCGAGTTTACTAAGAAGTGTCAAAGCTTAAGCAAACTCAAAAGTGAGACTTGTAAAGATGATGAAAAGGCTCCAGTCTATTCAAGAGAAGATTGGGAAAGCAAAGTTAGTGATTTTTTTGAAAAAAATAATGATGCAAAAGCATTTTCTTCACAAATTGCAAACAAACTCATGGAAGATGAAGCTTTAGCCAAAAAAGATAATGCCCTTGAACTTGCTTGGGCAAACATAGCTTCAAAGAATTATATTGCTCCTGAGAAGCTTGTTGAAGATGATGATTTTTTAGAAAAATATGTTTTAAACAATGAAAAGATAAAAGAGACTATTTTAAAAAACGCTGTAAATCAAATTCAACAGGCGCCCACGGTTATGAGTTCCTCAATGAAGGGCGGGACCACTGGGCTTTATAAACCTCAAACGGCAAAAACTCTTTCTGAGGCTAAGGAAATTGTTAGAAAACTATTTAACTAGAAGGAGATTAAAATGGTAACATTGACAAGTGCAGATAATGCATTAAAATCGGTTTATCTTGGCGTGGTTGCTAATCAACTTAATATAAATGCAAATCCACTTCTTGCTAAGATTAAACACACAACTCAAGATGTATGGGGAAAAGAAATTATTAAACTTGCACCATACGGAATAAATGGCGGCATTGGAGCTGGTGGAGAAACAGATGCTCTTCCAACCGCTGCAGCGAACAATTATGTTCAATTTAAAACAACTTTAAAAAATCTTTATGGAAGGCTTGAAATTTCTGACAAGGCAATTAGAGCCTCTCAAAACAATGCTGGTGCTTTTGTAAACTTATTAAATGATGAAATGGAAGGACTTATAAAAGCTAGCAGTTTTAACTTTGGAAGAATGCTTTATGGTGATGGAAGTGGTAAACTTGCAACAATTTCATCAGTTACTACAGGAACATTAGCTGTTAAGGTTGACAGTGTTAGAAACTTAATTGAGGGAATGGTTGTTGACTTCTATAGCGGAGATACAGCAGTTACTGGAGCAACTGGACTTAGAATTACTTACGTTGACAGAACTGCAAAAGAATTTTTCGTAAACTTCCCAGCATCATTCACCGCTTCTACCTTAAAAAGTGGAGATGCGGTTTATGTTCAAGGTTCCAAGGATCATGAAATAACAGGTTTGGGAAGCATTTTTTCTACAACAGGAAATATTTATGGTTTATCAAAATCAACATATAAATGGTTGAAACCATATGTTAGTGACACTTCAACTGAAATTTCTGACCAATTAATTCAAGGCGCAGTTGACTACATTGAGGAAGCTTGTGGAAGTCAAATCAACTATATTGCCTGCTCAAGTGCGGTTAGAAGAGCTTATCAAGAGTATCTTGGCGCTTATAGAAGAAATATAGACATTATGGAACTTGCTGGTGGATACAAGGCAATTACATATAATGGCATTCCAGTTGTTGCTGACAGATTTGCTCCAGAAGGCAGTATGTATCTTTTGAACACAAATGATTTTACAATGCATCAACTTTGTGATTGGAAGTGGTTGGAAGGTGAAGATGGCAGAGTTATAAAACAAAATGCTGGATTCCCAACCTACAGTGCTACACTTGTAAAATATGCAGATTTAATTTGTGACAGACCTTGTGGTCAGGCACTTATTAAAAACATTTCTTCAACTGTTACAAATCCATTTATTCCAAATGTTACGGTTGAAAATAATATTACACCTACAAATTAATAAAAATTAAAATTAAAGATGGTGCACAGACTTAATTAAACAACATATTATGGTTTAATAAAGCTCTAAACAAAAGTGTTTAGAGCTTTTTAAAGTCTGGTTAATTGAGAGATGTTCCTATCTTTGATTTTATTAAATTCGGAGAAGAGAATGAAAATTGAAATTAAACAAGATGTTTTTGACATTGTTTCTAGATTAAAACAAATTGATTCAGACTATTATGTTTTATTTAATTTTGATAGTGGAAAGTTTGAACTCCATTGCAAAAATCAGGCCCATACAAGCTTTTGTTTGTCTTTGGAGGATAGGCTTGATTATAGAGCAATTGAAAAGACATTGAGAACCAGAAAACAAAACAAAGATAAGCTCTTTGAAGAATTGAAAGGAGAAAATATATGGATGTGAAAGAAATTTTAAAAACAGCCATTTTATTTTTGAACCGGGAAGAACTTTTAGAAGATGCCTTTTTTTTACAAGAAGTTGGGGAAGATTATGTTGAAAATCCAGCTAGAGAAAAAGAAATTGAAAGGTTGCTTCAATGTTTAAACCTTGTTTATCAAGAAGTTACATCTGAATATCTGCCACTTATTTTTGAAGAAGAAATAAGTCCTAATAAAGATAAGGTATTTTTCACAAATCTATCTAAAAGTGTTCTTGAGGTTCAAAAAGTTATGTCTGCTAATGGAAATAGAATTGGATTTAGGCTATTTCCTGACCATATACTTTTAAACGCAAATTATGAAAAGGTTAAAATAAGATACACCTACGAGCCTGATGTTTTGACGAAGACATCTGTTATTTCAAACTATGGTGGAAAATTGCCTAAAAGGGTGCTGGCCTATGGGGTGGCGATGGAATTTAGTTTTATTTCCAGTCTTAGTGATGAGGCATATATTTGGGAGGCAAGATATAAAGATTCTCTTAAAAATATAGTTAGAAAGAAACATGAGGTCAAACTACCTGTAAGGAGGTGGATTTGATGTTTTATCCTAAAAAATTATTGCTAAAAAACATGAAAACCTACAAACTTGCCTATACCGCTTTTGCAAACGGCATGAATTGTGAAATCGATGACAATTTGCTTCCGTTAAAATACGGAAAGATTGTTTATAACTACACGGTAAAAAATGGAGCTCTTAAAAACGGACTTGGTTTTGAAGATGCCACCTTTCCCACACATTTTATAGATGGAGAGGAGAGATTGATTTTATCTCCTGAAGAAGGCGAAAATATTACCGCATTATGGCATTTTAAGTATTATGATACTCAAGCAAAAGAAACAAGACACAAGATTGTTTTTTCTACAAATACTAAACATATTTACTTTTTTCAAACGGTGGCCCAAGGAACATGTTATTTTGATATGTTTTATGATGAAAAAACATTTGAGGGAAATTTGCTGGGAATCAATTACCATCTTAACGGAGATGATTGTTTGATTATTATTATCCCTTCAGAACAAAAAATTATTGTATTTCACAGTTATGATACAACAGAAATTATTGAAAATGCACCTCAATTGGTTAGTATTTGCTTGCATTATGAGAGGCTTTTTGCAATCTTGGAAGGTGACAGAAAAACACTTATGTTCAGTGCTAACTTGGACCCAACCGATTGGGATGTTAGTCTTGATGCAGGTGGTTTTATTGAAATGCATGATGAACGAGGAAGAATAAACAAAATTGTTTCATTTAATGATTATGTTTATGTTTTTAGGGATTATGGTGTTTCAAAAGTGTCTGCTTATGGTGACCAAAGCGAGTTTTCAGTGAGTCAGTTGTTTATTTCCTCTTCCAAAATCTATGGAAATTCTGTTACAAGTTGTGGGGATAGAATAATTTTCCTAGCAAGAGATGGTCTTCATTCTTTTGATGGATATTCAACTAGTAGAATCAACCTTAACATTGAAAGTATGTTTGAAAAGATTAACAACGAAAAATGTTGCAGTTTGTTTTATAACAACAAATATTATCTTGCTTGCAAACTTGATTTCGGGGATGACCAACAGATAGGCTGTGAGGCTTATGAAGGGGGATATATTAATAATGCCCTGATAGAATTGGACCTTAACACTGGCGAAATTAACTTGCTTCGTGGTGTTGACATATTAAACATGATTGCGGTTGAAGAAGACAGGTTTTCAAAACTTATTGCCTGCTTTAATGGAAAACATGGACATAAATTTGGTCAATTGACCCATGATGGTAAAATTTTTGGTGAGGTTTTAAAAAAGGAATGGATTTCACCCTTTAGCAATTTGGGATATCCAAATCAAATTAAAATTGTTAAAGAAGTTTTGATTAAAACAAAAAGTGATTGCACAGTGAAAATTAAAACTGACAAAGAAGAAAAACAATATTTTGTGCGTGGTGGCAATTCCACCCAACGTGTCAAAACCAATGTCAGAGGAGAAATGGTGCAAATTTCTTTTATAACTGAAAATGCTGGTGAGGTTGAAATTTCAGCACCACAGCTAGTAATTGGGGTGGTTGCGTGAGTTACCTTCAGCACCAGTTCAAAATTTTGCGTAGAAAAAAATATTATAAACAAAAATCCAAAGGAGGAACAGATGTATCAATACTCATTTTCCGATAACCAATCAAAAGAAATTGAAAACAAAACCAAAAAGGTAGATGATGTTTTTAAAGCTTTTGAAGATATTGATAAAAAATATGAAATCAATTTGGAAGACAAAAGTGACTCTTATAATCAAAGTCTTGAACTTGAGCGAAAAAAATTTGAAAGACCAAATGATGAGGAAATTGAAAAACAGGCTCAAGATGGACTGAGTGAATATAAGACTTCTTCTTTAAATCAAATAGAAAACGACTATAATTCTAATAAAACGGCGGTTGACCAGCAACTTGAAACACTTGAAACTTCAACAAAACAGTCTAAATCACAACTTGAAGATGCGTATACAAAGGCTAAAACAAATGCCTCAAATGACGCTATAAAGCGAGGACTTGCACGCTCATCTATTATTGTAAACAAACTTGCAGAATATGATAAGGGTATGCTTGCAGAATTTTCTAAAATAGAAAAAGATTATAATGATACCTTTAATAAATTAAATTCTCAAAAAAGCATGCTTGAAGTTCAAAGACAAAATGCTCTTGATGCTTTTGACATTGCTTATGCGGTTAAGCTTTCAGAAAAAATTACCGCGTTAAATGATAAGCTGGATCAGAAAGAACAAGAAGTTATCGAATATAACAACAAGATGGAACAGCTTGAAAAAGAATTTGAGCTTGAAAGGAATGAAAAACTACAAGATTATCAAAATGATTTGAACAAGCAAAAACTTGATAACTTGAAATACTATGGTGAGTATGGCACCAATCAGGTGGACATGATAAAGGAAAAAGAGAAATATGAAATTGCATATGAATATCTTATGTCTTTACCTAAAGATGAGGCGGTGAGCTTGCTTGAAAATAATTCTGATTTCAAGTCAAATTTCAAAACTTATTATAACAAACTTTATACAACAATGTTAACAAGGAAAAATTAAAATGTTTATAGAAGACATTATGTCCTTGGCAATAAGCAATGGACTTTTTGCTGTTCTATTCGTATTTTTGTTATTTTATCAACTGAAAGACAGTTCTAAAAGAGAAAAGAAATATCAAGAAACCATTGAATGTTTATCTAAGCATTTAAATGTTATTGAAGATGTGGACAAAAATGTTGAAGAAATTAAAAATGTAGTGGTTTTTCCAAAAAGAAAGGAGAAGAAAAATGAAAACTAGAATAAAATCATATAGTTTTTGGACTGGATTGTCGGCGGCGGTTATTCTTTTACTTAATTCCTTGGGTAATATGTTTGGATTTGCAATTGAAGATAAGCTTGTTTCAAATATAATAATGTCTATATGTGGTGTACTTGTTGTTTTGGGAGTTGTTAATGCTCCAACAAAAGAGGATAAACAAGAGGACAAAGAATTAAAAGAGGAACTACAAGAAGATGATAACGTTGAGTCACAATCTTTACAAGAAACTCAAAATACAGATTTAAAGAAATGATAAATTGATTATAACCAAAAAACTGTCATATTAATAGTGACAGTTTTTTTTGTATTTTATAGTAAACTAAAATTTAATAATTGTTTTTAAAAGTAAATTAAATTAATAGCGTAAGGCAAAAGACATCGTTTTAAGACTTGCATTTGATAGCATTTTTATAAAGTTTTTTTAGTTCTGAATTAGGTTTGATAGTTTGTATAGATTTTAAACTAATTAAATGTTAAATATATTTTGAAAAACATAGATTTTTTTTTATAATTATCAAAATATATTTGAATATATTAATTCTTAAATGTTATTATATTGATAAAGTTTCAAATTTCTCTTGATTTTTTTTATTGATTGTCATATACTTTAATGTAATTTTTGGTTGAAAACATTAAATATAAAGTTTAATGATTAAATATTTTTAATTTAATTTAATATTTTTAGGAGCTTTTATTTTATTATGATGTTTAGAAATAGCTTTAGATTGCTTTTTTCAAATTTTTCGCTTTTTTGGAAAGAACTTTTATACAGAATAATTGTTTTAGGCATTTGTTTGTTATTGTTATTGCCCTTATTAAAAAATTTTTTATCTCTTGGTTCAACTCAAATTTTTTTTGAAAATGCAAAAAATTTGTTTTTGCACTTTCCATTTAATTCTTTAAAAGATTATTTTGCTTACGTTTGGCAAACCTTACAAAGCTTATTTTCTTGTATAAGTGAATTGTTTGATTCTAATGCCTTTGGTGTGGTTTACTTGTTTTTTGTTTTATT
Organism: uncultured Clostridia bacterium; assembly: GCA_937992055.1. Classification (GTDB taxonomy): domain Bacteria; phylum Bacillota; class Clostridia; order Christensenellales; family UBA1242; genus CAJKWP01. The sequence goes on along the minus strand of CALKLQ010000039.1, from coordinate 13,002 downwards.
TTTTCTTTGTCCTTTTTTAATCTCCATGGGAGATATAGCTGTAGGAGAGGTTTTATATTGCAGCATGTCAAGCTTGTCAAAAGTAAGTTATACTGGCATGTATGTTAGAAAAATAGGCAAAAGCTTGTTATATTCATTGTTTAAAACAATGTTGTCTTTGCCTTTTGTTGCTTTGACTTTATGTTCTTTGTATGGTTTTTTATATCTGTCTATGATTAATGATGTTTGGCTTATTTTTGCACCTATGCTTATGATTGTTTCTTTCATATTAATAATGGGTTTAGATATTTGCCTTACAAGTGGATTTATGCCTGCCTTGGTGGTTTATAACTGTAAAGCTAAAAATGCCTTTGCAAAAGGGATAAAGGCGGTTGGAAGAAGATTTTTTAGATGTTTGTCAACAATCACTATGATGCTTTTGTTATTGCTTTCAATAGGCTTGTTATTTGGAGTCCTTTCCACATTTGTTCTTATGCCACTTGGATATATGCTAATTTTAATATTTAGAATGGTAATGTTCTTTGGCAGTCAAGGAATGAATTACTATGTTGATTTGGATACTATTTTAAAACCTAAAAAATTAGAAGAAACTGACAGAATGAAAAAAGCAATTGATTTAATTTAAATTTTAAACTTAAGAAAAAAATTTTTTCAAGCAATAATATAATTGCAATTTTTTAATCTGTTAAAATAAATTACAAATACAAAAATATTTAATAAAATGAAAATTTAAGGAGTTATAAAAATGAATAACAATTCAAAAGTTAAAATTACCTTTTTAGGGGGTGTTGGAGAGATTGGCAAAAACATGACAGCAATTGAATATGAAAATGATATTATTGTTGTTGATGCTGGATTAACTTTCCCAGGAGATGATTTGCCAGGAGTTGATTTAGTGGTTCCAGACATAACCTATTTGCAAAATAATAAAGATAAGGTTAAAGGTTTAATTTTAACTCATGGTCATGAGGATCATATTGGTGGAGTGCCATTTTTCTTATCTGAAATTAATGTCCCTATATATGGTTCTAATCTGACTTTAGCCCTTGTGGAAAATAAACTTAGGGAATTTCCTAAGATTAAACACAAAGCTATAGCCGTAAAACCAAAAAACGTTTTAAAGATAGGGGTTTTTACAATCGAATTTATTAAGGTAAGTCACTCTATTGCCGGGGCTTTAGCTCTTTGTATTTCCACGCCATGTGGTAACATAATTCATACAGGTGACTTTAAAATTGATTTTTCCCCAATAGACAATCAAATGACCGACCTTACTAGGTTTGGTGAACTTGGCAAAAAGGGAGTGAATCTTCTTCTTTGCGAAAGTACAAACGTTTGTAGAAAGGGCTATTCAATGAGTGAATCTTGCGTTGGAAAAGCTCTTGAGGAAATTTTTGAAAAGCATCCAGATGACAGGTTATTTATCGCAACTTTCGCCTCTAATATCCATAGACTTCAACAAATAATGGACCTTGCAGAAAAATTTAAGAGAAAGGTTGCCTTTACTGGTCGTAGTATGATAAATGTTTCTGAAGTAGCCATGAAATTGGGAGAACTGAAGTTTGACAGAAACAATGTGATTGATATAGACAAAATTGATAAATATGCTGATAAGGAAATTTTAATCATTACAACAGGAAGCCAGGGTGAGGCAATGAGCGCGCTAACTAGAATGGCGGCCGGTGAATTTAACAAGGTTAAAATAGGGGAAGGTGATACAATAATTTTATCTTCATCCCCAATTCCTGGTAATGAAAAGAGTGTATACAATGTAATCAATTCCCTCTTTAAAAAGGGCGCAGAAGTAATTTATGATGAACTTGCAGATGTGCACGCGTCAGGACATGCTTGTCAGGAAGAAATTAAGACAATTCATGCCCTTGTGAAACCTAGATTTTTTATGCCTGTTCATGGAGAGTATAGACATTTAAAACAACATAAAGAACTTGCTGTTTCAATGGGAATGCAGGCTAGAAATATTTTGATTCCAGACCTTGGAATGCAGGTTGAAATGTCACCAAATTCCATCAAAACCATTGGTTTTATTCAAGCAGGACAAAGGCTAATTGACGGACTGGGAATAGGTGATATGGATAGTACCGTTTTAAGAGATAGAAAACAACTTTCTGAAGACGGAATTTGTGTTGCAGTTTTGAACCTTTCCTCTTTATCAGGTGAAATGAGCTCTGATCCATTCATGATAACAAGAGGTGTGGTCTATAACGATGAGGCGGAAAAATTTAATTCCGATGTTAAAGCACATTTAATTGCTCTTTTGAAGGAGCAAGATTTAAGAGGTATGGACACAAATCTTATACGAAATAATGTAAGAAAAAATCTATCTAATTTTATTTATAAATCAACAAAAAGGCGTCCAATGATTTTGGTCATTGTGATGTTTGATTAAAATATGGATTTACAAAAAATTGTTGAAGATGCAAGGCAAAAACATATTCCGCTACTTCTGGATGAAACAGCGGAGTTTTTGTTATCTTTTTTAAAAGATAAAAAATTTAATAATATTTTAGAAATAGGAACCGCGGTTGGATATAGTGGAATATTATTTCTTCAAAACCAACCTAATGCCAAGTTGACAACAATAGATATAGATGAGAATATCCAAAACATTGCAAGGCAAAATTTTAAAACTTTTAAGCTTGAAAATAGAGTTAAACTCATAAATGGCGATGCAAAAGAGGTTATTTGCTCCTTAAAACAAAAAGTTTGATTTTATATTTTTAGATGGGCCTAAAGGGCAGTATATCAAATACTTGCCTCATCTTAAAGCTCTTTTAAATAAAGATGGTTATTTAGTAGCGGATAATATTTTATTTCATGGAAAAGTCAGGGCGGAAGGGTTTGTTCCACACAAGCATAGGACAATTGTAGTTAATCTCAGAAAATTTATTGAAGCGTTACAAAATGATGAAAATTTAATTACTGAAATATATGAAATTGGTGATGGAATAAGCATTTCTAAAATGCTAAATTAAAATTATTTTTAAACTTGTTCTTTATTTGCAAGCTTTGAATTAAAAACATTTTGCTTTTTTTTATTTATGTAGTAAAATATTTTTCGGAGAATTATGGCAAAACAAGCTTTATATAGGAAGTATCGACCTTCAACTTTTGAAGAGGTGGTAGGTCAGGAACACATTACTCGCACACTTGCAAATCAGGTAAAGTCTGGTGAGATTTCTCACGCCTATCTTTTTACTGGAAGTCGAGGTACAGGCAAAACTAGTACTGCTAGAATTTTTGCAAAGGCAATTAATTGTTTGAATCCACAAAATGGCTCTCCTTGTTATGAATGTGAGGCGTGTAAGAATTTGTCAAATCCTTCAAATGTGGACATAATTGAAATTGACGCGGCATCTAATAATAGAGTTGATGAGATTCGTCAATTGAGAGAAAACGTCAAGTTTGCTCCAGCATCAGCAAAATTCAAGGTGTATATTATTGATGAGGTGCACATGCTTACTGACAGTGCTTTTAACGCCTTATTAAAAACTTTAGAGGAACCACCTTCACATGTTGTATTTATTTTAGGAACAACTGAGGTGCAAAAACTTCCTGCGACAATTGTGTCTAGATGTTTGGAGTTTGATTTTAGACTTGTTCCTCTTGAAACCTTGGAAAATCTACTTAAAAAAATCTTTGAACAGGAAAATATATCTTATACTCAAGAGGCAATTAGAATTTTAGCTTCAAGCGGAGAGGGTAGCGTTAGAGATATGTTGTCCATAGCTGACTGTTGTTGTTCTTATAGTAAAACCCTCGATGAAAGTAATGTTCTTAAAGTTCTTGGGAAAAGTAATATTGATATTCTTTTAGATTTTGCAAAAGCTATAACGCAAAAAAGCGTTGGTGGATGTTTGGAAAAAATAAATGATGTGTACAACAGTGGCAAGAACCTTGTTGTTTTTGCTAGAGAGATTGGGGAGATTTTTAGACAACTTTTAATTTGCAAAACTTGCAAAAGTCCACAAGATATTTTGACCTTGTCCAATGAATCTTTAGATAAATTAAAAGTTTGTGCGGAACAAATGTTGGAGGAAGACTTAATAAAAAATTTGGGGATTTTTTCCGAAGTGGAAATGCAACTTAAATTTGCAATTTCTCCAAGAGTCCTTTTGGAAAACGCATGTTTAGAATCTATTGCGGGAGATGTAAAAAAAAACGAATAATTCCCAACATTGAACTTAATGCACGAAATGTTTGGGGAAAAATTATATATTATTTGCGCCAAAATTCGTATCCTGCGCTTCATGTTATTTGTGGCGGACTTAGTGATGTCTCAATAGAAAACGGGTTTTTGAAGATAAAAATAGAGGAAGAATATATTTTTAATTTGTTAACAGAAAGCCAAAATTTTAATGTTATCAAAAGAGCTCTTAACGCTCAAGATTCGCACCTAGAATTATTGATAGAAAAAAAGCAAAAGTACCTTGATGAGGCGGTAAAAGATATTGAAATATTAAAAAAATTTGTTGGTGATAGTTTAATTATAAAAGGAGAATAATTATGTATAATGGTGGATTTAGAGGTGGCTTTGGCGGTGGCAATTTGCAACAGCTTATGAAACAGGCCCAAAAAATGCAACAAGAAATGCAAGATGCAAAAGAGGAAATTGCTAACACTGAATTTAATGGAAGTGCTGGTGGTGGAATGGTAGAAATTAAAATGAATGGTGAAAGGAAGGTCCTTTCTGTTTCAATCAAGCCAGAGGTTATAGACGTTGATGATAAAGAAATGCTGGAAGATTTGGTTATGGCAAGTGTTAATGATGCCCTTGCGCAAATTGTTAAAATGGAAAATGAAAAACTTCCAAACATGCCTGGGATGTAATTATGGAATTGGAAGATAGCTTGGAAAGATTGGTGTGTGCCTTTAAATCTTTGCCCGGCGTTGGGTATAAAACGGCACAGAGATATGCTTATTTTATAATTTCACAAGACAAACAAAATGCCATAGATTTTGCAAATGCGATTTTAAACGCAAAAGAAAAAATTACCTATTGCAAAGAGTGCGGAAATTTCACTGATAATGAAATATGTCCTATTTGTCAAAAGAGGAATAAAAAAGTCATATGCGTTGTAAAAGAACCTAAGGATGTTGTGGCTTTTGAAAAAGTTAAAAATTTTGATGGAGTTTATCATGTTTTACATGGAACTATAAGCCCATTAGAAAATAGAGGGCCAAATGATATTAGAATAAAAGAACTAATTGAAAGAGTTACAAAAAATAATGTAAGTGAGGTTATTATGGCCACCAATCCAGATGTAGAAGGCGATGTTACCGCTCATTATATAGCGAAGCTTTTAAAACCACTGAATGTGAAAGTTACTAGACTGGCTCAAGGGATATCAATTGGTAGCGATATTGAATATGCGGATGAGGTAACTTTAACAAAAGCACTTGAAGCCAGAAGCGAAATTTGAAGAATTTTGTCGAAATCTTGAAAAACAATTTAGAAAATAAAAAAAATCAAAAAAAAGGTATTTACAAAAGCAAAATTATGTGCTATTATACCTACAGATTATAAGCGGAGGAAAATATGGCTAAAATAACTTATGGTATTTCTGCGGACAATGTTGAATACACATGTGCTAGTCCACTTTCTGTTGGAGTGTACAAGGTTGCAAGTGTGAGTAAATTCGCAAAAAAACACTGTATTTGTGTTGAAAAAAATATAGGTAAAGATGACCATACTCTCTAATAATCTTTCTTTTCATTATCCCTCATATTGAGGGTCTTTCCTTTTTAAAGGTTTCCCATGGAAACCTTTATTTATTTTTCAAATAAAGTTATGTTATTTGTAAAGTTCTTTAGTTTGATTTATATAAGCATTAATATAATCTAAAAGGGGACTAACTACAATTATTGTTTATAAAATAAATTAAAATTTAAAAATTTCAAATGTATGGTGGTTGATTCTATAAAATCTTATCTGATAGTTTTTTAAATGACTGATTTAAATAACTAATGTTGCTTTCTGCAATTTTTTTTGTAAATTTTCATATCTATTATTAAAATGTATATTTTGCATAAGGCAAATTAAATGCAAGATTTGTGTGCAATATTTTGTATGTGAAAATATGAGAAAATTATAGCTATTAAAAGTTATGTATTTTAGCTCAAGTAATTTATTTAAAAATTTGCGTTATAAAAAATTATATGATATAATTTAAAAAAGTTTAATCAAATATACTTTCACATGTTAAACTTTAATTTAAAAGAGGTAATTTATGTTAGAACAAATTAGAACACTTATTGCAAATCAATTAAATCTTCCTTTAGAAAAGGTTAAGGAAGATTCTAAAATAATCGAAGATCTAGGGGCAGACTCTCTTGATATAGTGGAAATGTTAATGACCCTTGAAGAGGAATTCGGGGTTTCTCTTTCTGATGAACAAGCTGCACAAATGAAAACAGTTAAAGATATTTATGATATAATAAATATTTCTAAATAATAATAACTGTAACTTCTTTTGTAAATTTTTATATATCATCACAAAAGGAGCTTTATGAAAAAATTTTTATATTTTATTTTATCTATAATTGCTATAGCTTATCTTTTATTTTTTGTTGGTTATGAAATTTATTTAATAAAACCTTTTATCGACATTAGTGTCGAAACTTTCACTTTACTTACCAAACTAATCAAGTTTGCTCCAGCAGTTTTAATTGCAATGACCCTTCTTATTTACTTTTCTGGCAAAGGTATTAAAGTATTATTCTTTGTTATAGTTGTTTTAATAATTTTAGTTGGTGTTATGACTGTGGTATATCCTGAGCTATTTGAGAAAATAATAAAATAAGAAAAGAGTGAAATAAATTTGACATTCAATTTAATAAATATTTAGTTTTTAGTTTAAAATAATTTCAACTTAGCCAAAATAAATTGTTTGGCAAGTTATTTGCATAAACAAAGGGATATAGAGTGGAAAAATTAATTATTGTTGATGGTAATTCCTTATTTAACCGTGCCTTTTATGCATTGCCCCTTTTATCTAATTCCAAGGGACAATTCACAGGTGCGGTTTTTGGTTTTGCCAATATGCTTATTAAAATTATACAGGAACAAAAACCAACGCATATGGTTGTGGCTTTTGACCATGCTCGTAAAACATTTAGAAACGAGATTTATCCTGAATATAAAGGTACAAGAAAGCCTATGCCAGATGAACTGCGTGTTCAATTAGAACCATTAAAGCAGATGATTGATTTGATGGGAATAAAAAGAATAGAAGTAGAAGGAATAGAGGCTGATGATATTATTGGAACAATTTCAAAAAAGACAAGCCTTGACACATATATTTTGTCTGGAGACAGAGATTTATTTCAATTAATAGATGATACAACAAAAGTTATTTTTACAAAAAAGGGAATAACAGAAATAGAGATGCTTAGTAATGATACCCTTAAAACTCTTTATGGTTACACTCCAAAACAAGTTCCAGATTTAAAAGGTTTAATGGGTGATACGTCAGATAATATTCCTGGTGTTGCTGGAGTTGGTCCCAAAACAGCTTTAAGCTTATTAGAAAAATATGAAAATTTAGAAAATATTATTTTAAATGTGGAAGAACTGGCGCCATCTCTTTCTTTAAAAATTAAAAATAACATTGAAACTGCAAAAATTTCTAAGTTACTTGCGACAATTAAATGTGATTGTGACTTTGCTTTTTCTTTAGCAGAATTAGAATTTAAATTTCCATTTTCTGAAAAACTATATTCTTTTTTTGAAGACTTGGAGTTTGGTTCTTTAACAAAAAGAAAGGAGCTATTTGATTTTGAAATTCCAAGCAATAAGATTTCTTATATAACCATTTCAACAAAGCAGGACCTTTTGGAGTTTGTTGATTTGGCTTTTAAAAATAAAACTTTCGCTTTTGACTTTGTGGGAAAATTTGAGTTTTCTTATAGTCAAGAAAGTGTTTTTAAATTAAACGACAACTTGACTTTTTTTGATGAACTTTCTCAAGATTTTTGTCTTCAGTGCTTTAAAAAGCTTTTGGAAAGTGAAGATATTTTTAAAGTAACAAATGACTTAAAAGCACATCTGAAAATTTTTGATAATTATAATATAAATATTTTAGGAAAAGTTTTTGATGTTTCTATTTCTAACTATTTAATTAATGCTGGAAAAAAGTTAGAAAAGATTGATTCTAATTTGCTAACAAAATGCTATTCTCAACAAATATTATTAAAAAACTTAAATTTGATGGAACTATATGAAAATATCGAATTACCTCTTTGCTTTGTGCTATATAAAATGGAAAAAGAGGGATTTAAAATTGATATAAATGAATTAGATGTTCAACTTGAAACGTTTAGAGAAAAGTTAAATAATCTTACACAAAAGATACATGACTGTGTGGGAATTGCTTTTAATATAAATTCTCCAAAGCAACTTGCAGAAGTGTTGTTTGAAAAGTTGGGTCTTAAAAGTTATTATAATAAAAAACTATCAACTAACATTGAGGTTTTGAATGAATTATCTTCACAGCATGAGGTTATTCCACTTGTTATAGAGTATCGCTCCACGGCGAAATTGTTGAATACCTATCTTGAACCTTATAAAAAGATTACCGCAGAAAACGGACCAATTATTCATACTATTTTCAATCAAATTCAAACAGCAACCGGCAGGTTGTCATCTTCTGAACCTAATCTTCAAAACATTCCAGTTAGAAGCGATGAAGGAAGGAATATAAGAAAATTTTTTGTTTCAAAACATGAAAATGGAGTTCTTTTGTCTGCTGATTACAACCAAATTGAACTCAGGCTTCTAGCTTGTTTTTCTAAGGATGAGAATATGGTTGAAAGTTTTTTAAGTGGGAACGATTTTCACGCTATGACTGCAGCCAAAATTTTTAAGGTTCCTCTTAACCAAGTTACTTCAAAAATGCGAAGAAATGCAAAGGCTGTTAATTTTGGAATTGTTTATGGAATTTCTGATTACGGTTTGGCTACCAGTATTGGAACGTCTAGAGCAAAAGCAAAAGAGTATATCCAAAGCTATTTTGAGTCTTTCCCAGGTGTAAAGAGATATTTAGATGAACAAATTGAACTTGCAAAAAAGAACGGCTTTGTTACCACTATTTTTGCAAGAAGAAGAACTATAGATGAACTTTCATCACCACAATATCAAATCAGGCAATTTGGCGAAAGAGTGGCAATGAATATGCCACTTCAAGGTTCCGCTTCAGATATTATTAAACTTGCAATGATAAAAGTTGAAGAAAGTTTACAAAAGCATAATTTTAAAAGCAAACTTATTTTGCAAATACATGATGAGCTAATTTTAGATTGCGTTAAAGATGAGGTTGAAATTGTTGCGAAAATAGTTAAACAATGTATGGAAAACGTGGTAGATTTGGATATTCCTTTGCCAGTTGAAATTAATATTGGAAAAACCTTGCTAGATTGCAAATAATATTTATTTTATTAATTGTTTTAAATAGTGATAAAATGCAAAAAAAATGATAAAAATATAATTATGAAGGAAAAATCTTTTAAAATTATAGGATTATTATTTTTAAGCATATTTATCGCTATTTTTATTTTTTTAATTTTTTTAACCATGAATTACCCTATTAAATTTAAAAATGAAATCAAAAATTCTGCTTCTAAATATTCAATTCCAGCTTATGTTGTAGCAAGTGTCATAAATGTTGAGAGTTCCTTTAATGAAAATGCGATTTCTAACAAGGGCGCAGTTGGTCTTATGCAGATTTTGCCAAGCACGGGGGAATGGCTGGCAAAAAAATTAAATATTGACAATTTTAACTCTCAAATGTTGTCTGACCCTTCAATAAATATAGAACTTGGAAGTTATTATTTACGATATTTATTGGATAAGTTTTCTAGTTTAGACACCGCACTTTGCGCCTACAATGCTGGTGAGGGTACAATTTCTAATTGGTTAAATGATAAAAATTATAGTCAAGATGGAAAAGCCTTGTCTAATATACCATTTAAAGAAACTAGAGAATATTTAGATAGAGTTAAAAATAATTATAAATTTTATAAGTTAAAAATAAGTTAATTGTTAAAAATATTATAGTTTTTTCTACAGATTTTTTTAAAAAATTTTGACAAACAAAAAAACAAATATTCTTAATTTATCTATTCAACCGTGTCTTTATTTGACAAAGCAATAACAATATGATAAATTATTTTTCATGGAGAAAAGTATGGAAAATAATATTGAAAATCTTTCTAATGAAATTGATATTAGAGCTGAAAAAATTAGATTGTTAAAAAGCAAAGGTATAGTTGTTTACAAGGAAAGATTTGAAAGAACCCATAAAATTCAAGAGGCAAGGGGTTTGGCCATGGGCACAAAAGTGAAGATTTGTGGTCGAATTGTATTTAGAAGAATTATGGGCAAATTTGGATTTATGCAAATTAGAGATGTAGAAGATAAAATTCAAGTTAGTGTTGGTGTAAATGAGCTAAAAGAGGAAGATTATGACTTCTACAAAAAAATGATTGACATTGCTGATTTTGTTGGAGTTGAAGGTGAGCTTTACCAAACCCAGACGGGTGAAATTACGGTAAAAGCAGAAAAAGTTGTTTTGCTATCCAAGGCATTGAGACCATTGCCAGAAAAGTTTCATGGGCTTTCTAATACCGAACTTAAATATCGACAAAGATATCTTGACTTAATTTCCAATCAACAAGCACGAGATGTTTTTGTTGGAAGAAGCCTTCTTTTAAGAGAACTAAGAAGTTTCTTGTATGAAAACGGCTTTATGGAAGTGGAAACACCTATTTTACAAAGTGCAGTTTGTGGTGCAAGTGCTAAACCTTTTTTTACAAAACACAATGCTTTAGACAAGGTTTGTAATTTGAGAATTGCACCTGAAACCTATTTAAAGCAGGTCATTGCCGGTGGTTTTGATAGAGTTTTTGAGGTCGCTAAATGTTTTAGGAATGAGGGTATGGACACCCAACATCTTCAAGAATTCACCATGGTAGAATGGTATGCTTCCTATTGGAATTTTGAAGATAACATTGCATTTTTTAAAAAATTTATCAAGCATCTTTTAAACAAAATTAAGGGCAAAGAGGTAATAGAATTTCAAGGTCACTCTTTAGATTTTTCAGGAGAGTGGGACAGGATAAATTACACCGAGCGTTTGAAAGAAATTTTGGGATTTGACTTTTTACAATGCAGTTCCCGCGACGAGCTTGTTGAAAAAGTTGTTGAAACTAAAATGTTTGCTTTAAATGATTTTAATGGAATTAAAACCATGGGTGGAGTAATTGATTATATTTATAAACGCAAAATAAGAGAAAATATTATTAATCCTACTATTTTATACAACTACCCAGCTTGTCTTGTACCTCTTGCAAGAAGAAATGACACTAATGGCAAATTAATCGATATGTTCCAAATTTTGGTATGCGGAAATGAAATTTGCAAGGCATATTCCGAACTTGTTGACCCTGTGGTTCAAAGAGAAACTCTTAATGAACAAGCACTTGCAAAAAAACTTGGCGATGATGAGGCTATGGAGGTAGATGAAGATTTCTTGCTTGCAATGGAACATGGCATGCCTCCAATAAGTGGTTTGGGTTTTGGTGTGGATAGGCTTATGACAATTCTATTTGACCAACCTTCCATTCGTGATGTGGTTCTTTTCCCTTTAATGAAATAAATTTTAAAATAAACAATTTTTAAAAAATTGTTTATTTTTTAACAGATAAATTTTAATAATTTTCATCTAAATAAATTTTTAATAAAAATTAGAATTGTATTAATTAATTTAAAAATTTACTAAATAAAATAATTATTATTGATTTTGTTTAAAAAGCATAAAATGTTAAATGATTTACAAAATATAATTTAGCTTAAGATTATGTCTAATTAATTGAATTTTTATATACAAAAGAGGTGCGCATGAAAACAAAAAAATGGATAAATCCACTAGTAATTTTTTTACTTTTTTTAGCCTTGGTTTTAATAGGCACTTTTTTTGATCTGCAAATAAGTAAAGCTATTGCCGACTTAAATTTTGGAGAATATTATAGTAAAAATTATTTTGGTTTAACATTTGAAGTTATTGGCGAGTTGCCAGTATACATTTTGGCTTGTTGTTGCGCCTTGATTATATTGCTAAATATTAATTATAAAAACAGAAATCTTAGTTTTTTTGTAAAATTGATTTTTTTTATTTTGGCAAGTGGGGCAATGTTTCTTGTATTTTTTAAAGCATTTGGATACATTTTTAAGCATATGGACATGAAAAGCTATTTATATGAACATTATGTGATTAGTGTTTTTATATTTTTTTCTTTGCTTATCACTATCTTAATATACCTTTTGCTAAAAAAACTTGACGCTTCGACTATTCAACAATTATTATATTTTGCAATTTTTTCAATTTTGGTTATAGCCGTTTCAAATGCAATTACTCAAAGTTTAAAACCAATCTTCACTCGTGAACGTTTTAGGACCATGAAATATTTGAATGATTCCACTTTTTCTGGCTACACTCCATGGTATATGATTAATAAAGCTATCACTGAAGTAGCAGGGATAGGAAGTGATGCATTCAAGTCTTTTCCCTCAGGGCATGCTACATCGGCAGCAAGTTTGATTTGTTTGTTATTTTTGTTTGATTTGTTTCCAAAATTAAAAACAAAAAGAAAAAAACTTGTGCTATATATTAGTGTGTTTTTATGGATTTCTATTGTCGCAATAAGTAGAATAGTAATGGGTGCCCACTTTTTTAGTGATGTTGTTTTTGGTGCTTTTATAACTATTTTTAGCTTCTTATTTTTTAGATATCTATATAGAAAAAGACATAAAGATATATAGTTAAAACTATTGATTTGTCTTACTATTGACATTTACTTTAACCTTGATTATACTAAAACTAGGTGAAAAATGAAGAAAATAACATTACAACAATTTTGGGATAGCGAAGAAGAACTAGCGATTCATGTAAGAAGTGAAGAGGAGGCGAATAAGCTTTGTAAAGCATT
>CALKLQ010000038.1 GCA_937992055.1 uncultured Clostridia bacterium | reverse complement strand
CTGGTGCTACCGGTCCAACAGGTCCTACTGGTCCTACTGGGGCTACTGGTGCAACTGGTCCTACTGGAGCAACAACTGCAAGCAGTTTTGGAAGTTTTTATACAACAGCTGAACAGAGTGTTGACGACACAACTTTCCCACTTACTAACACAATACAAGTTAGCGGAATGACAATAGACAATGCTACTGGAGTTGTGACGTTGCCAAATATTGGGATATATAAAGTTGACTATGGCCTATATGTTGCAAGCAGTGCAACAGCAAATGATTCTATGGCTCTTGCGCTAAATGGAACAAATGTTACTGGCACAGCACGTGGACTAGAAGACAACACAATGGTAAATGCAAGCGCAATTATTCAAACAACTACTGCAAACAGTACACTTGCAATTAAGGTAAATTCAACAAGCGCTATAAACTTTTTGGATAATGATGGCATAAACGGATATTTGGTTATTACTCAAATAGGATAAAATAAGATAAAAATATATTAAAAAAATATTTTTTCGAGTTAATTTTATTGTTTTGTGACATAAAAAATCCAAAAAAACACAAAAAAACAAGCAAATAAATTAAATTTAAATGCTTGTTTTTTTAATATATTTTTTTAAGAATTTTTCCAAAAATTCCTCAAAATTATAAAAATTGATTTTATTATTTTTATTTTTTAAGTATTTCTACTTAATTTATTTAATAATTTATCAAAGTATTTTTATAAATTCATACTGGCTTCTGTTTCTTTAGTGATATCACTTTCTAATTGACTAATATCATTTTCTAAGCATTCTTTAACGCATTCATCAAAATTATTTAATAAATTTTCATATAAATTTACGATACCAGTTAGATCTGTTGTTTTAACGCCATCTTTAATCATTTCTAAATAATTAAAAATAAATTTTTCAAAAGTTTCAAAGCCTTGTTTAAATAGAGGCTCTATTCGAAAAATATCCCCACCAATTAACATAAGCTCTTCACATTTCTTTCTCACTCCAACAAGATATTGGCTACCAAACTTTACATTCTTTTTTCTTTTCTCAACCTGTTTTTTGCACATAAAAAAGCCAATTTTTTCTAAAAATTTAACATAAGTGTTTTTGGTATATTCACGAGCTATATCTGCTAAATTTTTAATATGGTTGGCTTCAACTTCCACTCTTTTGTAAAGGTCTTTTTTTAAATCTAGCTCTAGTTTTTTAAAATATAATTCATCCATAATCTTCTCCAACGTTTTCTTGAAAAATATCCAATATTAATTTATTGAATCATTTCAGAATCTCTGTCTTTGGCAATGATAACATTTAAATTTTCAATATCACTTTCTATGTAGTCTTTGATTTGCAGTTCAAAACTATTTAAAGTTTTTTGGATTGCAACAAGCTTTCCAGTAAAAATTGTTTCTTCTGCTTTAGTTTTTAAAATCCATAAAAATGTTTTGATTGTAGTTCCTAAAATATCAACAGCATCATTAAGTTCAGTAAACTTCAATCCAACAAAATGATTCATAAGTTCATTGCATTGTTTTCTTACCTTCGCAACATTTTCATTACTTTCATAAATGGCTTCCCAACAGTATTTTCTTGTCTTTTTCAATTCAATTGTAGCTATTTTTTGTAAATTCATTAAATTTGTGTCATGAGAGTTTTTTAATAAATTATCTACCAAATCTTTAATGTTACTTATTTCTACAACAACCTCATCTAATAATTTATTTTTTAGTTCAATTTCTAAGTTCTCTACATAAAATTTATTCATTTAATCTATTTAATTTCCTTTTTATTTTATCATTTCTTGACCATTTCTATCTTCTAAAACTAAGTTATTATCTTGCAAAATTTCATTAACAAGATTTTCAAACTTATATAAAATATTTTTAACAGGTAATATAAGGTAAGAAAATGTAAGTTCTTCAAAGCAATCTTTAAACCAATCAGCAATACTTAAAATAATTTCTTCTAAATCTTTAAACGACTCTTGGTAACTTTGAACAAATTCCCAATCATCAATCACGTTATTTTCATAATCATTTTTGATTTCAATCAATTCATTATTAGCCTTATAAATTTCTTTTTCAAATTTTTTATATGTCCTTGTAACAAAAAAATCGGTTATTTTGGATAATGACGTAAATTCGGAATAAGCATATTCTAAAGCTATATCCGACATTTTTTTTAAATGTTCAATCTTGCCGGTTATCTCGCCATAAAGTTCTTTTCTTAAAGATAATTCAAAGTCATAATTTTTCATTTATTATACCTATTTTTAGTATAACAAAATATACAAGTTTGTCAAGTAGGCTTTTAAACCGCAAGCACTTAAAAAAACAATATTAAGATTTAACTAAAATCATTTTTTAACAAGATATTAAATAATATTTGAATACTCTTTCCTTAAAAGCAAATACTTACTTTATGAAAAATAAATTAGAAGAATACAACAAAAAAAGAGATTTTGATAAAACTGATGAACCCAGTGGAAAGGTAAAAAGAAAACAGACAAAAAAGTTAATCTTTGCAATTCAATATCATCTTGCAAGACGGGAACATTATGACTTTAGGCTTGAATATGAAGGTGTACTTTTGAGCTGGGCGGTACCCAAAGGTCCCTCGTTCAATCCTAAAGATAAAAGACTTGCGATTAAAGTTGAAGACCATCCATTAGATTATGCAGACTTTGAAGGAACAATTCCAAAAGGAGAATACGGCGGTGGTACAGTAATGCTTTGGGATGAGGGCTTTTACCTTCCTTTAAACGACTTTAAAAAGGGTTTAAAACA
Source organism: uncultured Clostridia bacterium (assembly GCA_937992055.1). Lineage (GTDB taxonomy): Bacteria > Bacillota > Clostridia > Christensenellales > UBA1242 > CAJKWP01. The sequence continues at coordinate 42,721 of CALKLQ010000038.1, read as the reverse complement.
AGGCAGTTTGAAGTTTGAAGTGTTTGGTCAAAGAATAAAAGGAAAATGGAGCTTGGTTAAAATTCAATCTGAAAAGGAACAAGACGCATGGCTTCTTATCAAAGAAAATGACGAATTTAAAATAAATTCAAGTGGCATTGCAACCTTTAAGACAAGCGTAAAATCAGGCCTCAACAGTGAGCAAATTTCTGCTGGCAAAAAAAACAAAGGAAAATTACCTTTCTCCAGTGCAAAGCCACAGTTAGCCAAACTTTCAACAAAGGTGCCAAAGGGCGACTGGATATTTGAAATCAAATTTGACGGTTATAGAATTTTGAGTTATCTAGAAAATGGCTCAATTAAAATGATGACAAGAAATAATCATGATTATAGTTCCAAGTTTGAACAAGTAGCAAATTCTTTAACCAATCATTTTAAAAACGAAAATTTGGTATTAGATGGCGAAATTGTTGTTGTAGATGAAAATGGAAAGACAGACTTTCAAGCACTTCAAAATTCCATCAAACATGGTTCACAACCACTAACCTACATAATTTTTGATATCTTAGCAAAAAACGATGAAGACCTTAGAAGTCTACCTCTTTTGAAGAGAAAACAAATTTTATCCAAGCTACTAATAAATGCCCCAGAAAACCTGGTTTTTAGTCAGCAAGTCAAGGGCAACGGTGAAAAGTGTTTTGAATTTGCAAAACAAAATGGATTAGAAGGCATTATAGCAAAAAGGGAAAATTCAACTTATAACGGTGAACGAAGCGACGATTGGTTAAAAATAAAATGTTACCATTCTCAAGAATTTGTCATAGGCGGATATACGATTTCTGAAAAAAAGGCCAAACAAATTAGCTCCCTTTTGCTAGGCTACTATGACAATAACAATTTAATATACATAGGACGCACAGGAACTGGAATGACCCAGCAAGAGATTAAAGATTTAATATCCAAATTTTACAAGCTAAAAAGAAAAAACTCGCCATTTTTTAACAAAATAGATAAAAAGGCTAATGAACAGATAATCTTTTTAACACCAAAACTTGTAGCTCAGATACAATACGCAGAAATAACAAAAGAATCTCAACTTAGACAGGCAAGTTATAAGGGGCTTCGAATCGACAAAGAGGCAAATCAAGTAGTTTTAGAAGATACAGAAAAGGCTAAAAACAATTCTAAAGATATTTCAATAGATGGTATTGAAATATCAAACCCGGACAAAATAGTTTTTAAAAAAGACAAAATAAGTAAGCTACAAGTAATTCAATATTACGAAAAAATATCAAAAAAAATGTTGCCTTATATGACAAATCGCATTCTTACCGTGGTTAGATGTCATGGCGGAATAGACAATTGTTTCTATAAAAAACATCCTATTGCAAAAAACAAATTTATTAAAGTTATAGACATAAAAAATTCCGAAGGCGAAAAAGACGAATACTTTTATATCGACAGCAAGCAAGGCTTACTTTTTGAGGCGCAACAGGGAACAATCGAATTCCACGTATGGGGAAGTCAGGTAAAAACACTTGAAAAGCCAGATATGATGGTATTTGATTTTGACCCAGATGAAAAACTTGATTTAAAACAATTGCGTCAAGGCGTTAAAGACCTGAAAAAGATATTAGATAAGTTGAATTTAAAATCATTTTTAAAGACCAGCGGCGGAAAAGGCTATCATGTTGTGGTTCCATTTTTACCTAAAGTAGATTGGGACAGCTTTTATAACTTTGCAAAGACGGTTGCCACCCTATTGGAGGAAAAATATCCAGAAAAATACACCACCAACATAAGAAAAGCCAACAGAAAAAACAAAATTTTTATAGATTGGGTGAGAAATGGCAGAGGCGCCACAAGTGTTGCGCCCTATTCCATAAGAGCCCGCAATGGAGCCAGTGTCTCCTGCCCTATTTCGTGGAAAGAGTTGGACACAATAGCCCCAAATCAACTCACTATAGAGGAGGTTCTCAAAAGAAAAGGTAACCCTTGGAAAAACTTTTTTTCATGCAAGCAAGAATTAAATCCAATTAAAAATAAATAAAATTAAATTTAATTAAAATTTATTTAAAAAACAGTCAAAATTATATAAGATAATGTTTGTATTTTAATTATTTAATAAAAAGACAAGTATGGATATAATCTTAAAACTTTTAATTTATAAAAAAACCATTGACATGGGCACTCCCAATCAATGGCTTTTTTAATTAATATCAATTTTATTCCACAATGGCTTCTGTTACAACATTTGTAAGTGTTGGATATTCTCCAACATTAAATGTCCAAGAACCAACAACATCACTTCTAAATCCAGCTTTTTCAAATGGGTCATTGTTAGTTGTTCCTTTACAGTCATCATCAGTACAATCTATCCAAGTAGATTTTCCCATTCCCATGAATTTACCTTGAACTTTTGCAGAACCATAGTTAACAACAACGCAATTAGAAAGATTTCCAGGCTTGTAGGCATCACCACCAACAATTCCACTAACCCAGTTTCTTTCAACCCAGTTTACCCAGTTAGGATATCTAACTCTTGCAGAAGTTTCAGCTAAAAGAGTACTATTTGCACCTGTTATAGTTGCGGTTGAGAAACAATATTTTATATTTCCATTTTCTGGAAGGAAGGCAACCAAACCAGCAACATAATAACCCTTACTATCTCCTAAGCCTATAACACTTGCAATTGTATAACAGTTAATGATTGTTCCCTCATTCTTATAGGCCAAACCACCAATATGGAAACCTTTATATTCACCAGCTGAGTAGCATTCAGAAATTGTTCCATAAGAGTTAGCAACCACACCACCAACAAGACGACCCTTTATTTCTGGAGTACTAGAAAAACTTCTTTCAACTTTGGCATTTGTTCCAACATATCCAGCAACGCCTCCAGCAAGCGAGTCAGACACGGTAGAAACTTCCGCCTTTCCAAGATTATAGCATGACCTAACAGTTGATTTGCCAGCAAGTGTTCCAACAACACCACCTACAATACCTTTTACATCATTGTTTACAATTTTTAATGATTTGTTATAAGAGTTTTCTATCTTTGTGTTAGAAGTGCTAGTTTGACTTCCTACAATACCACCAATTTCTGAAGAAACATTGTTTCTAACTTCATTTGTTATTTCACAATAGTCAACCACACAATTTGTAACATTGCCACTAGAAAGACCAACAATTCCTCCAAAGCAAACTCTCAAAGAGAGGTTACGATTTGTAATTGCACAGTTGTTCTCAACATCTAAGGTTCCAACAAGACAGTTATCAACAGAACCATTTATATTTTGGCCAACAACAAAACCAGCATTTGCAAAGTCAGAAATTTTTGCATTGTCAATATAGCAATCTTCAATAATTCCGCTAACTAATTTAGCACATACCACACCAGCATTTCTGCTCTCTTGATATGAAGAATTTGAAATTGTGAAATTTTTAAATTTAATATTTTTAATTACAGAATTAACATTGTCAACAACGCCAAAAAATCCAGCATTTGTTTTGTCTTCTATATTACAATTTTTAATTGTAAGTGTGGTTCCATCTTCCACAATTAAAGAACCTTTAAATGGATTTGCTTCGGTTCCAATAGGTGTCCAATTTGAAATGCCCAAATCAGTAGCACAATCAATTTCCACCTCACCACCAACATTAATTGTATAAGTTAAGTTAAGTTCTGGATGAGCGATAATTTTATTAAGAGCTTCCACAAGGTCAGCTTTGCTTAAAACCTCTGAACCTGGCTCAATTACACCAAGTGCCTGATATGAAGCTTCAACATTAATTTGTGGATAGGCATTCATAACCCAAACATCATTGAAGTTCCAACCAACAAAAGTGTCCTCATTTTGAAGTTGCTCTTTTGTTTTAAGTGCAAGTTCACTCTCTTGCAATGAATCTTTTCCGCTTTGAACAAGTGGCGCAGAAACCGAACTAAAACCATAGTTTGAAATATATTTATTATTTTCTAAATATTCATTATTTTCCTCAAAATTTGAACCAATCAAGGCCCCAAAATTAATTTCTGAATCAAAACTATTTACAATAGTATAACAGTTTTTAATAACCGCTCTTTTATAAAGAGAATCTGTTCCTAAAGAGTAGTTGCCCGCTGAGTTCTTTCCAACAAGCCCCCCTGCAGTTAAAATGCTTTTATTAACGCCTTCAACATCTGCTTTGAAACTGCTTTCTGAATAACAATTAAAAATCACTCCAGATTGATTGTCGCCAACAATTCCGCCCATGTTTTTAAATGAGTTAATTGTAACCTTTGCACTACTCATAGAAATTGTTGGAGTGGCAGAAGTGAATGCACTCATTCCAGCAATTCCCCCACCTGAGCTACTTGAAGCCGAAGCGGTAACCTTTCCGCTTACATTTACTTTTCCAATAAAGCCATAGTTAACTCCACAAACCAAGCCAGCATAGGCTCCTGATGATGAAACCTCACCATTTACTATGTTGAAATTTTCAACCTTTCCGTCAACACCAATAACTCCAAAAAGCCCGGATGCAACAAGGTCACTTTTAACTTTTAAATTTAAAATTGAATAACCATTTCCATTAAAGCTTCCAGAAAAATTTTCTGAAAGATTGCCGATAGGTTCGAAATACGTGTTTTCTGAATATAAACTTGACAAATCAATATCATTTAAAAGTTCATAGCTATCAGACAACTTCCATTTCACACTGCCATCGACAGATTTTCCAATTTCTGAGAACTGTTTAGCAGAAGAAATGTAGTATGGATTTGAGCTTGTTCCCTCACCAACAAGAACATCAAATCTAAAAGGTCCAAAATGTTTGTTTGTTGTGTTAATAGTAATAGAGGAAAGCCCACCTTTTTCAGCAACAAAGGTATTAGTTGCCTCACTAAAGCTCAAAATTTCTGGAGCAGAAGTGGAAACCTCAATTTTTGTGTCAGCATCTTTGTCTTCATGAGAAATAGGAAGGGCAAAAGTATCCCCCTTATTCACATGGATAATGCTACCCTCTTCCACGGTAAGAGCAATAACTTCGTCATTTCTTGCAAAGAAATAGGCAACCATTGCCACAAATAAAATTCCAATTAAAACGAGCATGTACATGAGCACTCTTTTCAAATTCTGTTTTCTAGCCGTATTTTCTCCCATAGCTCCTCCTTTATATCTTTAGATATAATATCATTATAATTTTTTTTTGTCAATATATAGGCTTTAAACATTTTGTCATATTAGATAATATGCGATATAACAAGCGTTTTATCTAAATAATTCTTAAGTATTTTAAATTAAACATATAAACTTATTTAAAACCATTAAAGTAGCTTATTTTACAATTTCAACGAAATAAAAAACCAGAAAAATTTGTCACTTACTTTTGAAACTAGCGAAATAAAAACACCAAGAGAAATAGCACTCTTGGTGTATTTGTTATTTATCATCACCTTTCTTATCAGTAAGTAATAAATCAGAATGAGTTTGTTGCAGAACTCTTAATTGTGATTTCGCTACATTATTTAGTTGAATAAGTCTTTCGCTTTGTAAAATGTTTTGTTCTATTAAATATGCGTTTAAACTTTCCATATTTGCTATAATTAAAAGTTGCTCTAAGCTTAAATAATCTCTTATATTACCTTTTAGATTAGGATTTTCTTTTCGCCACTCAGATGCAGTTTTCCCAAACAATGCAACATTTAAGACATCAGCTTCATTGGCATAAACATAGTTTATTTGTTTTTTAGTAAGTGTTGGCACAATTAAATTTTCTTTGATTGCATCAGTATGTATATGATAATTAATTTTTGCAAGTTCTCTTTTTGCATTCCATTCAAGTTCTTTTTGTTCTGTAATTTTTAATCGTTGAAATTCAGTTATTAAATAAAGTTTAAATTCAACATTTATCCAACTAGCAAATTCAAATGCAATATCTCTATGTGCAAATGTTCCTTGGCTATATTTCCCAGCACTTGGAATGATACCTATTGCATTAAACTCATCTTTCCATCTTTTAGGTGTCATAGTAAAACGATTATAGCCAACTTCTTCATTTTTAATTCTGTGCATTTCCACGGAATTAAAATCTGGGTTGTGCAATTCTTCCCATAAGGCATAAAAATCAAAAGAGTCCTTATTTGACATCCAGTTCCTAATAACACCAGATGGGTCTTGTGAGTTATAGAACTTTGCTATATCTGTTAAAGAAATATAATCTTCTTTGTTGATTGTTTTATATCTAATATTTATGTCTTTAACAACAACTTCATTTTTTGACATATTCTACTCCTTATTAAATTCTGTCTGCATAAGGCAAAGATTTTATATAATTTTCCATAAATTGCCAATCTGGCTGATTTTTCTTTGTAGGCAATTTAATTACTGAATTTGCTAAATGTGGACCATATTTACGCCCATAAGAATATTTATACCTTTCTTTATCTAAAACAGACACTATAAATAAGGCATTATACTTGTTTAGATATGGATTGTATCCTGCTGTAAGCGTAGTACTTCCTATAAAGTTAGATTTCATATAGTTTGAATAACCTACAGAGCCTTGTCCATCACATATGAAAACAATGCAGTTTCCTTTAGTTAAAAGTGAGCCTTCTAGGCTTACAGTCTTCATAACTCCATTTTCTGATTTTTTTGCTCCTATATAAGGTACATCGACACCATCTTCAAGGGCTCCTGCGTTTCCACATTTACACTTCTTTAATTGAAATAAATCGGAAAGTTTATATTCTTGCCATTGAGAAATATCCAAGGTATAATTTTTAGTATCTTGCAAATATTTTTTCTCTAAATTAGTATGACCATATTTAACTAAGTAAGCCAAATAATCATTTACCCTTTGTTGAAAATCTTGTTGTGTCAAGGTAGAATAATCTGTTTTCATGTATGCTTCACAAAGCCACTCATCATTATATGTTACACACTGCAAAGCAGACTTTCCATCAACAACTTTTCTATTTTCATACAAATCTAACCATTCTTTTTCTATATCGTCCCACTTATTGTAATAGTCAATTCTTCCCATTTTCTTTCTTTTTACAAAGCCATCATCTTTGCAATATCCAAAAAAGGTAGGTTTAGAAGAATCATGAGTTTTATGTGCTTCCCAAACCATAACGCAAACATTCACTCCAGTAGGGTAAAATATATCATCGGGCATACTGAAAACTGCTTTCAATGTATGATATTTAAATAATCTTTCGCGAACTTCTTTAAACTTTGTGCCAATTGCACAACTCATAGGAACAACTGCTATAGCTAATCCTCTAGGTTCCAAAATATTTAATAATCTTTCTACAAATTCAAGTTCACATTTATCTTCTTGTGAATATGGAGGGTTTATAAGTCCTAGTGATAAATGCTTATCTTTTAAGTTGTTAAAAATATCTTGAGAGAAGCAATCACCACAAACAATATTAGATTTTCCGTCTTTACGAATTATCATATTAGTTATTGCCAAAGTATATAAATCTGTATCAAGTTCAACACCATATAATCCATTTTTCTTTATATCTAAAATTTCAGTTTCATTCGCTTCTTTACACATTAACCCCATGGCTGTAACCAAGAATGAACCTGAACCACAACAAATATCAACAACTTTACTTTGTTTATTTATTTCACCAAGTTTACACATAAAATCGGTTAAATGTTTTGGTGTTAATACAATTCCTAAGCCTTTACCATCTGTAGCACTATATTTTATAAATTCATGATAGAAAATACTTAGAGCATCTTCAGTATATTCATAATGATTCATCATTGGTAAAATACGCATTTCTAATTGTTCTATAAACCAAGCAAGAGAGCCACTTTCACCTAAAGGTATTGATTTTATTTTTTCGTTACTTTTAATTCTCTTAAACGAACTTTTAATTGCATCTATTTTTTCTTTTTTTATATCACTACTATCTAAAGTTACATCTATTGCACTTGTCATTTCATTAACAAGTGTAGAAAATTTGCTGATATTATTCCAGTCTGCTCTAAAATCCGCATTTTGTAGAGCAATTAAAATACCAGCAACAAAGATTGGTTTATCTTTTTCCGAAATTTTTATTTGTCTTAATTTCTCATGCATTATTTGAGATAACTCACGAATCTCTTGTAATGAAAATTTTCTTTCCAATTTTTTACCATTAGCAAGGTTCAAATAATTCAATGGTTCAAGAATTGTATCTTTTGCTTTTTTTAATTCAAGTGGAGACTCAAATCCTTTCTTCCAATAAAAAGTATTTACTTTAACATTTTCTTTAGATGTGCCGCTCACAGCAACTGCTAATACATTATAATCATCCTTCAAATGTTTAGCATAAAATAATGCACCATCAACAGCATATTTTTGTGGCATATCTTTATTTTGACTTTCGTGGTCTTTTATATTTCTCTTACATTCTACAAGCAAGATAGTGCTTTTATCATCATCAAATGTAACAATATATTCAGGCTTAGCTTTACCAGAACCTGTTGTTGACATATCATAAAGTTCGCAAATGGCAGGTTTTCCACCCATTTCACGCAATCTTTTTTCTATTTCTTCATAATTACCAGTTTCCCCTTGCGGAAAAACATAGCCGAAATCATTTTTGCCTAACCCAACACCCATTTCTTCTAAAACTAAATTTTCAGAATATCTTTCGTTTGCCATTTTATATCTCCTCAAATTTTATCTTTTTATCACTGCAATATGCTTCAAATTTCTTTTCATTTAAAAAATTTGGCTCAAGTTTTCCACTTTCCCATCTACTTATCGTGACAAATGAAACATCCAATTGTCTTGCAAGTTCTTTTTGACTAATTAATAGCTTTGCTCTTACAAATTTTATTTTATCAGCAAATAACATCATTTAACTCCTATTATCATTATTTAACTCAGTTTAACATGATTTAACATAAATTTCAAAATGATTTAATGTATGATTATAATAATTTTTTCATAAAATTTTAATTTTGGCACTGTGGCGTGTGCTTGTCTTGATACAAGTGGACTCGCTTCGCTCGTCCAACAAGCACACGCCTAAATGCCATTTATAAAATTTTTTTAATTATTTCTAATAAAAGTATCTCAAACTCAAGGATTATATGTTATAAAATAAAATATATATGGAGTTTACATGAAAAAGAATGTATTTAATTTTATATTGTGTTTTTGTCTTCTAATTCTTTGTATGATGTGGTTGGTAGGTTGTGATAGTGAAAAAACCGAAGAAAAACATACTCATTCATTTCCGATAGTATATAGTTCTGATGCTACACATCATTGGAAACAATGTGAGATTTGCGATGAAATTAGAGCAAAAACCGAACATACATCTGTTAATGGAATTTGTTCTGTGTGCAGTTATGTGGTTAAAAATACCGAACCTAAAAGATATATTGTTTCATATAGTCATCGCTTCATTACTTATGGCAATTTAGGAAATGAGTGGGGTTTTGGAATTAAAAACAGATTTGACAACTCACTATTGCAAGATAATGAAGTTTACCTTCAATTTAGCATACGGACCATCAATCATAGGAATTGCTGTTGAGAGTGATGATGGTCAAGACGATGTTGGTTATAAATATTTTGATTTTTCTGATATTGCTATTGGAGAAAAAGAAACCTTAACAGATTCTTTTTATGTTGTTGAAAATGGTGGAACAAATATAGGTTCAAGGGCAGTTGTAGAATTTACTATTACTTGCAAAAGAGTTGCTCTTGATTATGAAAAACCTGAAGCAATATATTCTGTTGATTTTATGATTCCGGCAGGATATGATTATACGGGGGAATATTCACTACAAATTGATAGTGGAAAGTGTGCTACTGCTCCGGTTTTATCAGCAACCCCAAATCACTTTTTGGGCTGGGCAGATTCTGACAATGATGAAGTAATAGTTGAAGTTTCTAATTATCCAATAACTAAAGATACTTTATTTATACCTGTTATGAGGGAATTTTTTGATGTCGTTTTCAAAATTCCATCTGGGGCAGGGTATGAAGGTTCTTTAACACAAAATATAGAAGAGAATTATTATGCGACTCCACCAACTATTACGGGAATTGATTTCTTAGGCTGGTCTGTTGATGGAGAAAATATTATCAATGTTTCTATATATAAAATTACAGAAGAGACAACATTTATTGGAATTAAGAGAGAATATTTTATAGTAAATTTTGAGATTCCTTCAGGTTATAATCATTCAGGAGAAATATCTCAAAGTATTTTAAAAACCACTATGCCATTGCCCCAGTGTTATCGGCAACAAACAATTACTTTTTAGGTTGGTCTATTGATGGAGAAACTATTATTGATGTTGCTACATATAAAATTAGAAACGATGCAACATTTATTGCTATTATAGGTGTTGGACCTATCTTTACAACAACTATTATTGATGGTCTAATATCAAGCTTAACAAGTATAGAATTTGATTATGGAGAGACTCAATCAAATATACTTAATGGAATAGAAAGAATTTATTCTCAAAAATTATCAGAAATTTATGTTATTAGAAATTTTAATACAACAAGAAAAGAACTAATATCTATTAATACTTCAACGGGAATAAAAGAATATTGCGTAATAAATGGATCATTTAGTATTTATGAAAAGGATTATACTTTTATAATACAATATCGCTATAATGAAATATTTCATGATTTAACTTTACAATACTTTGATATTGATAATATCTCTAACACAAATGGAGAATATTTGTCGGAAAATTTGGGAGATAATACTTGGATTAGTGCCAGTGCTTTAAACTCATATTATGGAATTTCAGTGAGTTGGTTGGGAGAATATATATCACTTAAATCAGGTACATATAAACTCTATGGAACACCAACTAACTCTTTGCAACAAGATTATGAATATCATTTAACTTATAGTGAAATAATTATTGATATGATATATCAAAATGGAGAAATTAATTTAGATTTACAAGACTTGCGGAATTCAGGCATTTTGTAAAATAAAAAAGAATATAGAAATCGCATCTATATTTTTTTTCGCTAGTTTCAAATTGCTTTGACTTTAGTTCTGGTTTTTTAAAAACGAGTTCGCTTAAATTGTTTAGGCATCTGGGTCGGTGAACACCTCTTTTAAGCCTTCCTCAAGAAGTCTTGGATTTTGTATATGTTTAGTTCCAATTTTAATTGCCTTAGCATAGTAAAGTCCGTCACATAGTCTTTCATCTATAACAAGACCAAGTTTCATAACCTTTCCAATCTCATATTTGCCAAAGGCATCAATGCAGGGTTCATATTTTTCCTTACCCATACTCACAAACAAGCCAGTTGTTCCAAAATCATAAATATGATGATAAACAAAGTTGGTTCCAATTGATTTCATGTTGGTCAAAAAACAACTTGTATGGAATGGACTTGCTTCTATAATCTTTTTAGGCATCATCCCACATTTATCTAACCATTTTACAAAGCCTAAAGTAGGCTTTAAAATAAAGTGAGGCAATTTCAAAAATCCATTTGCAGTTTTTACGGTTGAGTTCTTATCTAAGCTTTTAACATTTTTTGCAATTTCTGTGTCAATCATGTCTTTAATTTGCATCAAACTTTCGTGCCCAGTAAACGCAATTTTTATTGTTGCCTCATCGGCGTCATCAATAAGTTTTTGTTTAATAGTGAAAGAAATATAAATTTTATTACGTCTATACACCCTTCCGCTCATAACAAAACGATTTAGTTTTGGTCTTAAAGCGTACATTCTCACAAGCCCAGCAATAACAATGTGCATGTAAGATAGTTTTATGCCCTGTTCATTTTTTTCACGAATATATTTATCCATCTCTTCACAACGTATCTCTTTGACCATTTCAACTTGTGCGTCATATCTCTTTGGCATAATGTAAGTTGTAAAGCGAATGATGGGGTCAACTTTTTTTAATTTTTTTCCATCACTTCTAAATCCAAACATAGTTTTATCCCTTTAAAAACACTAAAGTATGACAAAATTTATTGATTTTGTCAACAAAAACAATTTTATGCAATTCCTTCACTAAATAATTTTATATAATTGATGCAAAAAAAATTATAAAATCTTCGCAAAATATTTTTAAAGCGGACTAATCTAATTTATCCACAATAGCTTGGTTTTTAGCTTTGTTTTTTTGATGTAACACAACTCCCCAAACCAAAAAAACTAAGGAAATTAAAAAACAAAAAATTAAAATTAGATTTTTAAGCCAAGGATTGATTTCTGTTCCCAACTTTTTAAACTCAACTGAAACCTTATGAATTTTACCCACATTTGATTCTAACACAAATTCATAAACTCCATTTTCAGAAAGATGAATTCCACTTTTATATTCTTTGGTTATATCAACAATATTATTATTAAAAGTGTAGTAAAAACTTTTAATTCCAGAGATAATAGGCTCCATCTCAAAAGTTACAAGTTCACTATTTTTTCTAGAAGAAGTATTGGTTAAAACGTAAAACACAGGCGTTTTTTTGTCTATTTTATCTATCAAAATTGGATAAGAATTACTTATAGTATTTCCAGCTCTATCTCTAGCTTTTATATCTCCAACATTAAAAATCAGGTTCTGAGAAACAATATATTTATTTTGAGAGTTAAAATCTTCCCCAAAAAAGCTATATTCCACTGCTCCATCTGAAGTTACAACAATTTCAACATCCTGAGTCGTAAAAGTTGTGGGCAAGCCAAATATCAACAACTCGCCTGGCGGTGTTTTGTCTATATAAACATCAAAAGATGTTTGTAAAAGAATATTATCGTCTTGGTCTAAAGCTTTAAAATAAACTTTAGACTGCATCTCCTCTTCAAATATAATACTTTTGTTAGTCATTAGTTGCCAAAAGACATTATCCAAGCTATAAAATGCCCTATCTACATTGCCTTCAAAACTGATGAATACGTCTTCATTGGTCCAACAACCACTTTCGATATTGGATACTAGTTTGACCTCTTCAGCATGTGCAAAATTAATAAAAAATAGAGGTGAAAACAAAAATAGCATTAGACAAAGTGTAAATAACTTTTTCATTTTCACCTCCTATATAGTAATTAATGGACGACCAACTTACATTGTTCAAATCTAGTTTCTAATTAATTGAAGTTAAATTTTAACAATTTAAACTAATTATCTTTATTTGCTTTTTTAATGCTAAGCGAAATTCGCTTTTTTTCCACATCCACACCAAGTACATAAACTTGAACAACTTGTCCAACTTTAAGCTCTTCTGAAGGATGTTTTATATAATGCTCGGAAATTTCAGAAATATGAACCAAACCATCTTGATGCACACCAATATCTACAAAGGCGCCAAAATCGATTACATTTCTCACGGTTCCGGTTAGTATCAGTCCCTCTTTCAAGTCTTCCATGGACAGAATGTCACTTCTAAGTTGTGGCTTTTCCAGCTCATCACGTATGTCTCTGCCTGGTTTCAATAGTTCTGAAACAATATCTTCAAGAGTAGGTTCTCCAACACCTATTTGTTTTGCAACCTCGCTTTGCCCCTTGGCTTTAATTAAATTAGGCAAAATAGAAATATTATTGTTTTCGACATCCTTTTCCGATAAATCAAATAATTTTAAAAGTTTGTTTGTAGCATCATAGCTTTCTGGGTGAACCGCGGTATTATCAAACACATTTTCGCCGCCTATAACTCTTAAAAATCCGGCGCATTGTTCAAAGGCTTTTGGACCAAGTTTGCTAACATCTTTAAGTTGTTGTCTGCTTGTAAATTTTTTAATTTTTGCTCTGTGTTTCACAATATTTTCCGCAATGGATGAATTAAGTCCTGAAACATAAGATAACAAACTAACTGATGCCGTGTTTAAATCAACACCAACGCTATTAACACAGTCCTCAACAGTTGCAGAAAGCACCTCAGTTAGCCTGTTTTGTGGCATATCATGTTGATATTGACCCACACCTATTGATTTGACATCTATTTTAATAAGTTCGGCAAGTGGGTCAGCAAGCCTTCTGGCTATAGAAACCGCACTTCTAAGCGCAACATCAAACTCTGGGAACTCTTTTGCTCCTAGTTTAGAAGCGCTATAAACTGAAGCTCCCGCCTCATTCACCATGGCATAGTTAACTGGATGATTACAATGCTTGATTAATTCTGCTACAAAAATCTCCGCCTCTTTAGACGCCGTTCCATTGCCTATTGCAATTGTTTGCACATTAAATTTTTCTATTAGAGTTTTGAGCTTTTCAATGCTCTCTTCGGTTTTAGATTGTGGTGGGGTTGGATACACGACTGTGGTTGCCAAAACTTCGGAATTTTTGTCGATAACCGCAATTTTACATCCAGTCCTATATGCTGGATCTAAACCTAATATAACATGGTCCTTAAGTGGTGGTTGAAGAAGAAGGGGTTTCAAGTTAACTTCAAACATCTTAATTGCTTGTTCATTTGCCATGTCCGTAAGTTCACTTCTTTGCTCCCTTTCAAGTGAAGGAAACAAAAGTCTTTCATAACTATCTGAAATCACCTCTTGCATATGTGAATTGGTTGCTTGGTTGTCTTTCAAATATTCCTTTTCAATAATAGGAAGCGTGATTTTATCACTTATTTCAACATTGACCTTCAAGCATTTTTCACGTTCCCCTCTATTTATTGCCAAAATTCTATGGCTAGGAATGCTTTTAACTTCTTGCGAAAAATTATTATACATTTCATAAGTCTTGTTATTTTCATTTTCCAAAAGCAAGCAGTTTATGGTTGCCTTGTCTTGTATTGTTTTTCTTAATATTTTCCTTAGTTCAGCGTCATCAGAAATCATTTCTGCAACTATATCCTTCGCACCCTTAATCGCTTCCTGCACACTCTCAACCTTTTCTCCAACAAAAGCTTCTGCCTCACTTTCAAAGTTAGAACATTTTTGTGCAAGCAAAATTTCTGCCAAGGGTTTTAAACCCTTTTCAATTGCAACTGATGCCCTTGTTTTTCGTTTTGGCTTATATGGTCTGTAAATATCCTCTACTTCGGTAAGAGTTTTTGCATTTGCAAGTGCCTGTTCAAGCTCTTGACTCCACTTTTCCTGCTCCTTGATAGATTTTTCCACCTCTTCCTTCCTCTTATTTAAATTTCTTAGGTAGTTTAATCTATCATAAAACTCACGCAAAACCTGGTCGTCGCATGAGCCAGTCATCTCTTTTCTATATCTTGCAATAAAGGGAATTGTACATCCCTCATCAATTAAATTTATTATATTTTTTGAATGCTCATGCGTCAGGGAAAACTCAC
The DNA here is from genome assembly GCA_937992055.1 of uncultured Clostridia bacterium. Classification (GTDB taxonomy): domain Bacteria; phylum Bacillota; class Clostridia; order Christensenellales; family UBA1242; genus CAJKWP01. The sequence continues at coordinate 27,508 of CALKLQ010000038.1, read as the reverse complement.
CTGCCAAAATTTTATAAATTTCCATATTATTTTTCCAACCTTTTTCTAATTTCAAAGCATTTTTTAATCACATAATCTAGGTCAAAACCCAAATTAAATTTGCCATTTTCAAACAAGATTTCTCCGTCCACCATGGTGAGAACAACGTCATCTGCCCTTCCAGCATAAACCAAGTTAGACTCAATATTGTCACAAGGATAATAATGCAACTTGTTTGTGTCAATTACAATTAAGTCAGCTAGGTATCCCTCCTTGACCAAACCGCTTTTGAATCCCATCATCCTGGCACCATTTTCGGTAGCTATTTTCAAGGTTTGACTTGCAGATACAACTGAAGAGTCATAAAAGTGGGCTTTTTGCAAACAAGAGCAAAGATACATTTCTTTAAACATGTCAAGTGAGTTATTTGACGCAGGACCATCGGTTCCAAGAGCAACATTAATTCCATTTTGCAAAAAGGTGTTAACTGGGGCAATTCCACTTCCTAGTTTTAAGTTACTTGCAGGACATGTCACCACATTCACATTATAGTCTGCCAAAATTTTTATGTCATCCTTATCCATATGAACACAATGATAAGCGGTGGCAGGTCTATCAAAAAAACCTAAGCTTTCAAGATATTCAACCGGAGTTTGGTTATGTTTTGTAATGCACTGACCCACCTCTTCCAAGGTTTCGCTAAGATGGATGCTAACCGGCAAATTGTGAGCTTTTGCATATGCGGTCTGCTCCATAATTTCTTGGTCAGAAGTGGTGTAAATAGAATGGATAAAAATCGAGGGAGCAATCAAATCTGAATTTTTAATTGAAGTCAAACATGCATCAAAATCTTTCACAAAATCATCTGAACCACGTTCGGTTGTAATTCCAAACCTTGCCCTTATCTTTGACTTTTTAATCGCCTCAATATTCCCTAGACAGGAAAAATAGTTTTCCTCAATACAGGTAATTCCTCCACGAATACTTTCCGCAATACCTAAAAGTTCGCCATAATACAAATCTTCCTCACTAAGCTTTGCCTCGTTTACAAACATGTAGTCAAAAAGCCAGGTTTGAAGGTTGACGTCATCTTTTATTCCTCTAAGCAAGGTCATAGGATTGTGGCAATGAGCATTGACAAATCCACTCATCAAAAGTTTGCCTTTCAAATCAATCTCTCTGTCAGCAGGCTCCATAATAGTGCTAGAAATTTTGTAAATTAAGTTATCTTTAACATAAAGCTGTTTTAAGCCTTCCTCACCTAAAATTCTTGCATTAATAAACTTTATATTCAAAATTTTCAATTCCTTTATATAAATTTGGCTATAATATGATAAACTATTGTTGGAATAAAAATCAAATGAAATTACAAGAAAGAGTTGTTTTACACTGCGATGCAAACAATTTTTATGCATCGGTAGAAGCGGTTCAATCCCCAAATTTAAAAGGCAAAGCGGTTGCCGTTTCTGGCAATCCAAAAAAAAGAACGGGCATAATCTTGGCAAAAAATGAAATAGCAAAAAAGTTTGGTGTCAAAACAGGTGAAGCAATTTGGCAGGCTAAACAAAAATGCCCAGATTTGATATGCGTTTTTCCAAACTTTCCTCTATATGAAAGCTACAGCATGAAACTCAGAAAAATCTATAGTGACTATACCGACCAAATTGAACCTTTTGGCATTGACGAATGCTGGCTTGATGTCACCTCTAGTTTAAGATTATTTGGAAGCGGTGAAAAGATTGCTCATCAAATTAGGGAGCGGGTTAAAAACGAACTTGGAATAACTGTTTCCGTAGGTGTAAGCTTTTGCAAGCTTTTTGCCAAACTTGCAAGCGATATGAAAAAACCGGATGCCGTGACCATGATAGACAGGTCAAATTTTAAACAAAAAATATATCCACTACCCATAACAGACATCATAGGCATTGGAAAAAGACTGGAGGTTCGACTTCACAAATTAAACATTTATAATTTAGGTGACCTTGCAAACGCAGACAGCGAGGTTCTAAAAAGAAAATTTGGAATTATTGGAATTGAATTAAAAGAAAAATTGATGGGGTTTGATTTTGATGAGGTTAAAAAAGTTTCACAACCCGTAAAAAGTGTGGGCAATGGCACTACTACCATAATCGACATTGAAACCGAGGAGGAAGTTTCAAGAACAATAATGTTTCTATGCGAAAAGGTGGCATCAAGACTAAGAAAAAAAAATCTCTTGGCTAGCGGAGTTGGAATTTCACTTAAAACAGCTCAATTTAAAACCTTCCACCATGACAAAAAACTGGAAATCTACACCAATCGCTCCGATGTTTTGTTTGATGAATGTATTAAATTGTTAAAATCGTTTTGGAGCTTTGACACCTCCCTTCGCTCGATTAGAATAAGAAGCTTTGGGCTAATAGATGCAAACTCACATATTCAAGATACAATTTTTAATCAAACCAAAAAAAGCGGTCTTGGATATGGCATAGACTATTTAAAAAACAAGTATGGAGAAAGCTCAATAGTAATAGCTAGCACACTTAGCAGTAACTTTATTTCGACAGATGAAAAGTTAAACTAATTTTATATTTAAAAAAAACCTCCTGTGATAAGATATTTCACAGAAGGTATTTTTTTATATTTTAATTCAAGATTATCCCACGTTTGCATTTCTAGATATTTCTATGTTACCGCTTTGACTAGTCAAAGATAGAGTGTTAGACGTTGTAATTGGCGAATCTACAATGGATGGATATCCAACAATTTCTTGATTTGATTTTTCAAGGTTCTCATTTTTTAAAATTATATTTTTAGAGGTTTTTGCAGTCAATTTGAATTCTAAACCCTCTTTGTAAACTACTATAATCTTTCCTTTGTTTGTAGTTATAGAATTTGTGGCAAGCACACTTTGAAATTTTGCATTTACAGTTCCGTTTTCTGTTGTAAGTTTAATCTCACCAACATTATTTTCCCCAACTAAAACCTCAATTGTTCCAGAAGTTGTTGTTATTTCCCCCCTGCTTTTAAGCTCTTTAATTGAAATTGCTCCGCTTTGAGTTGAAATAAGCGCGGTTCCGGAAATTTCTCCAGCTTTAAAACCACTTTTTGTTGCATGAGGAATTGTCACATCTCCACTTACATTTCCAATTACAAAATTTGTATTTCTAACAATGTCATCTCCATCAATTAAGCTTCCCTCAATATCTCCCGTCCTGAAATCACCACTTTCAATGTGACAATTAATCTGTTCGCTCTTTAAATTTCCAACATTAACATAGCTTTCTTTTGCAGAAAAACTAATTGATTTTGAGGCAGATAAATCTCCTGCCTTAATTTTTCCGGTTTGAGTTTCAAAACTGAGTGTTTTAAAATCAACTAAACCAAAAGAATCTTTTACTCCTGAATTCAAATCAGCTTTGCATTCAATATCACCAGTAGAAGTTTTAATAGTAGCGCTTTTAATAAACTTGTCGTTTTTTGAAATCAAAACATTTCCAGAATTTGTAACCACATTCAAGGAATTAAAAACATTTTCTCTAATAGGGTCAGAATTAAATGGTTTTGAGCCTAAATCAAGGTTGCCTTTGCCTAAAATTTCAAAATTTAGCTTTAAAACGCCATAAGTGCTTTCTTTAAAATAAAGATTAATATTTTTATTGTTGTTTAAGGTCAATTTAGGATTTTTGTCCTCAACAATGATGGTAAGCGAATTCTCTTTTAAATTGTAGATTTTTGAAACAGATAATTCTATTCTATCAGACTTTTTCATAAAGCCCTTTACTTTATTGTTAACAATAATTTGGTCAAAATCACCATGTATTACATTAATTGAGGAATCAACGCTTTTGATTGTTATGCTTTGTAGTTTGCTAAAATCAAAGAAAGTAGGGTTTTCGCTATCTTGTTGGACCTCATTTTCATTCCCAAATACATCTATAATAGTTGCGCTAGTAACATCTACACCATCATAAGTTTGAATTTTATACTCAGCGTTATCTCTTACATAAATCCAGCCAAAGATAGATGTTCCTGGTGAAAATATCATTATTGTTAAACATATTAAAACAACTCCCAAAATTAATCCAAGAAATAATAACAGGTATGAAAAAAAACCTTTATTCACCGAACCCTTCATTGTTCCTCCTATTGTTTAGTTACTACAGTTTTGTTTGAATGAGCCTCGCGCACTCTCAGTAAACTAACATCAATATATTATCATATTGTTTTGAGTTTTGCAATATTTAACCAGATAATACATAAATGTTTAAAAAAATGTAACAAACATATTTGAAAGTTTTAAGCAATTTGTTTTACATTTTAGATAAATCACCTCTTTTTGTTTGTTATTTTGCGATAAATAAGTGTAAAATAAATTAAACACTAGGAAGTTGGTTTTAAACTATGCTTGCCCTGAGGAGCACTTTTACTTACTGCTAAACATTTGAATTTTGAAATCGTGTAAAATTCTAAAATTGTATTAAAAACTAACTGCAAAGATTTCTTGATTTTAATATCCTTAATAAAAAATAAAGGAGAAAGGTATGAATCATAAAGCAAAATTAATTACAACAATTATTTCTGTCGTTTTGATTGCTATTTTGCTGGCTTTTGGAATAATTATTTCATTTATTGCCTATAAGTACACTTGGAACAGTGTGGTAGATTTGAAATATGTCCCAAACAATGTTTCATTAAAATTTGAGGCGAATGTAAACAACAGTAATTCCTTTGTTGCAACTGCAAACAACGGAAATTTTGATAACTCTATTTGGGAAATTCCTTCAGAAGAAACAACCTTCACAAAACAAAATAAAGATATTGTTTTAAATTTCAAATTTACAAACAGAAGCAGTGCCAAGCTTGCAATCAACATATCAGGAATTTTAGATGATAGCAAACAACGCTTTACAACAACCGCTCTAACTTCAAATTCGACCGCCCTAAATATGACAAAGCAACCAGACGGAACGATGACTCTTTCATCTTTAGTTCTTGAAAATGGCGAGGGTCAAACACTTGAATTTAGTTTAAAGTATAGTTTGGTGAAAACTAATATGTCCATAAATGGCACTCCACAAGATACTCAACATCTTTCAATTACCATTTCTATTTTAGAATAATATTAAAAAACGTGCTCAAATAATTAAATTAATCTTTTTACTAAGAAATCAAATAAAAAATGCCTATTTTTAGATAGGCATTTTTTTAATATACAATCATTCATCCCCATTGATAACAACATCGCCACACATAACATCAAAATACGAAAATGTTTGCGTTGTCATTCCTGTTTGAGTTTTGACAGTAAAAACACTTGGATAAATAGATTCAATGACCGCAGAAATAGTTTCAAATCTTTTACGACCTCTGTTTATGCTCATTTGAATATCTTTCCCCTTTAGCTCTGCAATCCTTTTTTTAATCTGCTCTAAAGCGAATATGTTTTTCTTCATAATAAACCCCTTCATGGTAGCATTTTATTCTTTTTATTAAACCCACAAACAATTTTTTATCGATTGCTCAAATTTTTCATAAAAAAAAAGAAATAATGCTATTAGACATTATTTCCAAATTTTTCTTTTTTTAAAAGTCATTTTTAAAAATCATCGTCATCGTCGTCATCATCGTCATCATCAAAGTCTTCGTCGTCATCATCTTCAACATCATCATCGTCGTCATCGTCTTGATCGGAAAACTCATCTTCGTCATCCAAAACAACTAAATCTTCATCAAGGTCTTCATCATCCATGTCAACAATTGCAAGTTCCCCAGTGTCCTCGTTAGGCAAGATGAAATCTTCTTCTTCTTGATTGACATAGCTATTCCATTCTGTGTTGTCTTCAAAATCGTCATCTTCACCAGATATGCCTCTTTCCTTAAGACAATTAGAACACATAATTTCATCTGATTGAATGTAATTTGTTTTGCAAATTGGGCAAAGTTCCAAATCTAATTCATCAATTAACTCCTCTTTATTAGCTGAGAGCTCAGCTTGACAAACCGAGCAAAGCTTTTCCTTTTTTGGAATAAAATTGAGTTCACATCTTGGGCATCTTATATATTGAATTTTTTTATCCATAAATTGAATCCTCTTAATTCTTAAATTCGTTAGTCATTAAAACTGCCGTTATTATATGCAATAATTTACTATTTGTCTACTATTTAAAAAAAATTTTTTTTAATTTTTCATAGAAAATTTACAACCGCAATAGCTTTGTCTATAAAGCCCAAGTTTTTTTGACATTTCAATACTTTTTAAAAAACCATTATTCTTCTTAAAATTCGCATTTAAAAATTCAACGCCAATTTCTAAAGAAAGTTGAGAGCCAAAACTATTGATTAATTCTGCGTTTTTATGAGGACTTACACTCAATGTTGTTGTAAATATATCAAATGAATTTTCTTTTGCAAAGTTACAGGTTTTTTTAAGTCTTTGAAAAATGCACTTTCCGCATCTCGCCCCACCCTCTTTTTCACTTTCCAAACCAACCACCTGACTTGAAAACTCATTATCATTATATGGAATTACAAACAATTTGACATTATAATACTTTGCAACAATTTTAAGCGAGTCTAAGCGTTTGTCAAATTCTGCTTGACTATTTATACAAGGATTATAATAAAACAATGTCACATCATACTCTTTTAAAAGTTCACCAGTGACATTGCTACTACATGGTCCACAACAACAATGCAAAAGCATTTTCTTTTTATTTTTTTGATTCAATTTTTTTCCTAAGCATATACTTTTTTATTAATTTTCTAAATATAGAATAAATTACTGCCACGAATATTCCCAAAACCATGGAAACCACCACTTGCTGTAAAACTGGGACTTGATAGGTTAGAATAAAAAAGGTCCAACAGGCAACAAACAAAAAGATATTTATGCTTACAACAGTGATGAGTTTTGGCTTGTTTTGTGACATGTCAGAATCACAGTTAGCCACTATCTCATATTGCTCCAAGTTGTCACTTTCTGTATTGAGCCTGTCCGTGCCATAAAAGTTTAAAAGCACAAGTACAATTTGAACAATTAGCACAATAGTAGAAGCTAAAGCAATTGAAAACGAAACCTGTTGTTCAACTAATAGACTTAGCCACCATTTAATCATTTGCGTACCTCTTTTTTATTATTAACACTAAAGTGAAACAAGGCAACTAATAATTCACTATTTAAAATCAAACCCAAATTTTTAAAATTTTGAGTTTACTGAATCCAGCTGGAGTTTCAACATTGACAACCTCACCTTCTTTGCCATTCAAAAGAGCCTTTCCTACTGGAGATTCATTTGAAATCAAGCCTTTAGCTGGATTGCTCTCGGTTGAGCTTATAATTTGATACTCTACCTCTTCATCAAAGTCCTCGTCATAAACCTTGACAAAACAACCAATGCTAACCTTGCTGGTGTCAATTTTATTTTTATTAATAACAACGCAATCGCGAAGTTTTGTTTCCATCTCTGAAATTTCATGTTCGATTAAGGCCTGTTCATTTTTTGCGGCATCGTATTCTGCGTTTTCACTTAAATCACCAAATTCCCTAGCCTCACCTATTTTTTTTGTTATTTCTGGTCTTTTAACTGTTTTGTAGTATTCTAACTTTTCCTCTAAGTCTTTTTTCCCTTGTGGTGTTAAAAATATTTTTGTCATATAAGCCTCCTTAAACCATTTAAAAAACAACATCGACAATATCTCCGTGTTGTTTGCGGCAATAATACCACTATTATATGACAAAGTCAACAAAAAATTATCTAAAAAATTTTTTAACCATAATACGAATTAAAAATTAAATCTTAAACAAACTAAAACAAAAGGAGAAAAAATGGTTACATTAATTAGCTTTATTTTACTTATTTTAGGTGCCGCAAATTGGATGTGTATAGGACTCATGCAATACGACTTTATTGCGGGTTTTTTTGGGACTCAATCAAGTTTTTTATCTAGAACAATATATATTATTGTTGGTTTCGCCGCCATTTGGATGATAATTATGGCATTCAAGCAACGTGGACGAATTAAAATAAATGACAATGGCTTTTCAAAAAAAGAGCCATTAGAAAAATCAAGAAAAAAACAGGTGAGTGCGCCCTCTAGCGTGGAGCTTGACGAGGAAATTCATAGAGCTAACCGCAATGATAATCCTTTTGAAAACCAATGAATTTCAAATTTATATTTTTAAAGCTTTAATTTAATTAAAGTTATGAAACAACCATTAAATAGCTTGAACTAGATATTTTTTAAAGTTTGCCTAATTAGCTTTGTTTTGCATAAATTGCATTTGCATGAATTAGAAGTAATGAGAAAAATACTAGAGCAAGCTATTTTAATTAAAAAACAAAAGTCATCTACTTTGTTTTACTATGTTTCTTTCCTAATAAAAATCAATGATGGAATGATTATCACTTCTTGAAGAGTACAGATTGTTTCATAAACATTTGCCCGCTAATAACCAGTCAACAACTTTTTCCTAGTTTTAAAACAAACAAGACAAAATAATTTTCCAAAAAAGATTAATAAAGCAAAATTTCTGTTTTGGTGGCGAAGTAAACAAAGCATGACATTGTTTTGTCTTGTCAAAATTTATTTGATTAAAAATTTTAGTTTGCTTTTAATTCTAGATAGAGCATTGTCAACACTCTTTTTTGTTACATTTAGATAATGTGCAATTTCATCATATGAAAGACCTTTTAAAAATAGGGATAAAATTTGAAGTTCTAATTTAGAAAGTGTTTGAACAATTTTACCCTTTATTTCCTCATAATTTTCGTTTTCTTCAAAAACCTCATCAGGATTAAAAATATATTGTGGAAGATATAATTCAACCTCATTTGTGCTATCAATTTTTGTATGAATGGAAACAGATTCGTTCAAAGCTTTATTTTTGTTTCTATTTGCGCTTTTAATTGCAGATAAAATTCTTCTCTTCATGCAAAGAGAGGCAAAGCTATTAAAACTGGTTTTCATTTCTGGTTTGTAAGACAAACAGGCGCTATAAAGTCCTATCATTGCCTCTTGTTTGATATCCTCTTCCTCTCCGCCAAATAAAAAATAACTTCTAGAAAGACGATTCAAATGCGGCTTAAAACGATGAATGAGCTCCTCCAAAGCATCTTCATCACCTGTTTTTATGAGGGTAACTAACTCCTCATTTTGCACCCTTTCCAAGCCCTTCATTTTCCTACCTATTTTGCCTTAACACTTCATAAAGCGCAATCCCACATGCGACAGAAGCATTAAGTGAATTGATTTTTCCTTTAAGTGGAAGGGAAATGATTTCATCACATCTTTGTTTTGTCAGTTTTGAAATGCCTCTTCCCTCACTGCCCACAATAATGGCAACTCGACCTTTAAGATTAACGTTATAAATTTCCTTTCCGCCAGTTTCAAGACCATAGACCCAAATGTTATTTTGTTTCAATTTTTCAATAGCTTGGTTTAAATTTACAACTTTTGCAATTTTAATGTTTGAAATTGCTCCCGCGCTGGTTTTAACAACCGTATCGGTAACAGGAGTTGCCCTTCTATTTGGAATAATAATTCCAGTTGCACCGGCACACTCTGCAGAACGTATTATTGCCCCTAAATTGTGAGGGTCTTCAATCTCATCCAAAATTACAAGCAAACAATCTCCATCTATTATAAGCTCTTCCAGCTCGCTATAAACAAAATCAGTGGTATATGCAACAATACCTTGGTTATTATTTGAAAGTTTGTCTAAAACCCTTTTTTCAACAAATTCCAACCTCACACCCTTTTCTTTTGCCATTGAAATGGTCTTTTCAAAGCCACCACTTGACTTTGATATTAAAATTTTATTGAGGGTTTGATTCGCCTTTAACGCCTCATTTACACTATTTCTTCCAGATATAATCATTGTTCCTCCACACAAGACTTCAAAATTTCCTCAAGTCTTTCCTTTTTATTATTCAAATAAAGCCAACCAATAACCGCTTCCAACGAGGTCGCCTTTTTATATTGTTCAATGGTAGCATTTTTTGCAATGTTGTTGTTCTTTGCATTTCTTGCCCTTTTTGCCACTTCAATCTCCTCCTGCTCTAAAACCAGTTTATCAAAAACCTTAGCTTGAAAAACGGCACTACAAAAATGGCTACAAATAAAGTTGTAGCTTTTTAAGGTGGCAGGGTTATTAAGTGCAAACTCTCTAACATATAATGTATGAACTGCATCCCCTAAAAAGGCAAGAGCTAGTGAGTTGTATTCTTTTGTGTCTATTTTTTTCTCCTTAAAACATTTTCGTAAAGAAATATAATTTTGAAAAAATGCATAATTATTTTTCTATCAACACAAGTTTAAACTTTATCCACAAGAAAGTCAATTCATAATTTAATATAAAAACCAGTTTTCAACAAAAATATGGATAAGTTATCCACTTATCCACAATTTAATATTTATTCAAAACTGTTAATAATTATAAATTTTTGTCTATATTTTGAAAAAATGTGGATAATTCCCACTTATAAACAGTGAGTTATCCACATATCCACAATTTTAGCCAAATATGCCACCTAAAATAGCTGAAGTTATTAATACAGATATATAAACAATGTACAAAACTAACAAAGAAATGCCTTGCCACCTGTAGGTTTTGGACTTAAAAAGAAGGGGAAGAAGAAAGAGCAAGGTACAAACAATAAGCATAGGAATGGTAAAGAACAAGGATTCGTTTGAAAATGGGACCCCGCCCTTTGCTAATAAACCTGATACTCCTAAAATTAAGGTAAGGTTTAAAACATTAGCTCCAATGATATTGCCATAGCCTAAGGCACATTCTTTTTTTCTGATTGCAATTATCGTTGTTGTAAGTTCAGGCAAGCTTGTGCCTAAAGCAACAATAGTAAGACCAATAAATTCATCAGAGATTCCAATTGTTTTAGAAATGTTTGTCGCAGTGTTTACTAAGGTCATTGCACCAAAAGCTATTGCCAAAGCCCCAACAACAAAATATATTATAGTTAACAAAATTGAAATTTGACAAGTATTTTCATCATCATTTAATCTTTGCCTATTTTTTTTAATTTGTTTAAAAGCATCTATTATACTCAAAGCAAAGAAGGCAACAAAAGCAACAAGTAGAATTATTGTTTCAAATAAATCAAGACGTTTATTAATTCCGCTCACCGCAAGAAAGAAAACCCCAACAATCAAAATTAGATATTTATAACTTGAACCACGTTTGACCGCTATAGGCATAAAGGCAATAGAAAGACCACAAATCAATGCCGTGTTTGCAATCATTGAGCCAACAGCATTCCCTATTGCCAGGTCAAAAACGCCTTGTAAAGATGCCACTGTGGACACAATAAATTCTGGTAATGAAGTTGCTAGAGCAACAATTGTCGCTCCAACCACCACAGATGGAATTTTAGATTTTTTTGCGATGTTAACAGAAGCCGTAACAAAATAATCGCCACCTTTTACGATTAAAACTAAGCCTACTATAAAAAATACAATGTTAAGGGCCAAACTCATAATACTAATATATTATCCAAAAAATTAAATATCAAAAGAAAAATGTCAATTTTATTGGAAAAATCTGTTTCTCCTTCTAAAATAAAATGCTAATATAATGACAGCAAGCACTAATATTGAACCAGAAACAATAATTGTTGTGCCATATTTATCTAAAAATCCAAAATCTTCAATATGAATGTTAAATACCTCACTTGAATAGGAAACAATTTCGCCATCTAATTGTTCATTTAAAACGGCAACAACTATCTCATGTTTACCCTTATCTTCAAAAGTGAAGTTAAATTCCTTTTGTACTCCACGTGCAACTTCAACTCCATCCACGCTCCAAACAAGAATTGGGTTCATATTATTTAATTCTTCATCAAATTGATCCAATTCAGCAATGAAACTTACCTTTTCACCAACTTTATAGCCCATTTTAATGCCAGCATTTTTAACTTTTAATGAATTAATAGGTCTATAAATTACCATCACCCTTCTTACTGCCTGAATCGCCTGGTTACCACTGGAGTCACTAACATTATAAAATATACTATACTCACCTACTTGGCTTGTATCGAGGTTTGTTGTAACCACAACTCTACTATTCAAATTCTGGTCATGATTATCGGTGGCAGAAAAGCCCGGTTCTATGTAATTAGATTTTATAAAAAGTTTAACATCTCCACCAAGTAAGGTAATTACAGGTTTAACTTTATCTACTATTTTAACACTGGTTGAAAGGTCAAATATTAAATTAGTTTCTTGCTTATGTTCCAGTTTGATGTTGAGCAATGCATTACCCAAAATACTTGTATCAATATCAGAATTTTCTATGATTTCAAAATCTTCTAAACGGTATTGTTCAAAAACCAGATAGTCAAACACATCTGCGGTTGAATTATATTCTATTTCAATATCTTTCAAAAATGCGACATCTCCAACATAAACCACTCTTTCCAAAGAGTTTGAACTGTTCCCACTGTTGTCAACCGCATAATAGGTTAAAACATATCTGCCACAAGTTGAGGTATCAACATCGCCTTTTACGTTATAGTCTAGAGTATCAAGATTGTCAAAAACGTTACAACCGTATTCTATATAGTTAGAATTCTTTTTAAGATATATAATAGAACTACCAATTAACGAAATGTTTGGACTAGTAGTGTCAACTACTCTTAGCTCAAAATCAAGGGAACACAAAAGAAGGTTTTGAACATAAATATTTAATTTTACCTGTCCATTAAACAAGCTTTCAACTAGTTTATTAGGCGCCACCAAAGTACTATTCACTTGGGTGGTATATCTTGTGTAATTTACACCCAGAATTTCAAAATAATCTTCAATGTCAAACTGAGTTTTAACCTCAACCTCAATCATATCGCTTATTTCATAGTCAAAATAGTAAAACGAATATTGTCGTGAAGGGAATGCATTGGTTGAATTAAATTTAACTTTATATTCACCCAACTCAGTTATAATTTCGTCATCTAAGTCTGACTCAAGAGTAAAATATTCATCAAAGTCATTCATCAAATGATAGCTTAAATTTTGATATTGTTTTTTAGAGAAAATCTCATCTTTTAAGCCTTGGAAGCCAAAGATAAACTTGGAATTTAAAACAGGAGAATCAACATCGTTAAAAATAAGATTAATCTTTTCAATATTTGAAACTTCTAAAACATCATTTAAAACTGAAACATCATTAATGAAATTATTGGATAAATCAATTAAACTTCCATCTTTAAAAATCAAATGTTCAATGCCAACTAGAGATTGAATATTGCATGAAGCCAAATCAATAAAATCAAAATCAATCAGTGAGGTTTCATAAACACTTTCGGTTCCAGCAAGAGTGCAAATTCTACCATAAAGGTTTTCATCTTCAAATAAAGCTTTTTCAATAAGCCTAGAATTTATCACTATCACTCTTTGTGCATAACCAACATTTCCCTCCCCGTCTATTGCCAAATATTCAATTATATAATTTCCACAATTTGAGGTGTTTATTGAGTTTATTTGTTCCCCTTTGGTATAACCCAAAAGCTTGTCGTATGTAGCCTTGTAATAATTTTTTGTCCATATACAAACGTCTGATGATTGTGGCTCAGATACAAAGCTATAATTTAGATCCAAATCGCCATTATCTTCTATTTCTATCTCTTTTGCTGGCAAGGAAAGTGATTCATTATATAGTATTTCAATTTTTTCATCACCAAGAATTTTAATGATTGGTGGAGTGTTGTCCACTATCATAAAGCTATAAGAAACAGTCTTAGAGTAAGCTTTGTTGTTTTTGTAGGTCACAGTATAATCTATTGTAATAGGGGTAGATGTTATATTTGAAGTATCTATATTGCTTGTAACAATTTCGAAATCACTTTGGCTCATACCCTCTATTATAAGGTTAGGCACTCCACTGTTTCTTTCAATTTCCATGTTAGTGCTGTCAGGTTTCATTTTTACTATAGATAATTTCTTACTGAACTTGGAAAATAGATTAGAAGTAGGAGTAATTTCAAAGGTATAGGTTTGAGCATCACTATAACTATGAACAATATTAGCTCCGGACTCCATATCTTGACCATTAAAGGTTATTTTGAAAAAGTTTAAGTAACTTGACTTTATATAGCAAAGTAAGGAAATTGTTTCATCAAATAAAATGGCGTCATTTGCAAAATTGTATTGTTGTATTAAAAAGATAAAGTTTTTGCTATTTAATTCGTCAACACTCAGCCCTCCAAGGTCAATTTGATTATTATTAAGGTTAATAACTATTCCTGAATGATATTTAGTTATATTTTTTAAGCTTGAAATATCACTTATGTTATTTCCACCCAGGTCAATATAATTCAAGTTTTTAAAGGTGAAAAGCTCCAAGCCCTTAACAGACGAAATTTTAAGATTTGATAAATCTAACACTGCAAAGTTATCAAAATCACCTACAGAAAGTAAAGAGTCTTGGCTTTTGCCTGCAAGGTTTAAAAGTCCATTGTAGAGATTTGAATCAGTCAAATCATTTCTAGTAACTGCATCATTAAATCCGTCCCATTCAACTTTAAAGCTAAGTTCCATTGTGTCCGGGTCCATTGAAACAACTTCAACTTTTATTCCTGTATTTTCGTATGTGACATCAGTTGACAACAACAATGATTGACATGCAAAATTTTCATCGAAAAATTGCCAAGTTATATTTTGTGCTGTTGAAACAAGTTTTTTAGTGCTGCCATCAATATTATAATAACCTAAATCATAACTTTTTCCGTCGCCCATGGAACGATTATCCATATTAAGCGCAGCAAATCGGCATTCATCACTAGCTTCGCCATAATTCAACTGATTTCTAAAAACATAAACATTATAAGGCGCAGCGGCTATATTTCCTGGAGAGATTGAATTAGTATAGCCTATGGCATAGTCGAATCCTGTATCCACCCTATAAACAATCAAGCCATCATTCATCCAATTTTTATTATTTTCAAAAGAACCATCTTTTTGCAATCTAAATTCAAACCAGATTGATTCAGATTCTCTATTTGGATTGACAATTTTATAAGCTATGGTTCTTGATGAAAGAGGCTGATTGGCAAGTTTTTCATATGAAACCGGCTTTAAGGTGTAAGTTCCGTTCTTTTTGATTTCTGTCACACTTTCATTTTTTAACCAACCTTGCAACCATCTGTTATATGTGAGTGGGTATTGAGCATAAGTCAAATGGTTATAGCCCATAATATCCCAAACACCAACCGACCAGGTTTCATCTTCTAAATCGGTTCCTGTAAATTGCTTATCATAAATATAATAATCTGGGAATCCTAAGACATGCCCAAGTTCATGTATATCAGTGTTGTTGTCTGGAACCCCTCTTTCACCTATAGAATTTTCCATGGTAGTCAGTATAAAGTCCGCAATATACACTGTCTTTTTTTCTGTGCCATCCATATAGCTATATTTAAAGTTGGATATATCAATTCCCAAAATTCCAGCAGTATTTTCAATTTCCCAATAATAAAGCGAAAGGCTATGAGCCCATAACAAGTCGCCCCAAGATACATTTACAGAGGATTGGTCTGGCAATAAAATAACTGATAAGCAATCCACAACATTATTATTATCACCATCTGCAATTGCCTGATATTGACTGGAAGATATTATACCAATTGCCTGTCCACAAATTTCATTATATAAACTATATTCTAAGTACATTCTTTCAGAAACATTTCCTAAAAAAATGGCCTCAGGGTCGTATCCAACATTATTATTCCTTAATTTGTTTCCATATGTATTCCTAGTTTTAGATAACTGTATTGAGCTGTCTTCAAATACAAAGACGGTTTCTAAATTTATTTTGTTATTAGATACCTCTTTATAATAGTTTTTTACTGAATAAGAATTTTCATCATTATACATTTTTTGAAGCATTTCATAATAGGTCAAATCAGTCCCAGGGAAATTTGCCTTCATGGTTTCTACTTCATTTTTAAAGCGAGCAACAACCAAAAAATTGTAAAGAGTTTTTTGGCTAGGAAGCGTTGAAGACTGATAAAAATTAGTTAAATCGGTGGAAAAGCTTACATTTTTTGCCAATTTTTCTAC
The DNA here is from genome assembly GCA_937992055.1 of uncultured Clostridia bacterium. Classification (GTDB taxonomy): domain Bacteria; phylum Bacillota; class Clostridia; order Christensenellales; family UBA1242; genus CAJKWP01. Next base: position 11,476 of record CALKLQ010000038.1, on the reverse strand, counting down.
GCTAGAATTATAGTTTTGCTCATTTAAAAGATTTTCATTTTTTTCATTAAAAAAAGAAAACCCCAAGCAAAGCGGAAAAAACAGGGCAACAATTAAACTAAAAATAAAACAATTTTTCTTAAATTTTTTCATATTTATATCTTAAATTATTGTTTCCAAATATGTCAAGTTTATTTAATTTAATCTCTTTAACAAATTATATAAGAATTAAAGTTAATATTAAAATTTAATTTCAAATTAAATAAAAAATAATAAGATTTATATTTAAATAAAAAAAGTCCAAAGAAGATTATCAAAAAAGCTTTTTTGGACATATTGAGGTAAATAAAATTTTTTGTAAATTTAATTAAGTTTAAGGCGAAAAATTTTTAAAAGTGTCCTCAAACAGAAATTAATTAAACAATTTGACTGTTTGAGGATACTTTATTACTCAACTTTTACTGTGTTAAATTGATTCTATTCCGTAATAAACAACCACCCTTTCATCCTTTTCCAAAGGATTAGGCAAATTAGGATTTTGTGACAAAAGCATCTCTTGAGAAATTTTAAGTTCTTTGGCTATATCCCAATGACTACTTGAGGCATGAGCAAAATAAATTTCAATTGCAGAATCTTTTTGGGCAAGTGCTCTACCCTCTGTAGCTCCTGTTATTATTTCAAAATTTTTATTGTAACAAACATTTACGCATACCTTTATCTTACAATCAAAGTAAATTTCTCTTCCTCTTTTTGCCATAACATCACAATCGTAAAGCATACAATTTACATTGACAAAAACGTTTTGCTCTTCCATATTGAGTTTTTCGCTCACAACAAATGGAACTTCAAGGTCTACAGAGGTAATTTGATTTTCATCATCATTGAGATAAATTACTGTGCTAGTAACAATACCTTCGACAAAAACCTCCCCCTCATTGAAGTAACTGTTGCTAACATTGAGCGTTGGTGGGGTAACACAAAGAACCTTGTCTATCCTTGGTTGGGTTTCCTCCAAACTAAGATTGCCCTCTATTTTTCCCTCAAAACATTTTGATGGGTCAACAAAACAATTAGTAAATCCGCCTCTAATTAGTTCTAACTCATTTTTTAAGCTATAGATATCTTTAGAAACAACCACTTGTTCCATGTCAAAAACTTTAACACAAACTTGAATAGGAGTTGTAATTAAAATATAATTGTTTCCATTTTCATTCTCTACAACAATCTTGTTATCACAATTTTTAACCTGAAGACATGCCTGAGCAAGCATCTCAGACTTGCTATCCGCCACCTGAATTTCCTCTTTAAAACTTTCGCTAACCTGACCCTTGCAAAGCGTTCCTTCCTCGGTTGTGTATACAATAAAGGTGCAAACATCACCCATAACTGAAACAAAGCCTTCACCAGTTTTAACTTCTCGAACAAAAGCCTTGCTGTGTGAAACTAAAACCTTGCCAACACCTTCTTTCATGTTGAACCTTGTTTCAACCTCAAAGTTTTGACAACTCTTGTCTTTTAAAACCATAACATCTAATAGTTCAGACTCCACGCAAAATTCTGGAGCAGTAGGATTAAAAGAGGAAACTTCTTGATTAGAAAGTTCAAAAAAGTGAGTTTCTAATGTGACAAGAACCACAACCTGATTCTCTTGAACCTTTGTAGGCACAACAGAAATTACCTTTATATTATTACAAACATCAACACTTGTAACATTATCCACCCTATAAACATCGTTAAATGGGCAAGAAGATGTTAAATTGTTTAATTTTGCCTCATCTCCCAAATATAAAAGGTTGGTGCAAATTTCACCCGAATATCTAATTTCTCCATCAACAACATCAACATTAGCAAGATAGGCTTCTGCATTAAGTGAAAGAACTTTTTCTAATGATTCGCCGTTTAAATTGATTACGCACTCAACCTGAAGTTGTTTTTCACCTAAATCCCTTCTTCTTGCAACTAAAAACTTTTCTTCAAATTTTTCCATCTATTCCTCCCTTATTCCCTATATGTGTATTGTGAGAGGTAGCAAAATATGCATATAATTTTTATTAAGCATAAATTTTCAAACTTTTAAATTTCAAAATCACATACTGCTATAAAAAAATTGATTAATATATATTAATAATAATTATTCTATAAATTTAAAAAAAACACATAGAATTGGATGTGACAAAACTATGTGTTATAAAAGAATTAAAAATCAAATACTATTTTTCCAAAGTTCAATCATTTCTTTAACAAAAGCAAAAGCATTGTCAAAAGTTTTTTCGTCTTCAAGGTCAACTTCTGCAATTTTTAACAATTCAATTGGAGGAAGGGTCGACCCGGAAGAAAGAAATTTCAAATATTTTTTTGCGTATTCCTCCCCTCTTGATAAAAGATTGTTTGCAATTGCAAGAGCACTAATGAGCCCAGTAGCATATTTATAGACATAAAAACTTGAATAGAAATGAGGAATTCTGCTCCATTCATAGGCTATTTCATCAATAAGCTCAACATCTTCTGAAAAATACTTTTGATTTAAAGAATAATAAAATTTATTCAAAACCTCTTTAGAAAGTGGCAAGTTTTTTTCATATTGAGCATGAGCAAATTGTTCAAATTCACTGAACATGGTTTGACGAAATATTGTGGCTCTTACATTACTTAAAAAGTAATCTAAATAATAAATCTTTTCCTCTTTCGTTTTTGCTTTTCTAAGCAAAAATTGCAAGAGCAAGGATTCATTCACCGTGCTAGCAACCTCAGCCACAAAAATTGTATATCCCGCATCTTGATAACTTTGGTTGTGATTGGAATAATAGGTGTGCATGCAATGACCTAATTCATGTGCCAAGGTAAAAACGCTATTAGTGTTTTTCACATAATTTAATAGAACAACCGGATTCGCCAAATATGCACCCCAAGAAAATGCGCCACTATCTTTATCCTTATTTGGCAAAACATCTATCCATCGTTCCTCTTTTGCCCTTTCAATAAGCTTAGTGTAATCTTCTCCCAAAACGCAGGTTGCATTCTTAATAAGATCAATAGCCTCCTCATATTCGATTTCAGTTTTAGGAGATTCAACTGGCATATATAAATCATACAAAGCTAACTTGTCATAGCCTAGATAATTTTTTTTCAAATTTAAATAGTCGTGTAAAAGATACAAGTTTTTATTGACCTGTTCTATTAAAGTGTTATAAACCTTTTCGCTTGCATCTTCACCAAAAATAGAGGCTTTTAAGCAAGATTCAAAATGTCTAGCCTTACATGAAAAGTTGTTCTTTTTTATGTTAGAGATATAATTTGAGCTTAAAAAGTTATTAAATTTTCCATAAGCCCCATTGAGGTTTTTCATTACATTTTTTCTTAAGACTCTATCTGGATTTTCCATTAAAAGGGAATAGTTTGAATGGTTGACCTCATGAAACTGTCCGTTTTGGTCTTCCGCGCTTTCAAAAGTAAGGTCAGCATCATCAAACATATCAAAATTGTCTGAAAAGCCACCACCAAAATCCATCATAGACAAAAGCTTTTCTTCTGGTTTTGAAAGAGTGTGTGGTTTAAAACGAATTATATCGTAAAAATAGTTTTTAAAGTTAGAATTGTCTTTGTCGTTTTGAAGTTCAATTAAAACCGCGGTATCAAGCTCGCTGATTTCAACATCGACAAAAGAGGAAAGAGAGGAAAACTCGGTCAAAAGTGAACTAATTTTGTTTAGCCTTTCATGACTTTTTGGATTAGACTGTTCCTGTTTTACAACCAAAGAGGCATAAACATATAAAAGCTCAAGACTTTTTGATATTTCACTTTCAAAGTTCAGACAATCAAAAATATCCTCTTTTTTGTTTAGCCTTCCCTCAAAGTTTGAAATGGCTTTCATCTTATTTGACATTTCATCAAATAAAACCTCCCAAGCCTCTTGGTTGACAAAGTATGAGCTTAAGTCCCATTTGTACTTTTCCTCTATTTCCCTTCTTTCTTTCATACATACCTCTTTAAATCAAAACAATTCCATGGCATTTCCAAATCAGGTGGAAGTGCCCTAAATTTCATATGCGATTTTTTTGTTGGATGTTCAAAATCAAGTGCATAAGCCCAAAGTGCTAGGTTACAGGCAGAGAACTTACTACCATACTTTTTATCTCCAACAAGCGGATGCTTTAAATTTGCAAGCTGAACTCTAATTTGATGCGACCTACCAGTGATAATTTTGACCTCAACTAAAGAAAGCCCATCCCTTTCATCCAAAACCTTATACTCAAGTTCCGCATATTTTGCACCTTGTTCAGAAATAGGCACCAACTTTACTAAATTTGTCTTTTCATCTTTTTTTATATAGTTCTTAAATGTACCAATTTTTTCTCTAAAGCTACCTTCACAAATTGCTAAATATCTTTTTTCAAATAAATGTTCCTTGATTTGAAGAGATAATCTTGATGCACTTTTAGAATTTCTTGCAAAAACCATAATCCCGCCGGTAGGTCTGTCAAGCCTATGAACCAATCCAATAAAGGCATTTCCTGCCTTATTATATTTTTCCTTAATGTAAGCTTTTACCATCGACAACAAATCTTCATCCTTAGTGATATCGCTTTGGCTTAAAATGTTTTGAGGCTTAAGCACCACAACAATTTGATTGTCCTCATATAGCACGGTTAAATTTTTGTCCATATCATCACCTTTTATAACTTGTAATTTAAATTATTTCCTTCAGAAACATTGCCAAGTTGCATCCTCTTTAATTCTTTTTTAAACAAGCGGAAATTTTGTTGCATGGCAGGCAAACTGCTTAAATCAATTAGAAAAGCAACTGGCTCCACAAGGCAAAACTATTCCATCCTCTCCCAAAAGCCCCAATTCATAGGCATCAACGGTTTTAAAAGAATCTTTGAACACTATTTTAGAAATATTAAAAAGTACGGTTGGTTGAAGTCCAGTTGTATATGAATTGATCAAAACAAACAATGGATTGTCACTAAGAACCTTTTTACAAAGCTTGACAAATTCAAAAAGTTTGTCCTCTATTTTCCAAACCTCGCCATTTGGTCCCCTGCCATAACTTGGAGGGTCCATGATAATGGCATCATATTTATTTCCTCTATTTATCTCTCTCAATATAAATTTTTCACAATCGTCTACTATCCATCTTGCCTTTTGTGGAAGTTTGGAAAGTGCCAAATTCTCTTTTGCCCTTTGTGTCATGCCCTTACTGGCATCCACATGGGTGACTTCTGCCCCAGCACTCACACATGCCAAGGTGGCACCACCAGTGTAAGCAAATAAATTCAAAACCTTAATTGGCCTGTTGGCGTTTTTTATTAGTTCAATCATTTTTGACCAATTATATGCCTGTTCTGGGAAAACCCCAGTATGTTTGAAACCCATAAGTTTAATTGAAAACCTCAAGTTTCTCCAGCCTATTTCCCACTCTTGAGGGAGCTGTTTTTTAATATCCCAATATCCTCCACCAGAACTTGAACGCAAATAGTGGGCATCAATGTTTGGATAAAACTTAAGTGGGGTTTGACCACCCCAAATTACCTGAGGGTCAGGTCTTAAAAGATGATATTCTCCCCACCTTTCCAGCTTCTCACCATCCGAAGTGGCAATCACACTAAAATCTTTCCATTCTTGGTTATATCGCATAATTATTTTTCTCTTTCAAATTTGATTATCTTATTTTTTTGGTAACAACAAACCTTGTTTTCGTTTTTTATAAGTTCAAAACCATTTTTATCCAAGGACCTTATAAGTTCCTCATTTTCAGTGTTGCAATTTAAAAACAAACAATTAGCACCATTTTGAAAAGCCCATTTCTCTATAAGTGATAGAGCCGAAGTGGTTATTCCTTGTCCATTGTACTTTGGGTTAAGGTTTAAACTAATTTCACATTTTCCTTCAATAGGAGAGGATGCAAAATGTAAATCTCCAACAATCTTTTTATGTCTTGCAGAAACTATTAACCAAATAGTGTCCCATTCCCAAAAGCTTACATCTTTTTCCAAAAGGTCAAGTTTTCCGTTTGCAATTTTCAAAAAGTCCAAATCCCAAACATCTTGTCCATCATAACTAGCGCCAATATAGCTGGAAAAACTTTTATCACCAAGTTCAAGCAAAAGGTCAAGTTCCTCTTTTTTAAGAGGAAAAATAATCACATTTTCACCATCTTCCAAACAAACGGCGCCGTCTTCCTTAATAAAAAGCATGTTTTTATCCTTTTAATTTAATATCAACTCTTTCACCACCAACTTCCACATTGGTTTCAAAAGTTGGAGTTTCAATAGGACCAAAATTATTTACCAAAGCCTCACAACAAATTTGGTCTTTGTATTTTTCTATTACCTGGTTTGTAATTTGGTCGTGAGCCTGAATATAAAGTGATATTCTTTGCTCAATTTTAAAACCAGCTTGTTTTCTTAACACCTGAATTTGTCTTACAAGTTCACGATAAAGCCCCTCAAGCATTAAGTTTGTATCTATTGTTGTGTCAAGAACAATTGTAACGTTATTTTCACTTGAAATAACAAAGTCCTCTTTTGCCTTTTGAGCGCATATAAACAACTCACTAGGCAACGCAACAAAATTGCCCACACTGACCTTGCCAGCTTTATACATTTCAACTAACTCAGACATGTTATCACACTCTTCAAGTGCTTTTTTAAGGTTTTGCACCTCACTCTTAAGTTTTATGCCCGCCTGTTTAAAATTAACCTGCAAATAGCTTTGGTTAAATTGCTCTTGATTTTGAGGGAAAACAACTTCTTTTATGTTAAGTTCCTCTTTAATTGTGTTTTCAAACTCCCTACACGCCTTTTCCACCTTCAAATCAGAGCATACAAACATGGTTTTTAAAGGTTGTTTGATTTTTATTTGGGTTTCATTTCTAAGTCTTTGAGCAATGTTAATCACCTGTCTTATTATCTCTGTTTTTTCCACCACGCCATTTTCTTCAATGTCAAAAGCTTTTGGAAAATCACAAAGAAGCACGCTTTCAACAACATTTTCCTCGCTTCCTCTAACCAGATTTTGCCAAATATGTTCACTCATAAAAGGTGTTATAGGAGCCATTGTCACAATAATCTTTTTCAAACTGTGATAGAGGGTGTAATAAGCATTGTTTTTATCTTCGACATCATCAGACTTCCAAAATCTTTTTCTATTCGTTCTGATATACCAATTTGTGAGATCATCAGACAAACTTTCAAAGTCACGAATAATAAGGTTAAATTGTTGGGTAGAATAAAACTCATCTGCATTTTTGACAAAATTATTTACCCTTGCAAGAAGCCATTTGTCACTTTGTCCAAAGCTATTCAAATCCAAATCTTTTTTGATATCAGGTTTATCTAAAACTGCATAAGTTGTGTAAAACACATAGGCATTCCAGAGTCCAAGAAGTTTTCTTCTAATTTCATCACCAACACCAAAACCAAACCTGGTGTCGTTTAGCATATTGTTTGCGGCATACATATATCTAATCACATCGGCACCAATCTTGTCCGCGGCCTCAAAAAAGCTTATGTTATTTTTTCCAGATTTAGAAAATTTGCTTCCATCTTCAGCCACAAGCATTGCAAAACCTATAACCTTTTCATAAGGGGCTTTGCCAGTAAGTGCAACAGACATAAACAAAAGCGAGTAAAACCAAAGCCTAATTTGCTCCTTCATTTCAATTACGCATTCTGCGGGGAAATTTTCTTCCCAAAATTTGCGGTCGGTAAAATACTTCTTTGTACTAAAAGGTGTAATTCCGGCATCTAACCAGCAATCGCCAACCTCACTGATTCTTTCCACCTCTTCTCCACAATGAGGGCATCTGATTTTAATATCATCAATATATGGCCTATGCAGATGAGGAAGAGCATCCACCTTCTTTGCATCAGACAAACTTTTAAGTTGTTGTAAAGACCCAACAACGGTAAGCTCGCCACAATTCTTACAAGGATAAAATGGCAAAGGTAAGCCATAAAATCTTTTTCTTGAAATGCTCCAGTCCCCCATGTTTGAAAGCCAGTCAAGCATCCTCTTTTTCAAAAACTGAGGTTGCCAAACCACATTGTCGCATGCCTCAATGAGCTTAGGTCTGATTTCATCTGTTTTAATATACCACTCTTTTGTAAGTCTGAAAATAAGAGGTCTTTTACATCTCCAACAAATAGGGTATCTATGTGAATATTTATGTGTGTAGTATAATTTGTCATCCGCCTTTAACCTTTCAAAAACTAAAGGGGCAACATCATTAGCATTTTTCCCTGCTAAAAAATCAAAGTCGTCATAAAACACACCATTTTCATCAACGGGTGAAATAATATTGAGTCCAAGGTTCTTTCCCAGTTCAAAATCTTCAACACCACAACCTGGTGCAATGTGAACTGCCCCAGAGCCTTCTGTGCTATCCACCATGTCCCAAACAACAATTTTATGGGTAAAGTTTTGCTTTTTTAGCTCAGGGAAACAGGTTTCATATTCCAAATCCACCAACATATTGCCCTTAACTTTTTTCTCCACCTCAACTAAATCATCTTTTAAAATTTTTTCACAAGATGAACAAACTATCAATTTTCTATTAGTAGATTTAACCTTACAAATACTATACTCAAGTTCAGGATTAACCGCAACTGCAACATTAGAAGATAGAGTCCAAGGAGTGGTTGTCCAAACAACAATGGACATGTCAGAATTTTTAATAGGGAGTTTAAAGAAAACCGCCTCATGCTCCATGTCCATGTAGCTATCAGCAAGTTCGTGCTCGGAAAGAGAGGTTCCACAATGGGAGCACCATGGCATTGGTCTATGCTTTTCAACAAGCCAACCCCTTTCATAACACTCTTTTAAAAAGTACCAAATAGATGTTATGTTTTCATCTGAGTTTGTAAAATATGAATTTTCCCAATCCATCATTTGACCCAAACGTTTTGATTGTTCGGTAATAATTGAAGAATACTTTTTAACTCTGTCAATACACGCCTCGGTAAAATTAGCAAGACCAAACTTAACAATGTCTGTCTTGTCTTTTAATCCAAGTTGTTTCTCGGTTTCCACCTCTACCCAAAGTCCTTGAGCATCAAAACCATTTTGATAGTGGGCAGAATAACCCTTCATAGCCTTGTATTTTAATAAGATATCTTTAAGCGACCTATTCCATGCATGATGAACGCCCATTGCATTGTTAGCTGTGATAGGACCATCCAAGAAACGATAATGCAATTTAGAATTTTTGTTTTTTTCTACAATTTTCTTAAAACAATCAATTTCATTCCAAAATTTTAAAACATTTTCCTCATTTTTAATCATGTCAGGTTTAGCGGTTTCTTTTTTCATAAATTCTCCATAAAATATTAACCAATGTTTTCGCAGTCAAATAAACATGCAAATATATGTCTATGTAGTTTAGCAAAATATAAAAAAAAAAGCAATTATATAAGTTAAAAACCTCGATTTGCAATTACAAATTAAAACAAATTACACTTTAGAAGGAGGCTTCGTCAAATAGCAAACTTAACTAAAAGAATGATAAAATTCTAAATTTGTAGATTGATAACAATAATCAAATAAATTCATTTAAATGAATTTATTAATTAATCATAAAAAAGCTGCGAAGTAATTTCTTCACAGCCATTTTTACCTACTTTAAACTTCAAACAAAATTTTATTTTTAAGAAATCGCAGTAATCAAACCGGCAATATCGCTCCATCCCTCTGCTGCTTTATACGCATCAACTGCGGAAGCTGGAACATAAATTTTATCAGCGCCTCTTGCTAATTCTACCAAGATTAAATTGGTAGCAGGTTCCTCATTCATAAATGTCAGCGTATAAAATCCATAACTCAAGCCAGTCATTGCTGATGGACAATCAACTATAGTAGATGCATCTTCAAATTTTAAAGAATCTACTCTAAAGCCATAGGCTTCAGTACCAATTCCCGTATAAAAAGCGTTATCCGAAATTATAATTACGCTAGATGGAATGGTTATTTGACCGTACATATTACAATTGCAAATAGCTTTTGAATCAATATATAGTAGAGTATTTGGCAAAATTAAAGAGTTATTGATGATTGTTGTAACAAATGAATAGCCGTATAATGTATCTATATTAGCATTAATGGTCAAATTATCTATTGTGCTATTAGAAAACGCATAAGGTTGTATTGAAGTAACATTTTCTGGAACAACCAAATTAGAAATTTTCAAACTACCAAAAGCATAAGAACCTATTACAAGAACATCATTAGTTATGCTTGTAAATGATTTAGATGCCTTAACTAAAGTTTTTGAGTTTTTTTCAATAAGAGCGCCATTTTTTACTTCATAATTAGAGTTGCTACCTTCAATTAGGAAAGAACCAACCTCGCATTCGTAAAAAGCAGTTTCAGAAATACTGGTTATGGAACTTGGAATGGTCAAAGAATTAATAGTTGAGCCAGCAAAACCACCCCAGAAAAAGTTGTTTTTATCTCTCATCTCTGCTGGAACATTCTCCGCTCCGCCTACAAGTGCTTCAAAAAGAGTTAAGAGTCCTTCAAATGTTTCGCTAACAGGTCTATTAACATATTCATCTGAATTTAATTCATGACGATAACCAAATAATATTCCTTTAGGTGAGGTTGAATCTGACTTAATGCTTGCATCAAAGCCAGAGATAGAGGTAACCGGCTTGCCGTTGTATTCACTAGGAATAACTATATCTCCGCCTTCCCACACATTTCTTATTCCTACCTCATACGCCTCGCCATTATTGATTGGGGTAAATCTTAAAACTTCCTGTTTTTCCTCAACCTCTATTTTAACTACGTTTGCTATATATGATTGTGGAAATTTATTTGTTGAATTTAATATTATGCTTATATCTTCTCGCGCACCCTCTGTTTCAAAACTTGCCGTCATAGTTGACATGTCAATTTCCAAAACCTTGCTTGTATCCAAACTTGCCAAAAGTTCTTCTAATGTTCCCGCACTTTGCCTTACTATTATTACCTCTGTCACTCCTAAGGTCAATATGTCTTCTAGCGTAGCCTCTGCCTTTACACTCACTTTTGAACCACTTGGCGCATCTACTATTTTAGCTGAATAGCCATAAAAATAGGTATCTTGAGTAACTTCTTGATAACTTTCTATCGTCTTTGGAGTTGATAACAAGCTACTATATTGTAAATTTTCAATGTTTGATAAAGAATCTATTTTTTCAAACGCGAGTTCATTGCCAATAGTTAAACTTGCTGCTTTGCTTGAATCTGTTACATCATATGTAATTTGTATCTCCCCTCTTCCACCTACTGCTATCTCGGCATTGTTGTTTACAACATTTTTAGTCACATTTGTCAAAACTTCTGCAGCAGTGCTATTTACTGTCGCCTTGATTGGATAGGCTGATAGGTTCTCTACCATAAGTGAAATTACAAAACTCTCCGCACCATCTGCTGTTTCCTTGAAGTATACACTTCCTATATCCCATGCTGGAAGCATATTTGTTTCGCTTTGTGCATTGTCATGCACTCCATAGTA
>CALKLQ010000037.1 GCA_937992055.1 uncultured Clostridia bacterium | reverse complement strand
ACAGCATCATCTAACGTCTGACCTAATATTTCAAAATCAAAATGATTTTTCATCAAAACTAGTTCAGTGTGACCGCCAGAAACAACAAGAGCGATTAAAGGAAAAACAAAATCATCCTCTAAATAGTTTGCATAAATATGACCATAGATATGATTCACCATAACAACCTCTATATGATAAGCAAGGCCAATCGCTTTTGCCGCATTCACACCAACCATCAAAGAACCAATTAATCCCGGTTCACTAGTTACCGCAATTTTGTCAATATCAACATAATTCAATTGAGCCTCTTTCATTGCCGCATCAATTACATAAGTAATTTTTTCAATATGGTGTCTACTAGCAACCTCAGGCACAACCCCACCATACATTTTATGAATTTCAATTTGTGTATAAACAACGTTGCATAAAACCTTTTTGCCATCTTCTACAATGGCAACGCTTGTTTCATCACAACTCGATTCAATTGCTAATATTTTCATATATACTCCTTCATATAAACTAAAGCATCCTCTTGATTGCTATAATAATTTGTTCTTTTATAAAGTAGATAAAAACCATTTTTTTGATAAAAACAAATGGCTTTTTGATTAGATGCACGAACCTCTAAAGTTATTTTTTTTAAAGATGGCAAATCTTCTTTGATTTTATTCAATAATTTTTGACCAATTCCTTGACGTTGATATGCTTCATCAACAACAAAATTTAAAATTTCCGCCTCATCTAAATAAGCATATCTACCAATATAACCTACAATTGTATCATGAATTGTAGCTACATAAAATTTAGCAATTTTAGAATCACACTCTTCTTCTAAGATTTCTTTACCCAAAGATTCCCCTAAAAAGGTTTCTTCTAAATAAACTACCCTATCAATATCTTCTTTTTTTAATTCTCTAATTTCAACCATTGATTTCACTTCTTAAATAATTAGGAACATATTGAAAAATATCTTCTTCTTTATATAAATTTTGTTCAAACAAATAGGTAGACAATTGTTTAGTTTGAAATAAGTCTGCACTAACCTCAATCATCTTATACTCTTTTAAAGGCTCTAATAATGCATCATGTGAAAAGGTATCCTCACTTTCAAAAGTAATTTTTTGATGCATAATGGAAGCCAATTTATAATAACTATGATTCTTTTTGGCAATTATTCTTACCAAAAATTTCCCATTATTATTTATATTAGATACCATCATTAAATCTAAAGAAGAAAAACTATATAACTTTAAATTTTTAACAAGAGCCAATACTTTAGCAATCGTTCCCGAAATTCTTACACCTGTA
>CALKLQ010000036.1 GCA_937992055.1 uncultured Clostridia bacterium | reverse complement strand
TTCCTGTAGAACGGCAAGCTGTATGTTCCAGAGAATAATCTGTAAAATAATTTAACTGCATTTCATACAACTCTTCGCCATTTTTATTTGCATTATCAAAAACATTTGCATGGAATAAGTATCTATTTTCGTAATACTCAATTTCTGCTGCCGTTAATTCTTGTTGAGATTTTATTTCCAATATGTCTACTGGCGCTTGGTCTCCAATGTAATTTATACCTACTGTTTTTTGTGTGTTTTTAACAAACAACATAAAATACGCATAAAGCCCAATTACAACAAGTGCTAAAACTGTCAAGATAATAATTATGATATTTATTATTTTTTTACATATTTCCATGTAACCCCCATTATATTGACCTAGCTCGTCAGTAATATGTGGTCAATCATATTAGACAAAAAGATAGTAGTTTGCAAAAGGGTGCACCTGCTATCATTTTTGTTTCGCCTATGTTAATCGAGTCACGAACTCGAACTAACAACTAAATTATTTACGCTTCTTTCTTTGCATGTAATTTTGCAAGCGAAATAAAAGCTCTATCTTTAACAAAGAAATCGAAAACTTCATCACCCGCATGAAGTGCAACAACCAAATATTCTTTGTTCTCTTTTGATGTTCTTGTTTCAATATCAACATAGCAATTTTCTTTTCCAATTTCATTGACATATTCTTTTTGATTTTCTGTCATGAACATTGAAGCTTTTTTACCACCAGCAGTTTCAACTTCTAATTGATAATAAATGTTGTTTGTTCTACCTTCTTTTTCCAAAATAGTAAAACCTTTTAATAATGCTTTTTTTTCTTTCATATTACTTCTCCATATTAAATATTTTTTTACTTCTTTTTTTTGGGTTTCATCTGCTTGCAAGATTACCCAACAACTTACAAGCAAATTTTAAAAAAGGAGTAATGGAGCGGATAGTTTTTTAAGTGTTTTCCGCCATCGCACTTTGAATAAAAAAACTAAATTTAAATTAATAGTCCATTCCAACCAAAGAAATTTAAAACTTTTGCTAACCATCCAAATGCAGTTGCTATTGAACGAAATATTATTTCTAAAATCGACAAGGGAAATGTTCCAACTAAAATTATCGCTGCAGCAATTAATATAATTATCACAATCCGTTTAATCATAATTACATACCTAATATATGTGCTGTTGTTGAAACGACTTCTTCTGTTTGTTCTACCATTTCCGCAAATTTATCTGGAGCAAACCACTTTGTCAATTGGTCAACAAAACCTAAATCATTGCAAGAACCAGCTATTAAAACTACAACGCAAAATATTGCTGCAACTGCAATTAATACCAACAAAATGATACCTAATACAGACCAAACACTTAAACTTTTTCGCTTAAACATAACTTAATCCCCCTTTTTTATTTCATTTTTTTACGATATTGCGGAGTTTGCTTATATAACAACGCATATTCGTAATTACCATGCTCTTTCATTGCTTTCTTTAAAGCTTTTTCATCTCCACTACGAGCAACATTTATTAACTCTTTTTCTGATTGCTCATATGCATGAACTAAATCACTATGACTATTTTTTTTAGCCATTATTTTATGTGTTCTTGTAAAAAATGCCATTTTTACTCCTTAAATTAATTTTTATACAAATTTGATTTATAAGCATTTGCAGAATCTTTCCTTGCTTGCAAATAACCTGCTCGCCATGCAAAACCTGTTTTTGTCAATTTTTTACCCGTTTCGGTTATTTTCCCATGTTTAATCTGTCTTGAATATCTTTTTGCTTTTTCTGCTGGATTTAACAAAACAATTGTTTTGCCTGAATCTGTTTTAATTCTAACTGACATAGCAACCCCCTTATATATTTTTATTTAAACTACTAAAGTAGATTAAACCGACTTTTTCAATAATATTTGCGTTGTCGCAAAAGCTGTTATATTCATAACCCAAAATTCAACTGGAAGCTTTAAAATTAATCTCGTTTTAAAATAATTTTCTGCCTTCTCTTTTTCATCTTCGTTAAAATACTTTGAGCCATTATTACATTCAATTCTAAATTTAACCATTACTTAATTTCCTTTATCTTTTAAATTGATATTTTTAGGCAATTTATTTGATGTTGTTATAAGAGTTCGAACTACTTTCTCATTTTTTCCAAAGTAAGTTCTTGCTCTTGTTACTTTTTCATTTATTCCTGTTTTAGTCGGCATTGTTGAAAGATAAGTTATTTCTTTCAATGAAGATTTTTTTTCTAACTCACAACTTCTTTGCCAACGGCCTATATCTGTTGGAGCTTTTTCTAATTCAAAACTTTGTTTTCGCCATTTGCCGTTATTGTCTTTTTTAAAAACTTCTTTCTTATACCAACCCATATTTTACCTTCCTTTTATTTGACTTTTATTTCTTCTTTTGCTAACATCTAGTTAACAAAAGGAGATTTTTTTTATGAACGCAGAAGAATTTGCACAAGAATTTATCAATGATTTGCCGGAATTATTAGAAAATCAAATTGAAGAACAATATCTTTACTTTAATGTGACTATTTATAATCAAGACCCTGAATTAAAAATTTTAAAAACTGCTTTAAATAAAGTAGGTTATGATTTAATTTTAATAGGCAAACGAATTTCTAAAAATGCAAGAACTAATCCTTCTGATAAATTGCTAAATCAAAAATGGAAATTAATTAAAATTTAATTAACTTACTTATTTTTCTTCTTTTCTTGCAACATATAAGAATATTCACGACCGATTAAATTGCCATAAGTATTATGAACTTTATTTCCTGGCCATTTATCAACATTTCGCTTTCCATAAATTTTAGAAAGCATTTTTCTTTGGTCATTATAATAACAAGCAAAACAACCAGCATTTACCAATTCTTTTCCTTTATTCCAATCACTTGTTCCACGACCTGCAGAATAAGAATTTGCGTCTTCTTGCATATTCTTTAAAAAATCTTTACCATAAGTTCTGTTTTCAGAATCGTCGCCATAATAAAATTTAATCTCTCTACGAATAATAGATTTCGCTTCTTTCGTCGTAGATTTAGGTTTAAAACCTTTTTTAAACATCTGTGCCATAAACACAACCCCCTTATTTTTTTCTTGAACCCTGGCGGACAAACCTAACCAGGATATGCTCACTAACAATTAATTAATTCTTTACGAAGCCTTTTTCTAAAATCATTAATTAGCTTACTAACATATGTCCTACTAACATTTAAACTTTCTGCAATTTCAATTCCAGTAAAACCACAACAAAGCAAATTAACAATTTTTTCTATAACCCTTGGCTTTTTACTATTTTCAATTACATCAACAATCGAATTCTTTATATGTATTGATATATCTATGTCATTTATTTCGTCTGCAATTTCAAAAGCATAATCTTCTATATTCTCTACATCTTCATGCCTATATTCTTTTCTTAAATACATTCTCATTGCGTTTGTAGCAACCTTAAAAGCAAATGTGCTATAAACACCCTTTGTGTTATCAAAGGACTTTCTCGCTTTCATTAAAGCAAGTACACCTTCCTGTATTAAATCTTCTTTTAAATACTGATAACCAGCAAAGAAAGTTTTAAATACATGTTTACTAATTTTTAAATCTTCTGTTATTTCTTTTTCTGTTACTTCTTTATTCATATATTCTCCTATTTGCTGTGTATTTTTACGCTTTCACATATATTATATGCGACAAATAGAAAATATGCAAACAAAATTACGCTATTTTTCTTCATTTTTATACTTTTTATAAAAAAACTATTGCTTTTTTACTGCATAAATATTAAAATATAAAAAAAGTAGGTAAATTATGGAACTAAATAATTTAAAAGAATTAAGAAAAACTTACAAAATTACACAATTAGAAACTGCAAATGCGCTTAACATACCATTAAGAACTTATAATGCGTATGAAAATGGAGAATATCAACCTAATATTGAAACTCTAATTAAAATTGCTGATTATTTTGATGTTTCAGTTGATTATTTAATCGGACACAGGCAAAACAACAAAATTGACAAATCAGGTCTTACTGACACGCAAAAAAATATAATTGACATAGCTAGTCAATTAAACGAAACACAAGCAAATAGAGTTGAAAGTTATGCGATTGCAAAACTCGAAGAACAAGAAGACATGCAATTGAAATACGAAAATAAAAAAATAAATTAAGGGAATGCAATGAAACAAATATTTAGTTTAATCTTTATTTTTATAATATCTGTTTTTTCTTTTAGTGCTTGTAATTTAACCCCCAAAAACGAAATTACGGCAGAATTTGTAAGATTTAGTATTGGTAAAAGACAAACAGATTATTATTTAGATTTCACAATTAAGTTTAAAAACCTAACAAGTCAAGAATTACTTCTTAATCAAAGTGATTTCTTTATCGAAATAAATAATGAGCAAAAAACAATAATCACATTTTTATACGAGTACGAAGAAGTTTTTATAAGTTCAGCAAATTTAATACTAGAAAGCTATGAAGAAAAAAATCTAAGGTTACGAGTAACTTCGAATATCAATATGAATAATAAAAATCAAATTTTAGTTAAATACAAAGATAAAGAACTTATAAATGATAATGTTATATTTAACAAAATTAATTAATAAAAATCACTTAAAACTTAAGTTTTAAGTTTTTTTATGTATATTTTGCTACTAATTGAATAAAATTTAGTATGATTATATAAAAAATTTTTAAAAATATGTTGACATATTTATTAAATTAAATTATTATATAGTCATGGAATGTTCCTTTCAACCAGTGTTGAAGGACGGTGAGGAAGTCTTTCGGGACTTCCTCGTTTCCTTTTTTAAGGGGAAATTATGAAAAAATTTACAACTTATGAAGAACAAATTGAAATTTTAAAAAATAGAACTTTAACTATAACCGATGAACAATTCTTTTTAAACAAATTAGAAGATTGTGGATATTACAATTTAATAAACGGTTATAGCTTTTTATTTAAACATGAAAATAATAATATCTATAAAGATAAAGTTACTGACCAAGATATTATAAATTTATACAACTTTGATAAAAACCTAAGAACTATTGTTTACAAATATACATTAAATATTGAATCTAGACTTAAATCTCAAATTTCTTACTTATTTAGCAGTAAATACGGAGAATTACAAGCTAATTACTTACAAGAAAAAAATTTTGATAAAGACCCAAATAAAAAAGAAAGTATTTCAAATTTAATCAATACTTGCAATGACATTATAATTACATGTGCAGATAAAAAGAGTAAAAAATTTAGAAGCTATATTTATCACTATGTTAATGAACATGAACATGTTCCACTTTGGGTATTGATTCGTTCTATGACACTAGGCGAGGTCTCAATTTTCTTTAGTAATATGAAATTAGAAGATAGGACGGAAATAGCAAGAAAATATAAATTGACTGCTGCTAGTATGAAAATTATGTTTAAAATGTTAGTTGCTTTTCGAAATATTGTTGCTCATGATGAAAGAATTTTTTGTGCTGAAATCAAAAAAGATAGATTACCCTACGATTTAGAAATTTACAAAAAAATGAGAATTAAAACCAATAAAAATAATGTGCCTTTAGTAGGCAAAAATGATTTTTTAGCATTAATGATAATTTTTAAATATTTTTTAAAACCATTAGAATTTTCATCATTTTGGCAAGAATTTATTTCAGAAAGATTAATGTTAATTCAAAATTTAAAACCACATTTTATTTCTGAAGTAAATAATAAAATGGGATTAAAAAATAGATGGACAAATTTACAAAACTATAAAATCACTTAAAACTTATGTTTTAAGTTTTTTTAGACTTATTTTTAACAAAAGGAGAAAAACGCGATGTAAAATAGCCATTTTTACTACAACTAATATTTAAAAAGGAAAAAATATGAGCGAATATATAAAAACTCTTCTTAATAATTGAAGAACAAGTAAATAAAATTAATGAACAAATTAACCTATTTCACATTTACTATGATAGTAAGCACGAAGCACATATAGACGAAATGCGCAATAGGTTTAGAGTCATCAACAATAAGTCATTATTAAACGATTCACATCAAAATTTAACCAATAAAGGAGATGTTGAATTGAAAAATATTAGACAAAGAAATGATGGACGATGGGAATTTAGAAAAACAATCAATCATATCAGATACAACATCATCAAATCTACCCAAAAAGAATTGTTGAAAGAAATCAAGCAATTTAAACAAAAATTTACTACTACATACATACATCAACAAGAAAAAACTTTAATTGAATATCTGTATTATTGGGCTGAAACTTATAAAAAAGGAAAAATAAAAGATAAACCTTATAAAGAAATAATTACAAAGTTTAGGATATATATTGAAAATAGTAAAATTGCCAACATTAAGTTAACTAAATTAAATGCCGATATTATACAAGAATTCTTAAACAAAATTCCAAGAAGTAGAGCAAAGGAAATTTTAACTATTTATCTTAAAGCAGCATTAACAAAAGCATATAAAACACAAAAGATAAAATTAGATATTTTTGAAAATGTTGAAATTGATAAAAAACTTAACAATATAGAAAAACCTTTCAACTACGAAGAACAAAAGAAAATTGTTCAAAATTTAAAAGGTAAAGACATTGAAAAAGTTATTATGTTCTATCTATTAACTGGAATTAGAAGCAACGAATTGCCGGCTAGTAAATTAGAACTATTAAATTGTTTAGATATTAACAATAAAACCTTAAAAGTTCTTTGTGAAAAAAAAAGAGAAGAACACAATATTTATAGATATATTGATTTAACAGAAAAAACCATCAATTTTATTCAAAATAACGCTGACGAAATTACTAAATATAGACATAGCACAATTTATCATAAATTTAAAAAGTTCTTAGAAGAAATAAATGTTGAAGGACACTTACACAAATTACGCCATACATTCACAACAAATAACTTCTATTTAGGCAACCCTGACAAACTTATTAGCAGTTGGTTAGGACATACAAAAGTCGAACTTACGCAGAAAGTTTATATTTATATTGACCGTAGTATAACAAAGCAAAAAATTGAAAATTTATATGAAAATATGTATTACAAATTTGACCCAACTTTTGACCCAACTTTTTAGCCAAAAAATTGAATTTTGGCATAAAAAAACTGATAATTAGAATTTTTTCTAATTACCAGTTAAAAACGCTACAAGCACCTATTTTAAAGGCTTATAAGTTGTTTTTCTTTGGTGGTTGGGGATGGATTCGAACCATCGAAGCCGGAGGCGGCAGATTTACAGTCTGCTCCCTTTGACCGCTCGGGAACCCAACCACATTGGAGCTGGCGAAAGGAATCGAACCTTCAACCTGCTGATTACAAGTCAGCTGCTCTACCGTTGAGCCACGCCAGCAAATTTTTGTGCTTCCAGGCTTTTGCCTTTCGGCTGGTGCCTCATAGGCTGTCGAACTCCGCCTTGCAAGAGATTTGCTCGTGCGGTCGTTCTCTTTGCCTTTCGGCTGGTGCCTCGAGGCGGAATCGAACCACCGACACGAGGATTTTCAGTCCTCTGCTCTACCGACTGAG
>CALKLQ010000035.1 GCA_937992055.1 uncultured Clostridia bacterium | reverse complement strand
AAAGACCTTTGCGAAATTCAATACAAAGTGAAAGGCGCAAACGATAGCACCTACACCACAACAGCTCCTACAAATGCAGGAACTTATGAAGTAAGAATTTTCTGCAGAGGAAATTCTACTTACCTAAGAGGCGAAGTTGCAAAAACAGAATATGTAATCAATAAATACGAAGTTGACCTTACTAGAAATGTAACTTTTAAGGTTGCTTATAACAAAACAGCTATGGAAGATGCCAATGTTCAATATATACATTTAGGAACTGTTAGCGTAACTAATGGTTTAGTTAATCATGCTGATGTTCCAATCAAAGTATTAAAGACAAACAGCAACAAAAATCCTGGAAGAATACAAATTAATTATAGCAGTCTATCAACTGACGATAACAATTTTAAAATTAAACAATATACATCAGGTATTACAAAAGTTACTTTAATTCACTATAATGACAGCGTTGTGGCAACATTAACAAGTGGTGCAGCTGAAAGCATTGAATGGGACACAACCAAAGAACAAGTTGGCATTACTGTTACTAGCGTTAACAACGGAACAATAAGAGTTGGTGACTATATGATTTGTGAGGGTTATTCAAGACCTCTAGAAGTAGTTGCCTTAAGATTGCCATCTAATGCTCTTACCGATATGTTAGTACATGGTGACAGTAATTGTAAGGTATATTTTGACTATAGTAGTTTTGCTGATTTAGATACTGCAAAACCTATCTTGGCAAACAAAACCTTTACAGAAGTTGAAACACTTAACTTTGTAGAAGGCAAAAATTATACCAACACTGTAAGCAGACAACTAAACAAAGGCGAATGTTTTTATCTTGTATTTACTACAGAAGCTTCTCCAAATCTAAAAACTTATACATTAAATTTTGAAACAAATGGAACAGGCTATGTGACAGCTAGTGAATCGGTTAATTTTAAAAGAGAAGATGGATCTGGTGTTTCAGGCGGATACCAACTAAACGTAATAACACCTGATGGAGTTTTATATTTTGTTACAGTAACAAAAGTTGCTGACAGTGAAGCAGGAAAAGAAAGTGTTGATTTCTATATCACTAAAAGTTAATACAAAATAACAAGCTTATAATAAGAATTAGAAATAATAAAAAAGCATATTTTAGGAGTTTTCCTAGATATGCTTTTTTTGTGTCTGCATAAAGATGACAAAAATGCAACTTTAAGCAACAGCAACTACAAAGTTGATTATTCGCAATCACCTATTTTTACAAACAATGGTGGCAAACTTGTAATCACTCAAAAAGTAATCACAGAGTTAGACATTATATTGAGTGCACAAACAAAAACTTCTGTTCAAGTAAAACCAAGAGTGCCAGTTGGAAACACAACAGAAAATGTATTCTTCAAAATAACAGTTACAAGTGAAAGTGAATGGAATCATGCAGGAACACTTACTTTGGTCCTTGAAAAACCTATTACAGGTCAAGCAAAAATTGAAATTGTAAGTGATACAAATTATAAATTTGCATATAATTTTATTGGAACACTAACCATAACGGAATAAGAAATCAATAAAAGCATATAAAAGTCAAAGGCTTTTGAAACTTGCAAAATAATAAGAAAAGAACTCTATCAAATTGAAAGATAGAGTTCTTTTTTTAATCCCTTAAAAATTATTTTCTTGCAATTTTGAGATAAATATGTAATATTATATTAATACGAATAACTGAAATAAATATAATTTGTTTTGAAAAGGAGAATAATATGGCAAAGAAAAGTTTAGTATTAAATTTATTCGTCTGCTTTTGTATGATATTTTCGACTGTAATACTATTTGCTGCTTGCAATAAGAATTGTGTTCATACATATTCAGATTGGGTGGTTACCACCGATTATACTTGCACTACTGACGGAGTAAAAACTAGAACTTGCACAAAGTGCAATCACACCGAAACGGAAACTATTCCTGCATCTCATACGCTTACTCATTTAAGTGTCGACCCCGCCGATTGTACGCATACTGGAACTCTTGCTCATGACCATTGTTCTGTTTGCGATAAAAACTTCATTGACGGTGTAGAAAAGAGCAATGAGCAATTAATAATCCCTGTCTGTTGGCGATTGCTATTTTTATGCAGTAGCAAAAGTTGAACCAACTTGTACAGAAAATGGAGTGCTTGCTCATCTACATTGTGATGGATGTAAACACCTCAAAAATAATTAAAAGTTGTTGCAAAGAGCTCTCGGATAGTGTGGCAATACCTTCAATTATTGAAGACAAGACAAAAGGGTTAGATATTTTTAGGCTGAAAGAAACACGTTCTGCTATATACTTGACAGATCCATTGCGTAAGATGCTAAGAAGAAATAAAATTTCAGGCATAGATTTTGACCCTACATTCACTTGTTTAGAAAAATAAAGAAACACCGAAAGGTGTTTTTTGTATGAAAAAATTCAGTTTTGTGCTATTATGAAAATGGAGTGTGGAATGGAAATAATAAAAGAAATATTTGAGAAATGGAAAGTGGATTATGAAGATAAATATGTGACAATTTTGTGCAATACTGACCACATACAAAAAAACACAAGGTTGCATTACTTTTATAAGCCGGTGGATATGCCAAAGTTGTTTAAAAAAATGAAATGGTATTTGCCCAAAGATTTAAAAGAACTTTATAAAAAATATAACGGGTTTCGTTTATTCTTTCTATCATTCTGTATTTATGGTATTCAAAGTTGCAGATTTGAAACCAAGCATGTTCCATTTGATATCGTTATTCAAAATCTTACTCGTTCCTTAGATAAAAGTTATATTGTTTTTGGCTGTATGCTTGGTGGGAAACTATTTGCATATAAAAATGACAAAAAGTGTAGCCAATATTACGAATTGAATGAAAGCGATTATACTGTTGTAAAAACATTTGATTCGTTAAATGATTTGTTAGTAGAAAAACTGACGCCTTATCTTGAAGAGTATAATCTGGATGGAACAAGAAAACATCCCAAAACAACTGAATTTGCAAAAAAGTACCCTGTTTTTGCACATGATTATGTAGGACACAAAGATTGGGATTTAGATAATCAAAAATAGAAAAAACACCGAAAGGTGTTTTTTTTGTATGAAAAAAATCAGTTTTGTGCTATTATGAAAATGGAGTGTGGAATGGAAATAATAAAAGAAATATTTGAGAAATGGAAAGTGGATTATGAAGATAAATATGTGACAATTTTGTGCAATACTGACCATATACAAAAAGATACAAAGTTGCATTATTTTTATAAACCGGTGGATATGCCCAAATTATTTAAAAAAATGAAATGGTATTTACCAAATGATTTAAAAGAATTTTATAAAAACTTTAACGGGATGCGCTTGTTTTTCTCATCATTCTGCATCTATGGCGTTCAAAGTTGCAGATTTGAAACAAGACATATTCCATTTGATATTATAATTGAGAACTTTTCTCGTTCAAAAAATAAAGATTATATAATTTTTGGAACAATTTTGGGTTGTTATTATTTTGTATATAAAAATGATAAAAGAAGCAAAGGATATTACAAAATAGATGCGGATGATTGGTCAATTTTGAAACAATATGATTCACTTGACCAGTTGCTAACTGAAGAACTGACACCATATATGGAAGAATATAATCTTGACGGAACGAGAAAACATCCAATAAAATCATCAATTTCAGATAGGTATCCACATTTTGCACATAAATTTACTGGAATAAAAACTTGGGAAACTGAAAAACACCAGCAGTATTAATAAAGAAACACCGAAAGGTGTTTTTTGTTTTCGAGAGAAAAGATTGGATAAAATTTAAAGTGAAATTGCGAAAGTGTTTTGCTGAAAAATTTTTTTAGAAAATGTAAAAAATTAGCGCTCTCCACCTAGCGGGCTAATTTTAGGGTCTATAATGTGTGTTTGAAAAAAGGAGGATGAGACTATGAACTACGATAAATTAACACAAAAAAGTGCCGAATGCATTCAAAATGCACAGAGACTGGCACTGGAAAACGGCAATCAAGAAATTTGTCCTTTGCATATTTTGAGTGTCCTTATTGATGAAAAAGATGGTTTAATTTATCAGATGCTCAAAGATATGAATGTGAACACGGATTATCTTTCAAAAGACTGCAAAGAGGCGATTTACGTTTGCCAAAAATCAGCCCGCTCAATCAAGCATATCTTTCAAAACAGGCCGATCAAACATTGTCACTTGCACAAAATATATCCCAATAAATGAAAGATGAGTATGTTTCTGTTGAACACATATTTTTGGCGGTGTTTGAGAGCGATTTTTAGTGAAAACTGTTGTCAATTGTTGTCAAAATTGAAAAGTTGTGTGGCAACAAATCGGTATACTAAAATAGAAAAAAACCTTATAAATTAAGGTTTTTTTGAATGGAGCTACTGACGGGAATCGGACCCGTGACCCCTGCCTTACCAACTTAAAAATATTTTTGAAAGACTATAACCCTATGTCTTAAAGCCCTTGATTTTACTAGTTTTTTTAGATGTAAAAATTGTTTAGGTGTTAACCTTTCAAAAAAGTTGACACCTATTGACACCTACGACTATTTTTGAGCAATACTTTGACTGTTTAAAACTATCTAAAATTTCCTAAAAATACCTAATACTTTGCTAGTAAAATTTGCTTGCAACGGATATGGACATATTTAAAAAATTATGTTATAATTGTCTTGCAAATGGATTGGCTATGAAATTTATTTGCTCCCTGATTGGTAAATTATTTATCAATCCCCCTCCAATTCAAACTTTAAGGAGGTAAAAAATATGTTTGAATATGTACCGAAAAGTGAATATCAACCTTTTAAGTTGGAGGTTGATGAAATTTTGAAATCTATTCAAAGAGATTTGAGAGAAAATGGAATTTTAACTTTTCAATTCAACTTAATTGGAAGTGCAAAAAGAAAATTGATTACGAGGGTAGAAAATGGTAATCAAGGCTTTGACTTGGATTATAATATTGTAATTCAAAAAGTTTTTAATAACAGATATAATAATGCAAAACTATTAAAACAAACATTTATGAATTTATTTAATAAATATTTTGATGATAGTTATGATTACTCCGAAGATTCAACTTCCGTAATAACAATAAAAAAACTAAATGCACAGAGAAATAAAATTATTTGTAGTGTTGATATTGCAATTGTTAGTTACTATGAAGATGAAGAGGGTATGGAAAGACAAAAATATATTAGATTTGATAAAAACTCTGGTAATTACTCGTGGGCTTTAAGAAAAGTTGCAACAAATCATAGACATGTTGAAGACTTAATTAAAGAAAAGAATTTGTGGGAAGATGTAAAAGTCTTATATCTTAACAACAAAAACAAAGAACCAAAAAAGGAATCAAGAATAGTTTATTATCAAACTCTTGAAACAATTTATCGTAGAAACTTCCAATAAAAAATAGCACCAGAATTTTTCTGGTGTTATTTTATTTGTAATAGTAAAAAATAATCGTTGCTTGTATCATTGCAATGATATAAAAATTATTAAAAGCAGTTAAGTTTATAACATTAAACCATGTGAATTGATTTTTTACAAAACTATATTTTCTCCAGAAAATGCACTTTTACTGTATTATTTGGAGAAAATATCGTGAAATTGGTTGATTTTCTCCAGATAATATTATATAATTGTATTATCTGGAGGGAATATATGATAGTCACAACTCAACAATTAAAAGAACAATATGCTAATTATTCAAATCCAATAGCAAAAATAAATAGAGATGTAATACAGGGAAAATTATTTCCTTTGGTTAAAGGAATTTATGAAACCAATCCAAATACTAATGGTTCAAGGCTTGCACAATTTATTTATGGGCCATCCTATTTATCCTTTGATTATGTTTTGTATCAGCAAGGATTAATTCCCGAAGCGGTTTACAACACATTTACATGTGCAACCTACAATAAGAAAAAAATTAAGACATATACAAATCGTTTTGGAACTTTTATTTATAGAGATGTTCCTAAAGCGGTATTTAGTTTGGGCGTCCTTGCTTTTCAAGATGAAGAATATTCATATCAAATGGCAACAGCAGAAAAAGCGCTTTGCGATAAACTTTATACTATATCTCCCGTGAAAACTATTAAAGATTTAGAAAGATTGCTGTTTGAAGATTTAAGAATAGATGAAGACAAGTTTAACGAATTAAACAAGCAAGATATTTTAAAACTTGCGCCACTATATCACTCAACAAACTTAAATTTACTTGCAAAATTTATTAAAGGAGAAAAGTAAAATGCAACAAGTATTAAGCCAGATGTTATCAAAATATCAGATTAACAATATCGAAGACAAGAAGAATGCCATAAAAGAGATTGTTCAAGAAATAGTTCTTTGTGGACTATCTCGTGGTGGATTTTTTAAAGAAGCGGCATTTTATGGTGGAACAGCACTAAGAATATTTTATGGATTGGATAGATTTAGTGAAGATTTGGATTTTTCATTAATAACACAAAATCCAGATTTTGATTTAACCAAATATTTTCAATATATTGAAAACGAGACAAAATCACTTGGCTTAAATTTCAATGTGACAGAGAAAATTAAATCTGTTGATTCCAATATAAAATCTGCTTTCTTAAAGGGTAACACAAAAGAACATATTTTATCTTTCTATGAAGATAGTGAAGATTCTAAATTTATCAATAAAGAAGAAGCTATACGAATTAGGTTTGAAGTGGACATTAACCCACCAACTGGTGCAACTTATGAAACTAAGTTTGGACTGTTGCCTTCTCCTTATCAAGTAAGATTATATGATTTGCAATCATTATTTGCAGGTAAAATTCATGCTTGCCTTTGCAGAAATTGGAAATCAAGAGTGAAAGGTAGGGATTTTTACGATTATATTTTCTTTTTGTCAATCGGTGCAAAAGTGAATTTGGAAAATTTGAAAGCAAAGTTGGTTCAATCAAAGTTTATTAATGAAAATTATGATTTAACTATTGATAATTTAAAAGCGTTGCTAAACGAAAGATTTGAAAATCTAGATATAGAACAAGCAAAACAAGATGTCTTGCCTTTCATAAAAGATAAAACAAAACTTGATTTGTGGAGTAAAGAATTTTTTATTGAGATAACAAAAAAATTACAGTCAGTTTAAAATTAAAGGTTGCTATGAAATCTATGAACCAAACAAAACAATAGTTTGTGGACATTGGCATTGTTCTGCACTGTGGCACGAACAAAATCCAGACGAATACGAAGAATTTGGAGATGAAGCCAATTTTGAACCTTTCA
This sequence comes from uncultured Clostridia bacterium, assembly GCA_937992055.1. Taxonomy (GTDB): domain Bacteria; phylum Bacillota; class Clostridia; order Christensenellales; family UBA1242; genus CAJKWP01. Next base: position 9,188 of record CALKLQ010000035.1, on the reverse strand, counting down.
TAACAAAAAATATGATAGCCATAGACGCTTGCACTACCTATTCACATAAAGTGAATGTGGTTATGTTGGAAGATTGAAATTTCCTAAGGAAAAAAATAAGGAGATAATATTATGCCTAAGAAAAATAATAGAGACAATTTCTCGCCAGAAACAATTAGAAAGGCCGCTCAAAGGGTTTGTTATCAATGTTCTATTTGTTCATGCTTGACATCAGCAGCTTCACAAGAAAGTAGTGATGACGTGTTAAGTATTGGTGTCGCTTCGCATATTTGTGCAGCTTCTCCTAATGGTCCAAGATATAATCCTTCCCAAACTGCTGAAGAAAGAACAAGTATTGATAATTGTATTTGGTTATGTCAAACACACTCAAAAATGATTGATGAAGATGTGGAAACTTATTCTGTTGAAAGTTTAAAAGCTACTAAGGAAGCCGCTGAAAAAAGAGTTAATGAAGCACTAACTAAAGGTTTAACTTTTTCAAAAGATGTGCGAAGCGGAGGGTTTACGCCTGAAAAAACCTTTGAAATTTTAAATTCTCTAATAATAGATGGGGATTTTTTAAAATTAAAACTTTATTTAGAATCAATGAAAGATGTTACAATGAGTTTAGAATTGTTGGATATTTATAATTTCTTTCATATTGTTTATCAATTTTATTGTAATCGTACAAATATTAATAGTTCAATAGAAAATTACTTAGCATATAATGTAAAAAACTATGTGAATAATTTAGTTGAATTATTTGCTCAGTTTTCTGAAAAACAATTACTTCTACTTGTTGTAGATTATTGCACAGACACAAAGTTAAAGAAGATTTGCAAATTTATTTTAGATGACCAATTAGATAACAATGTTTTTATAAAAGAGAAAAATAATGAAGAAAAACAGCTTGAAATAGAGAAAATAGAAAAAGGCTCTTTTATTCACAAATTAAGCACCAATTATGCAATTGAAAACAGAATGCAAATTAGGGATAAAGATGGGCTAGTGGAATTCTTTGCGGATGAATATTATTACAAACAAAAAAGTAAAATTAATGAAATTTATAATAAGGGTATAGAATTTGTATATGTAAAAGAGCAAAAATTAGAAGACATTGAAGGATATAAAGAATTTGAACTAGAAATACCTAAAATTAAACAATTTGTACCAGAATTACAGATTTATTTTTGGAAGAAAATATTATTACTTGCTAATCATATTAATTCGTTAAAAGAATTTAATAGTTTATATGCAGAATGTTGTGAAAATATTAGAGAAAATAATGAAATAAAATCAATATATTTGGTACACCAAATTGAAGAGAATATTAACAATGTTAATTTTGATGATGTAAGAAAAATGTGTGAGCAAACAAACAATTATAAATTGGCATTGGCATATTTAAATGAATTAATTAATAATGACTTAGTGAAAGCGGAAAAGATTATGAATGATAATCAATATCTATTTAAAAAAGATGTTGGTTTTCTAGATGTTTTTTTAAGAATGAGAAGTAAAAAACAAACCAAAAATTTCTCATTTGTAAATTATTTGTTAAAATATCAAGAAGATTATAAAGATAAATATGAATATAATATTTTAGTTGCATTTTACTCTTCAAAAAACAAAAAATATAAAAGTCAATTTAATAAAGCAGTTAGGATTTTAAAAAGTCAAGAAATGCCGTCAACATTAGATTGTGTCTATTTTAGCTATTTAATAAAAATATATAGTGAAAGCGAAGATTATTTAAAATTAAAAGAAATAATTGGCTTAAATCCACTGACGGGATTTAAAATAGAAATAGCAAATTGTTTTCAAAATTCAAAAAATAGAGATGATTTGTTATATGCGAAAGAAATATATAAAGACATATTAAATTCAAACCCTAACTTGTTAAAAGTAAATAGCTATTTATGTTCGCTTAATCGTAAACTAAAGTGTTTTAATGAAGCTAAATCTGCAATAATGAAAGAATTAGAAATAAATTTCAATCTAACTGATTTAAAAATGTTGCTTGATTTAAAAATAGAAATAAAAGACTTTGCTATTGATAGTTATGTTTTACAGGCAAAGGATTCAATAGATTCTGATTTATTAATGCTTGCTGGACAAATTTATTCTAACAATGTTGATACCAAAGATATTGCCTTTAACTGCTATTTAAAATCTCTAATGATTAATGACAAAAATATAAATTCACTTAAAGGTATGTTATCGTTAGCGAATATGGAAGAACAGCAAAAATATCCTGATAAAGCTCAACAAGGTGTTGTAGCAAGATTGGAAAATGATGATAGAAAAGTAACTGTTGCAATTCACAAAGAAGATTTAATACAAGGTTACACTCCATCAAAGTTAGCTGGAATTTTGCATTATAAAGAAACAGATAAAGCTGTTGAAGAATTGTTATATTCTTCAACAGGCGATGAAATATATTTTAAAAATGAGAAGTTTAAAATCGTCTCACTTTCATATATTGAATCAGAGTTGTTTGCTTATGCAATGTCTCAAATGTTAAATTCAAATTATGCAAAAACATTTAGTGGACCATTTGAAGAAAGCAAAAAACAAATTATAGAATATTTAGAAAAAATAAAAAAACATTCAGATGAAATTGTTAAGTTATATAACGAATCAGCATGCAAATTACCTATATCAGTACTTGCATCTAGATTAGGAAAGAAAATTATAGATTGTTATGGTTTTTTATTTTTTGAAAATACAAGTAAAATAAAAAATATAAATAATATTTCAATAGATTATTCGAATACAAATGGTTTTATTCTTTCGTTTGATATTATTTATGCTTTGGCTATCCTAGATATAGATATTGATAAAATAAAAGGCTTAAACTGTTACTGCTCAATCGAAACCAAGAGAATATTTAATAGTGAATTGGAAGAACTCATTGCTTCTGCGAAATCAGATAGTTATGTTGGCAGTATTTGCGTTAGAGATGGTAATCTTTACAGAACAGAGGCAGACGAAAAAACAAAAAAGGGGTTATTAAAGTTCTGTAATAGAGTTAAACGAATTTTGGATGTGTTAAATACTCCGGACAAGGAGTTTTCATATCATGGACAAAAAGAAATTGAAAACATTTTTTATGAATTTAACCTTTTGCTAGAAAATGATACATTGGGATTTGCTCAAAATGAAACTGATAAAATCTTTGTTAATGATGACCAATTTTTAACTTCAATCGTTTTATTAGAGAAAAATAATAACACAATTGGTTTAAATTCATTTTTGATAAAATTAGACTTAGGGTTTGAAAAATATCTAGAATGTTTAAAAAAACTTTCTACTATGAATTACGGAAATTATCTAACACAAGATGTGTATTGTTATTTAAAATCGTTAGTATTAAATGCAGATGAAAATAGTAAGGACGCTTATTTAAAAGAATTGTATGATTTCTTCATATTACAGCACTTACAGGAAAATAGCGATGATTGGAAACATGGGAATTTCATAATTAGACTCTTAATAAAAGAAAATAATTTGCCATCTTTTAGTCAAGATTCGGTAGATAGAATTATTGTAAAAGCAAGCATACATAACTTTTCTAAAGAATTTCCCCAAGAGTATATTTCTATAGTTGACAATGTTAAGAAAAATTTTAGAGCAAGAATTATTGAAAAAGATAATAAAATGTATTTAGATACATACTTGGAAAATGAAACAAAAGAAGACTAATTTTAGTCTTCTTTTTTGTTATATGTAAATTATTGGTTTGTTTTGCTTTTGAGCGTATTTTAAAGTGCGATAGGCTCCGCTTTTGTAGGTTTCTTCTATATGGCAAACGAGAATATCGCAGTGGTTTATTATCCACTCGTTTCTTTTTGTGATTTTTTGTTTGTAATGCAATTCTTCTATCTCTGGAAGTATTGAACCATCATAGCACGATGGCAAATCATATTTTTCTTTGTCGTGATGATAATATGCTAAAATACGAATTAGTTTGATGTGTGGATATTTATGTTTTAATTGTAAGACTGCGTGCGCACACTTTTCATCAAATGCACCATAGTGTCCGTCATAAAAGATAGTGTATCCTTTATTAATTAAATCTTCTAGAACTTCGTGCAATTTGTTTTCTACACCAATGCAATGCCACTCATATCTATGCCCAGCAAAAGCCACAACTTTATCATCTTTAAATTCGTTCAATATTTGCTCCTTTTAAGTAAAAAAGAGTAAATAATTGATGGCTAAATTTCAAACATTACTAAACATCAATTCTAACGATAGGTGTAATCATAAGATAAAGTAAATTATATAAAAAATCGCAAATTTATAGTAAAATGGCTAAAAATTTGCGAAAATATCATAAAAATTTAATAAAATTCAGTAAAAAAGACCATCTATCGTTAGAATAGGTGGTCTTTTTAATGTAAAAAATATATAGTGAGTTTATATCTTTTTCATATCTTCATAGCGAATTGTGGTATCCCAACCACCAACAACTTCGCCTTCGTGTTTGTTGATACCAGTATAACTTAAACTGCTATCTTCATATCTACGGAATTGGAAAACTGCTTGGTTCATAAGTCCAGCATTGAATAATCCAAGAGATGTTAGAAGTTCAAAGTCATTTACTTCAAGACCAGTAACTCTCTTGAAAAGCCCCGGTTCAAGTTGTGTTATTACATCTTGTAAAACTTGTTCACGGAAATCTGTTAAATACATAAAGATTGGAATACGGGTTGCAAATTTGATAAGTTTTTCTTGAATTTGTTTCCTTTTTGATTTGTATTCTTTTTCTTCTTCTGAAATTTCTTTCTTTTCTTTTTCGGTTAAATCTCTGCCTTCGTCAGTCGCTTCCTTTTTAATCTTCTTAACAGCATTAGATTTATTTACAATAATCTCAATATCGCTTTGCATATTAAGGTTTCTAAAGCCTTCGATACTCATCAATGCTTCCATAGCTTTTGGATTATTAAGAAGTCTTTCAAGTGTTGCATTTTCAACATTAACAAGCATTGCACTTTCCCATCTACGAGCAAGAAGAGTAGCGGTTGTTCCGCTTGTTGCAATATCCAAAAGTTCGCCCGGACTGATGTTTTTCATTGTCATGCCATCATATGATAGCACTGGCAAGAATTGAATAAAGTCGGCAACTTTCTTTTCTGGGTTTGTGTCGGAAATATCAAGCCTACAAGAATATTCTTGAATTTGTCTTAATGCTCTGTCGGGAGCAAAATCAAATATGTAACATTCCTTTTTAATTATTTCTTCTTCGTTAGGGTTTAGTCCATCAGGATTTTTAAGCGTCCAAGGAGATTGAACACGAAATGCTGATTGAAAATATGTTTCTGGACTAGATAGGTTTCTTAACATAAAAATTCCAGTCCAAGGCTTAACCGTTACACCTGTTGTAAGTTTTCCGCAAGAAAGAGTAATTGTTTTTGTCTTTAATGGTTCGCTTGTCATTGCTCGCTTTACTGGTTCTAATGCCGATAGTCCAACACCAGCACGAGTGCCAGCACAAACAATAACTTTGTAATCATGATAAAACATATTTTGTTTTTCTTTAAGCAGATTGCCCATAGCATAACAACTTGCAACATTTGGCAAAAACCAGAATGTATGTTGTAACACTTCTTGCAAATTTGCTTTATTTGTTGTAAATGGAAGAATGGCTTTGTCTGCGCCTTGTTTTAGATTATCAACAGTAGTTTCACTAAAATTACCACGAATTAGGTCAAGCCATTTTTGGACTTCTTCCTTATACACAAATTCAGCAGTTTCATATTCTCCTTTTGCAGAGAAAAATGTATTTAGGTCAAATTCGTTATATTCGCCTTGAAGTGCAACTTCTCTAATAGAATCAGGAAGTTGATAAGTCATTAACACCATTCTTGGAAGCGAAGCATAAGGATTGTTTTCGCCTTGCCAATTTTCTTTTGCACGCTGTTCATCAGAATATGTCCAGTTATAGATTTGTTCTTCCATAAATTCGCCATTTGCGATTGCTCTAAATGGAGTGCCAGAAAGATACAAATAATATGAAGTTGTAATTGGCATAATTTGCTCAATATCACTTTCGCTTTGGTTTTCAGTGAAAAGTTTGTTTGTCACATCTTTGTCAAGTTCATCTTTTTCAAAAAGTTCTTTTGCACTGTCTCGCCAAGCCCCAAAATGATATTCATCAAAAACGACCAAATCCCAATTTGTTGTATGAACCCATTCGTTTTTTGGCTTAATCATTCCATCTTTAAGACCTAAGTAATCTTGGAACGAACCAAAACAAACAATAGGTCTATTTTTATCACATTGTTCGCCAGTTAAGTCAGTATGCCTAGATACAAATTGCCAGCCTTCAAAATCTAGGTGAGTGTTTAAATCTTCTTCCCAAGAACTTTCAACAGCAGGCTTAAATGTTAAAATTAGTACTCTTTTAAATCCCATTTTCTTCGCGAGTTCATAAGTCGTAAAGGTTTTACCAAATCTCATTTTTGCATTCCACAAAAAGTGAGGCACAATGTGTTTGTTGCTACTTTTTACATCTTTAAAATACGCAATAGTTTTTTCAATGGCACTTTCTTGTTCTGGACGAAGTTTGAAATTTTGTGTTCTTCGTTCAATATTTTCAATTTGATTTTTAAGTGTGAAAACAGCACTTTGAACATCACGAGCAGAACATTTAAACCATTCGCCGTTTATGTTATCAAAACCTTGTTGCCTTAAAATTTTGTGAACATCATAGTCCTTGAAATATGTACCATCTTCACGCATAGAACTATCCAAAAATACAACTTCATAAGGTTTTTCGCCGGGAAGAAGTGTTGGATAATGTTCTCTCATTCTATCTTCAATATTTCTAGTTGTAAAACCAACTTTCAAATAACCTTTAAACTGTGGGTGGTTATCTGTATAAGCATAAATTTGTGGTTTTATTTGTCTAGGGAAAAATTCGTTATTCATTAGTTTACTCCATTATTTTACTATTGATATAATTAATGCGGCTACAGAAATCAATACTGGTATTAAAAATTTACCCCATTCTTTGGCGATTCTCCACCTATTGGCTTTCTTATTTTTAAAATAATTTAAACCATCTCTTGTTAATTCTATAAAAACACTAAACATGTCAGTGTCTGAACAATCTTGTTTGATTGTTATGTATCCTGATTTATTTAATTTACCGGCCACATCTCTTTTGAGAATTTCTTCTGTAACAACAAATGCATTACCATTCTTAGATTTTGATAAATCGGTTAATTTTTTTAAAGTTATTTCACATTCCTTATCTAAGATTATCATAACTTTTCTCCTTATTTTGCTCCTATTTCTGGTCTAACCATAGATTCAATAAACTCAATCTCTTCTTTAGATAATTTGTATTTTTCATAAAGTTCTTTATCTGTCCAAGATTTTGAGAAATCTTGCATTGGTATTAACGTGTAAACTTTAGACATTGCATCTTGAGTTACTTTTTTTAATCCCATTAGAAAATGAAAAAATTTGGTATTTACATAACTTATTACATTTTCACATTCTTTTTTAGTCTCAAAAGGTCCATACATTATGTAAGTTTGAGTGCATAGTGAATTTGGTTCGCCCAATATTGGCTTTATTATATCGTTACCAAGTTCTCCGGAACCGATTGCCTTAGGGACATAAACTTTCCATTTATCTATCCATTCCTTATTTTTAGAAATAATATAATTTTGCGGTAAGTATCCAGTTCTCTTATTAGCATAAACTTTAATATTTCCACTTAGTGCAAAGTCATTAAAACTTGAGTATAACCCAAAAGGTGTTTGCGGACTAACAATTTCAGAAAAAGATTGTTCATGTAATTCTGAAACTTTTCTAATAATTGAAATTGCTTGATTGTATCTTATAAAAGTGTCATTGTTTTCTTCAAGTAAAGGACGTTCAGATTGTGTAATTGTATTGTTTTTATGAGTGTAAATTTTACATAATCCACGATTATCTCTATCCCAAAGGAAATAACATACTCCACCTTTTATTTCGACACCAGAGAAACAATCGCTAGCGTCAATGAAATCGTGTATTATTCGCAGTCTGTCATCATGTAACATCTCATCTCTAAACTCGTCTAATCCACGACCACCAGCGAACCAACGACTTGGTATAATCATTGACAAATATCTAGGTTGTAACTTTTTAGCTTGCTCAACAAATTTTTGATATAATGAAATAGCATAACTTTCTTGCTGGACGCCAACATTTAATTGATAAGGTGGATTGCCGATAATAACATCAAATTTCATATTAAATAACTCCTGAGGATTTTCTGTGTGAATAAATTGGTAGGCGTAAGTTTCCATACTATCATCTCTTGTATAGGTTTCAACATTATCGCCAACACCACAAAATTTGCATTTGTGATTTTCAAAAGTGTGCTTAATTTTGTCAAACTTAATATTTCCATTTGCAGCATTGAAGGTAGTCGCAATTGAATACTTTCCATTTGCAGTTTTACTACAATAAACACTTCTACGAGAAAGTAAACTTGTAAGTTGTGTAATTGCAATCCCGTAAAGTTGTTTTGTGAAAATGTGATTTATTCTTTCTTGCAAATTTGGGATTTGTTTTTCTAGACCAACTAGCAATCTTTTTGCAATCTCTCTTAAAAACACTCCACTTTTTGTGCAAGGGTCTAAAAATGTTGTATTAGGGTTTTCAAAAAGTTTTTGTGGCAACATATCAAGCATTTCATTTGCAATTTTTGGACTTGTAAAAACTTCATCTGAACTCAAGTTTGCCAAACAATTTAAGACATCTGGATTATGTGTTTCATTTATCATTAGTGTCATTCTCCTTTAAGTTTAAATAGTGTGTGAGAGGATATGTTTTGATTGGCTTTTCTATAAAATCGCCAAACAAAGTTTCTTTTTTATCATTTTGGGTAAGTAATTGCTCGTAATGGAAATCTCGTCTTTGAACCAAACTACCTTTTACGAAAGACCATTCAGCAAAAGTAATAGGTTCATTTGTGCTTGTTTTCATTGAAAGGGCGTCACCACACAAAATGTTTTTTGACAAAACAAATTTGACAATATCCAAATACTCTTGCTTGATATTCTTTTTGAAAAGTGCTTTATATTCTTTCTCAAAATATTCAAACAAACGGTTTTGACATTCCAAAACATTGTCTGGCATTATATCAACGCCATAGCAAGACATAACTGCGATAAGTCCATTTTTTTCATATTCCCATTGACTTT
>CALKLQ010000034.1 GCA_937992055.1 uncultured Clostridia bacterium | reverse complement strand
GCATTATAATACATCAATTCTGTTGATTTATTAAATGGCATTCCATATCTTGTTCCTGCTGTATCATATATTGTTCCTTCTGCCCAAAAACCTTCTATAAATTGTGCTTGTTCTTCTTTACTCATTCCATTTACTGGATCATTAATATATTTATCTAGTGATTGTAATGCTTCTCCTTCTAGATATAATGATATATGATCTGGATATGTTTGTGCTACTGTCGGTGCTATTCCTCCTGCGATTGCTGATGTAATTGTATCTCTTAATGTATTGTAATCTCCATATGATACTAACTTTACTTTGTAATCTGGATTTTTAGCCTCAAAATCTGCTTTGATTTCTTCTAATACTGTTGTCAAAGCGGCTCCATTAGCATGCCAATATTCGATTTCTATACGATCATCGTCATTACCACCGCCACAGCCAGTAGCAACAACCCCACAAATAACTAATAATAAGAAAAGTGCAATCTTATTCAGTTTTTTCATCTTTGTAAATTCTCCTTTTTTATTTTTCAAATTTATATTTCTAAAACAAAATTGTTTGTTTTAGCCCTTAATACCGCTACGCGAAACCCCACGCATAATATATTTTCTTAAGAAAATAAACATAATTAGAAGTGGTGCTAAAACCGCAGTAGCTGCTGCCATTTGTCTACCTTGTGTAGAACGGCCTTCACTATCTGAAAATGAGTTTCTTAAACCATTACTGATTAAACGCATATCCTCGCTTTGAGTTACCATTGTAGGCCAAACATATGCATTCCAAGAACCCATTAATTTTAAAATCGTAATTGTAATTAATGTTGGCATTGCAATAGGAATCATAATTTTTAATAAATATTTAAAATTACTAGTTCCATCAACTTTTGCCGCATAATATAATTCATCAGGAATTTTAAAATATAATATTAAAGTTTTTGATATTATAATTTGAGTTATGAAAAAATAATAATTAATATAATTTAATACATAATTAAGGTTAAAGATAAAAGGTTATTTTTCAAATTATCCAAGCTATTTAAAATTATGTGAGTCAAAGATTTGCATTAAAATTTTAACTTTAGCAATATTATATATTTTGTTATTTATCGTCAAAGGAGTAGTATTTGAGTCAAAGAGAATATTATTTAAAAAAAGCAAAATATGCTTATGAACTTTATTGCCTTAAAAAGCCGTTTAGAAAAGTTTATGCAGTTATAAAAAAAGATGGTAAGTTTGTAGTTTTGCAAAATAAAAAAGGAAGATATAAATTTTCACTTGCTGGCGGTGGAATAGATGAGGGAGAAGATGAGGTAACTGCTATAAAACGTGAATTGATAGAAGAATTAAATATGCATGTTAACATTATTAAATCTCTTGGGATAACAACGTATTTCAAAACTTGGAATTATAATGGAAAAGATTTTGATGTGGAATATCAAGCAGAAATTTTTTTGACTGAGTTTATAAAATATAACGACAACAAAAACTTTGGTTTAGAAGGTGAATTTGACAATAATTTTACTATATCAGAAATTTCAAAACAGGAAATGCTTTCTAGCGTCTTTGAATTTGTAAAAGGTGGAATTCTATTACAATAATTAAAAGGATTAATTTAAGTTATTACCTTAAAGGTGAAAAAAGATGGGAAAGTGGTTTGGGTTTGTTATTTATCAAACCATCTAAAATTTCAACTCCATACATGGCATTTATTACACCATTGGCACCGCTGCTTATCATAAGATAAATGTTTGGGTTTTCTGTTTGTCCAATCAATCCCAAATTGTTTTCCGTTTGTCCAAATGCACCGCAAAATTTATAATCAATCTTTATTTCTGAATCTTTAAAATTAAACATTTTTTTTAAATCTTTTAATAGTTTTTCATATTTCTTTTCTGCTAGTTTTTGATTTATTTTTATTTTATATACAGTGTCTTCTCCTCCAAAAATAATACGATTATCAGGTAACAAACGTAGATAGTGATAGGGTATTCGTCATCTTGTATTAGACAATTATTTGGGAGTTCTATTTGAAGCGGATTTGTTACTATGCTATATGAAATCGTTCTTTCACATAATTTTATATCAGTTAATAGTTCAAAATTATATCCAGTTGCAAAGATAATTTTTTTGCAATTTATTTTTTGATTAAGGTTTGTAATTGCTATAAAAGAGTCATTTTTTTCTATTACAGAAATGATTTCTGTATTCTCAAACATTTTATCTTGATTTTTTGAATTTTCCAACATTTGTACGGCGAATAGATAGGGATTAAATTCCGCCCCTCCATTTTTGCAATATAGTCCAGCTTTTATTGGAAATGGAAAAGGATTTGAAGTTTGTGAAATAAATTTTGCATCTAGTTCATGTTTTATTCTAAAAAGATATTCTTTCTTTAATGCTTCAATACCACTTTTTTTATTTGTATATAAAAATGAAGGTCTTTTAGAAAACTCACATTTGTTGCCAAATTCTTTTATAAATTTTTCTATTTTGTCAATACATCCTAGCCCCATTTTATATACATCGACAATTTCTTGATCTGACATAATTTTTTCTAAGTTTTCAGCATAATCATCTAACTGATATTCCAGTAATACTGTGGCACAAGAGGTGCAACAGTAGCCAAATTTACTTTTATCAACTAACGTCACATCATACTTTTTTGATAGATAAAAATTTGTAATTGCTCCAACTATTCCTCCGCCTATTATTAAAATATCTGTGTCTATATTATTATTTAAAAAAGGGTATGTTTTTGCTTTTTTATTTTGACAAAAATAGGGTGTTCCTTTTACATAATTAATATTTATATTTGTGTTGTTTTTTATTTTTTTCATTAAATGTTATTATTTTAATTTCAAATATAATTATTCAAATATGAAATTATTTTTAAATAAAATATTTTTTTTTGGAAAACATAATTAATGGAGGTTTTAAATGAAAAAAGAAATTACAACAAAAGATTTAATGGCCTTAAACGAGCTGATGACTTTTGAAAATTGGATGGCTATTAAAATGCAAGCTTGCCATGACTGTTCTGAAGATAGAACCCTTAAAACAATGTTTAAAGATATGGCGAAAAAACATTCTGAACACCATGCAAAATTGTTAGGTTATTTAAGAACTAATATGGAAGAAGGAGGAAATGAATAATGGAATTTACAGAGCAAGAAACATTGCAAGATGCCTTAGTAGCTCACAAATTTTTAATGCATATGTATTGCCAATTTGGGATAGAATGTTCAAATAAAGAGCTAAGAAAACTTTTTAATGATTTAAATACCACAGTTTCTGAACACGAACTAAAAATTTTTAAAATTATGAATGAAAAGGGATTTTATCCTACTACTCCAGCAACCATGAAGGATTTAAAACAGACACTAAAAATGCATACACAAATGCAGGAAGAATTAGATGATAAATTAAGACAAAAATAATAAGTTTAAAAGTATATTGTAAATTATTTCAATATACTTTTTTTATATAATAATATTGAAGATAGGAATTTATCGCATATTTAAAATTTAAAGTGAATTAAATTGATTTAGTTTGTTAAATTTATTATTTAGATTAATGATAAATACCTCCAAACCATGCTTATTGACTTTTTTTGTTTTTTGTTTTAAAATATTCTTATGAAAAAAACTCCAAAGATAAAAAAAATGTTAAAAACAGTTTTTGACTTCACATTAACTGCGGCTTTATCTTTTACAGTTGTAGTGGGAGGAAAATCTGTTTATACATCAGCAAAAACAAAAAATTATGCTCCAATGGAACAAATAGAGGAAGTGGCAAAAAATTTAAATTGCGACTTGACATATATAAGTCAAGGTAAATTTAATAAACAAATTTTGTTAAGACATAATGGTGATAAACCTATATACGTTTCTATTGAAGAAGGATTTACTGAGGAAGAAAAGAACGATATAATCTATACGCTTGATAACATTTTTGGGTTAATGAAAGATATTAATAGTCATTATACCTATGAGATTGTTGAAGAAGATAAAATGCCAAAGAATATGTTTACTTCCACAATAAAATATAAATTGTTGGGTTCAGAAGAGAAGGAAGATAGTTTTGCAAAAAACTATTTTGGCAATAAGGATTTGCTTATGAATCCTTTCATAAAACCAACCATCAATAGATCTACAATAGTGTATAATCGAGATCTTATTGAAAGTAAAAAGACAGATAGGATTATAGTTTTAACACATGAGCTATTGCATAGCTTTGGATTTGCTGATGTGTACTTTAGTGAAATTGGCAAGTATTACTATAATACGATTTTAAAAGCTAGCAATGTTTATAAAGAATATGATAAAGCAAAAGAATTTCCAATAATTACTCCAAATGATTATCGTTGCCTCATAGCACTTTATGCTGAAAAGTTTAAAAATGAACAAGAAAAGAACGCTTACATTAATAAATTTAAGTTAAAAGCTATTGAATATGACAATTTATATTACGGCATTTATAAAGATTTGAATGATTTAAATGGATTTGACACAGAAAGCTTATATTTTAATGGGACTTTTCTTAACAAAAAATATGAGGTTAAGGTAAAAAATAATAGCTATTTATTTACTATATATGATAAAAACGATAATATAATAGAAAGATGTAATGGACAAGCTATAAATATAGATGGTGTGTTCTTTTTAAGAAATGTAGAATTTCAAAAAGGTTTTAACCCAACTGATAAAGGTTCTTATACTATTGCTGATTTTAGCCTATTTAGAGATAACAATTTTGCTATAATAAAAGATTTAGACAAAAATTTTGTGGTTGTTGGAAATGCAAGTGCGATTAAAGACAAAAACTCAATATCAACAAAAGAAGATGCGTCCCTTTGCTTTTAATAATAAAGTTAATAATAAAAACTCTTGGGATTGCTTTAAATATGATTAAGTTTTTTTAATGTTTATTTAATTAAAAACTCAAAGGAGTTCTATAATATGCCAATGTTAAATAAACAAAACTTCAGCAAATGAAAACAAAATTGTTTTAATGGAAGTGATTACAAGCAAACTGCTAATTTATATTGTAAAAAAATGCGTTTTGAATAAAAGAAATATTAATTATTAATTAAAAATATAAGTTAATCAATTTTTTAAAAAAATGAAAAAACAGACAAAAAAATTGATAAAAAATTAAAAATTTAAAAAAATAAAATCATCTAATGCCTTAATTTTTCAAGCATTAGATGTCTTTTTTCAGCAACCTATTATACCATACCAAAATTTAATAGGGAACTAAAACAAAAGAAAGTGTAGTAGTTGTAGATTTTGCATTATACCATACCAAAATTTAATAGGGAACTAAAACGTATTTATTAGTGAAATATAATTTTCTCTAATTATACCATACCAAAATTTAATAGGGAACTAAAACATAAATTCGCTCCATAAGCTCAGATGATATATTATACCATACTAAAAGATAATAGGGAACTAAAACTTAATAATTGTATTTAATTGTCGCTAGTATTATACAAGAATTTATTAGGGGACTAAAACCATGAAGACATAATATAACTAGTAAAAACAATTCCGCATACATAAGTTAAAAGACAATTAGTATAATTGTCAGACAAACTGAGAGTTATTTTTTAAGTTTAAAAGTTTCCATAAAATTTGTTTGCTTTAAATTATGAGCCTTTCTATTAAAAGATTGAAAGATTTTGTAAAAAATTATTTTTATTTACAATAATATTCTTATATTGCGAAAAAATACCGATAAGACGCATTTTCGCAAGCAATCACTTTATACTTTGAACATCAACAAAACAACTAAGTAAGAGGATTGGACACACTAGCATTACAATATCTTTGGATACATACACAGACATCAACAAAATTTCTACAAAAGAAAAGATACAAAAGTTGTATAATAATTATTACAAAGCAATAAGTTTTGACGCCAATTTTGACGCCAAATTTGTCTTAAAAATCGTTTTTTTAAAATATGATAATATTCAAATGCTATATAAAAAATTACTGAACATCAGAATTTATCTAACATTCAGCAATTTTGAAATTTTGGTGGGAGGAGATGGATTCGAACCATCGAAGACGGAGTCGACGGATTTACAGTCCGTTGCATTTGGCCACTCTGCAATCCTCCCATGGGTTATTAAACAAGCCTTAAATAATTTATCATAAATTTACAGGGCTGTCAACAATTTTATGTCAAATAAAATGTTTTTCTTTTAAAAAATTTTATTGTCTTGAATAAACGTTTTTATTTTATTGATAATAAATAAGGAGGCATTATGGCAGAAATTTGGAGATTATTAATTTTTTCGTTTGTTTCAGTGGTTTATCTATTTGTGATATCAAAGCTTTTAGGTAAAAAACAAATAGCGCAGCTTGAATTTATTGATTATGTTTTGGGCATTTCTATTGGCTCAATTGCCGCAGAAATGGCAACAGATATAAATGATACACCATTTTATTATTATTTAATTTCAATGACAGTATTTTTTTTAGTTGACTTATTAATTTCGTATTTAGGAAGAAAAGGACCATTTTTTAAAAGGTTTTTCAAAGGAACGCCAAATACCATTATTTATGAAGGCAAAATCGATTTTAAAGAGCTTAAAAGAAGCAAATTGGATATAAATGATGTTATTTGTTTGTGCAGAGAATTAGGATATTTTGATTTAAATGATATTGAATACGCAATTTTTGAAAGAACAGGTAAAATGAGTGTGTTGCCTAAAGGTTCACAAAGACCTACTGTTATAGAAGATATTACTAAAAATTTTGAGGATTCAAATCTGCCAATCTACACAGTTGTTGATGGTAAAATTTCATATTCTTCATTGCGTCATTTGAATAAAGATTTAAATTGGCTATTTTTAAAATTGGGTATTAAAAATAAAAAGGAGATAAAAAATATTATTTTAGCTTCGTATGATGAGCAAAAGAAGAAAATGACCGTCCACTTTAAAGCAAATAAAATAACCTAATTTAAATTATAGGTATTTGTTTTACTCACATTTAATAATACTCTTGCGATAAGCTTTATTACTCAAGTACTCCTGATAGAATAAACATTGGTTTTGCTTGAAAGTGTTTTCTGCTATTTCAAATAATACAAAATTTCTTGATTTTTCAACAAAATTTATATATGATAATGTTATGGATGAATTGAATTTGGATGATGAAAAAATTTCTTTTGATTATGATTTAAAACATATTTCTAAAGAACTTGTTTCAAGAGATGATATATTGCAAAAAGCATTACAACATGGAGTTAGCAGATATGATGACGCAGAAATGATAAAGTTGGCTCTTTGTTACGTTTTCCCTCGAAGGACAGATTATTGCGAATTAGCAGATTTATTATTAGATACATTTGGATCCTTTCAAAAAGTTTTGGAAGCATCTGTTAAAGATTTAAGAAAAATAGTAGTTTTAAATGATGAGAATAAAAGGAGCTTGGCTCTTTTTAAACAAATTGGAGAATATTATTATTTTATTAGAGCTCTTGACAAAACTAAATTAGACAACACCCAAAAATTGGTGAATTATTTTATAGATTTGCTTATTTTAAAGCAAAAGGAATTCTTTTATATAATTGGTTTAAATAATGATTATGAGCTTTTATGTTTAAAAAAATTGGCTGAAGGAATTGAAAGTCAAGTTTTTGTTTCAAAAGAAGCATTAGAAGATTTTTGCTTGGATAATCCTAGAGTGAAACATATTGTTGTGGCGCACAATCATCCTTTTGCAACTTGTGAGCCTTCTAGAGAGGATGATATTAGCACTAACAAAATAAAAAATTGGGCTGAAGAAATATCTATTGATTTTATTGATCATATTATTGTTGGTGTTGACGGAGCTTTTTCTTTTAAAGAGGTTGAATTTTTTAATTATAAATAGACTGAGAATTAGTATTTTTACTATTGAAATAAAGTTTATAATGTGATAAACTAAAACCAGAGGGATTTATTTATGAAATATTCTAAGGAAAAAAATAATAAAAGATCTGTAAAAAAGACAGTTGCAAAAATATTGATTTTTGCATCTATACTAGGTGTCACCGCTACTGGTATTGCTCTATCAAATGGTGAAAACAATATTGTGGGAGATATTAAAGATAAAATTTTTAATTTTTATGATAAAAAAATAGCGGAAAAATATCCGTCTTTGAAGGCACCACAAAACGTAAAATTTGATTTGGAAAATAATGTTGTTTCTTGGGATAGAGTTGATAATGCCACTTTTTATGAGGTTTATCTTATTGATGAAAGTGGTCATGAGATTTATCTTGAAGTTGATAGTGAAATAGATAAAGATGGTATGAATTATAATGGTGCAAATTATGCGAGGACAAATAAGTGTGCGGTTAATATTGTAAATTTTCGTGAAACCCTTTATAAACTTGGATATAAAGATGGTGACCAATTGAAATTTTCTGTGTATGGATACAACAAGGCAGCAGAAGACCTAGGAAAAATTTTGTTGCCAGGACAATCATATGTGGATAGACACCAGTATAAGTCTCCGGAAGGAGTGCTAAATTATGTCGTTGAAAATCAAAATGATTATTTTTACAACAAAATTAATGATCATTTGGATAAAAATATAAGAATGATTTTAAACAGTTATCTAATTCTTAATAAGAAAAATGATATCTTCGCAGAAGGTTATCATAAAGAAATTAATTTTTTAAAAGATGACTACAATAGAATTAAAAATCTCAATTATACTATAGAAGTCAATGAAGATGAAGTTCGCTTAGTTGGAACAATGGATTTATATAACGAATACTTTTATAATACTCAAATTGGAGAATATGCTTGGCGAGAAGAAAAAAAAGGCTTATATAGATCTACATACTTTGATTTTAAAATAGACGATGAAAAAATAGTTCCAATCTTTAAAAATATTGAAGAAAATCAAGATTATTTTAAGAATGGAGTTTTAGTTGAAGAATTAAATAAAGATTTGTCTTCACGTTGGTATTTAGCAGAACGTAACAATTATTTAAATCCTATACATTTTACTGGAGAAAATACGTTTAAATATATTGATGGTTTGAGTGTCAGTTATCCAGAAAATTCAAATCTCAATGTTCGTTTTAATGGGGTACATTTTTATGAAGGGAAAAATAAATTTGTTCAAGAAGAGGCTCCAGTTGATTGTGCAACAGGATTAATAAATTTATATTATCCTAATGTCCATATAGATAAAATTTTTTACTTAAATAATGGAAACATTAGAAAAGAAAATGATATGATTCTTTTTGATGTGTGTGCCTTTTTAAAAACTACAGAGGGGCAGTTCGTTGAAGTAAGTTTTACAATCCGAAGTTGGGAAGAAGATAAAAGTATTCAATGGCATTGTAACGAAGTTAATGAAACTTTGAAAAAAGATGAAAGATCAATTAGATATCGTACTATAAATAAAACAATTAATCGAATAAAAACAGAAACTAACAGCTTTTTGCAAAATGTTCAAAATTATAAAAATATGATGAACACACAAGAGAAAATAAATAATGTTGACTATGATTTATCTAAGTAGCTTTATAAAAATTGATTAATTTACTTATAAACATACTTAAAATTATTGGGAAGAAATTTTAAATTCTTCCTTTTTTTAACTAATTATAATATGTTAAAGACTCTTAATTTGATTAAGATACTCTTTTTGAGAGAAGAGTAATCCTGTTTAAACTTATAGATTATATTATCGGAAGTTGGAAGCAAGCGGGACGAAGCCACATTTGCGGACAACTGATGGTCATACATACTATGACCTGGCGGGCAAAGCACGCAAATTCGTTAGAATTTATTAAAATTTAACTTGTTTAAATTTTAACAGCACATAGTTTATATTATCTGAAGTTTTGTCTGAAAGCGCCGTCAGGCATTTTCAAGCAAAACTGATGTTTATTCAAACAGGAAGTTGCTTGAGGAATCAAGCATATTGCGATAGCAATAATAAATGTGAGTGAAGCGAACATTTTACTTCCTATAGTTTATATTTATAAACATTTAATTACATTTTTTATGAAACTTTTATAATTTTTGTTTTTTTTTGTTGACATATATGAATGAAATTTCATATATTAAATATGAATAAAAATTCATATAGTGAGGATTTATGAAAAATTTTTTATGTGAAGAGAAGCATTGCGTAAAAGTATCTTCATTGAATGAGGAAAATGCTTGTCTTGTTTGCAAAGTTTCTAAAACTTTAAAAGTTATGTCTGACATAACAAGGTTAAAAATTTTATTTTGTTTATTAGATAAAGAAAAATGTGTGTGTGAATTGCAAGAGTTGACAAACTCTTCGCAATCTTTAATTTCGCATCAATTGTGTAGTTTGCGTAAGGCTAATCTAATAGGATTTAGAAAAGAAGGGAATAGGGTTTTTTATTTTCTAAAAGACGATCATGTTAAAAAGATATTGGATATAGTTCAAGAGCATGTTTTGGAGGAAGAAAATGAAAATTAGCTACAAAATATTAAATTTAGATTGTCCTAATTGCGCACTTGAAGTGCAAAATCATCTTTGTAACCAAGCGGAAATTGAAAGTGCCGATTGTAACTTTGCAATGAAAACCTTGACAATTTCAAGTAGACAACCTATTGAACTGAAAAAAATTAGGGAACTTGTAGGTGAGGTGGAAAAAGATGCAATTGTGGAAGAACTACATAAAGAACAAAATCATATAAAATTTAATTGGTTTCTTTTAGGTAAAATAATTCTAGCAATAGTCTTTTTAATTTTGGGTATATGCTTTAAAAATTTTTATGTTAAACTAGCCTTTTTTGTGATTTCCTATTTATTTTGTGGCTATGACATCATTTTCAAAGCAACAAAAAATTTATTTAAAAACAAAAGTTTTTTTAATGAAAATATGCTTATGAGTATAGCAACCTTAGGAGCTTTTGCAATAGGAGAGTACTTAGAAGCTTGTTTGGTTATGATACTTTTTCAAATTGGTGAATTATTGGAACACATTAGCGTTGAAAAAACTACAAATGAAATTTTAAATTCTATAAATTCACTTGAAAAGTTTTGCTCTGTGCTTAGAGAAAATAATCTTGTTAAGCTTGAATATAAAGACATTAGAATTGGTGATATTTTAATTTTAAAGGCGGGTGAAATGTGCCCGGTTGAAGCTGAGATTTTGGAAGGCGAAGGTGATTTTGACCTTTCCTCCTTGACGGGCGAATTTGCTAGTGTAAATCTTTCTGTTGGTCAAAAAATTACAAGTAGTAGTATTGTTGTTAGCGGATTAATAAAAGCAAAAGCTTTAGAAGGCTATGAAAATTCTAATTCAGTCAAAATTTTAGAATTGATTGCTCAAGGCAAAAAGGACAAATCTAAATCTGACAAATTTATTACTAAGTTTTCTAAGGTTTACACTCCCATAGTTTTTATTTTGGCTGTTTTAATAGCTTTTGTTCCTCCATTATTCAATGGAGAATGGATGAACTACATTTATAGAGCTCTTTCATTTTTGGTCTTATCATGTCCTTGCGCAGTAATTATTTCCATACCTTTGACCTTTTTTTGTGGACATGGATTATGTGCAAAAAACGGTATTTTGGTTAAAGGTAATGAATTTTTAGAAAATTTAAATGATGCTAAAATTTTTGTTTGTGATAAAACGGGTACAATAACTTATGGAAAGTTTTTTGTAGATAAAGTTGTAACATCAATCGATGAAAAAGAATTTATAAGTGTTTTATGTCATGGTGAAGCGTTGTCTAATCACCCTATAGCTAGGTCAATTCTTAGTAATTTTGATATTGAAATAGATACAAATAAAATAATGGATTATAAAGAAATTGCTGGAAATGGTATTTCATGTAAAATTGATGGCAATAACATTCTTATAGGAGGAATAAGATTTTTAGAAAATAATAATATCAAATTTGATTATGAAATTAAAGATGGAACAATAGTATGCGTTGCGATTAATGATAAATTTGTTGGATATGTGAGTTTGAAAGACAAAATAAAAAGCTCGGCTAAAATGTTTATTGACTATTTAAAAGAAAATAAAATTAAAACAATTATGATGACTGGAGATGGAAAGACAAGCGCGGAAACCATATCTAATGCATTGAGATTCGATGAATGTTATTTTGAACTTTTACCAGAACAAAAAGTTGAGTTGTTAAAAGAAAAAAGCTTGCATAATAAAACTGCTTTTGTTGGGGATGGATTAAACGATGCTGGAGCTATTGCGATTTGTGATGTGGGAATAGCAATGGCTAAAAATGGGAATGATATTACAACTGAAAACGCAGACATTGTTATTATAGGTGATGAGCCAGAAAACATAGTTATGGCTCATAAGGTTGCTAAAAAGACCTGCAAGAAAATTAAAATAAATTTAATAGTTGCTCTTGTTACAAAGTTATTATTTTTAATGTTATCAGCTTTTGGGCTTTCATTTATGTGGCTTGCCGTATTAGCAGATGTCGGTTTGACAATATTATTGGTTTTAAATTCAATGTTATTATTGAAGTCTAAGGTGAGGTAAATGAATAAAACACTTGATTATTTTAAAGAAATTTCAAAAGTTCCAAGATGTTCTGCAAAAGAACAAAACATTGCTAATTATTTATGCAATTTTGCAAAGATAAGAGGTTTAGAATTTTATAAAGACTCATTTAATAATGTCATAATTAAAAAACAGACCTCTTCTTGTTCTCCTATAATGCTTCAAGCGCATACTGACATGGTTTGTGTAAAATCAAAAAACTCTAAATTTGATTTTGATATTCAAGGTATTGAAGTATTAAATGAAAATGGATATTTGCATGCAATAGATACAAGCCTTGGTGCAGACAACGGGATTGGAGTGGCCATGATTTTGTCTATTCTTGATGAGAATTTTCCAATGAATATTGAAGCGGTTTTTACAACTGAAGAGGAAACAACAATGAATGGCGCAAGTAATTTAGATTATTCTAAATTAAAGGCAAAGCATATTTTAAGTTTGGATGGCAGTGAGCAAAATGAGATTATAACTTCTAGTGCATCTATGTCGGAAATTGAGGTTGTATTTGAAAATGTTATAAGAGAAATAGAACCTTGTCAGGCTTATCATCTAGAAATTCATAACTTTAAAAGTGGACATTCAGGTGATGATGTTGACAAGGGAAGATTAAACCCCATTTCACTGTTTTTTGATTACTTTGAAGATAAAAAAATTGTAATTCATGACATCAATTTAGAGGTAAAAAGTAATGTTTTACCTAGTGAAATAAATGTCACATTTTCAGACGATACTTTTGATTTGAAAAACTTTGAATGCTATATTCAAAGAAAAAACAAACAAACAGGTGAAAATATAATAACTAGTATTTCAAAAAAAAGGTAAATTCTGTTTTAGATGTTAATTTTGTAAATGAATTAAAATCATTTAAAAATGGTGTTATAAAAAAAGATGGTGAAGAGGTTATTTGTTCTTGTAATATATATTTCATTAGTCCAGAAAATAACAAAATAAAACTCTCTTTGAGGTGTAATAAAAAATCTTTACAAAAAGAATTTTTGCAGGAATTAAAAAATCATTTTAAAAATAGCAAGATAAACATCTTGGATAATAAGCCATTTTTTGAAAAATCTAAGAAAAATAGTCTTTTAAATACACTTTTAAAAACTAATAAAAACTCGTTTGAAAAATCTATTCATGCTGGATTGGAAGGAGGAATTTTTGCAGAAAATATAAAAGATTGTGAAGTTTGTGTGATTGGGGCAACAATTTTAGATATGCATACGATAAATGAAAGGGTAAGCCTTGAGTCAATAAAAAATGTTTATGATTGGCTAGTGAAAACACTTAAAAACATAGATTTCTAAAATTTTTGTTTTAAATAAATTTAAAATGTGCTACAATATTTTGTAGTATATTTTTTTGAGGTAAAAATGGAAACTCCACTTGTAGCCATTATTGGAAAACCCAATGTTGGCAAAAGTACTTTTTTTAATAAAATTTGCGGAAAGCGCATTAGCATAGTAGATGATACCCCTGGAGTTACTAGGGATAGAATTTATGGAAATGCAGAATGGGCTGGGTTTTCTTTTAGGTTAGTTGATACTGGTGGATTAGATTATGGCAGTGATGATGTTTTCCAAAAAGATATTTTATTACAAGCAAAAATTGCAGTTGAACATGCCCATGTAGTTTTGTTTATGGTGGATGGAAGAGAGGGTATGACTCATAATGATGAGGAAGTTGCCACCTTCTTAAGACGTAGCAAGAAAAATGTTATTTTGGTTGTAAATAAATTAGATAATTTTGAGGTAGACAAAACTTATGAGTTTTATGCGTTGGGTCTAGGAGAACCTTTTCCTATTTCTTGCGCACAAAGCAAAGGGCTGGGTGAGGTGCTAGATAAAATAGTATCTTATTTTAATGAAAGAGTCTTAAATAATGATGAAGAATTTTTAAAAATAGCGGTTGTAGGACGCCCTAATGCGGGTAAAAGCTCAATAATAAACAAAATTTTAGGTGAAGACAGAGTTGTTGTAAGCGATGTGGCTGGAACAACTCGTGATGCAATTGATACTCCTTTTCGATGGGAAAAGAAAAATTGTATGCTCATTGACACTGCGGGATTAAGAAGACAACGAAGCTATGATAATCAAAGCATTGAGGGATATAGTGTTTTGAGAACCTTAGATGCAATTGAAAGGGCAGATGTTGTTTTGATCGTTTTTGATGCAGCAGAGGAGATTTCTGAGCAGGATATAAGAATTGCTGGATTGGTGCATGAGCAGGGAAAACCAAGCGTAATTGTTTTAAACAAGTGGGATAAAGTTGAAAAAAATCAAAATACCCAAAATAAGTTTAAAAAGTTGTTAGATGAAAAACTATCTTTTATGAGTTATTATAATTTAATTTTTGTTTCCGCACTTACAGGACAAAGATTCGGTGAAATTATGAAAAGCGCGTATGATTCTTATAGTAATTCAAGTAAAAGAATTAACACTGGTGTATTGAATGAAATTTTGTCTAATGCAATTTTAAACAATGAACCACCTTATAGAAATGGAAAAAAACTGAAAATAAATTACATTACTCAGGCGCAGACCAATCCTCCTACATTTGTACTTTTTGTGAACGATGCCTCGCTTATGCACTTTTCTTACGAAAGATATTTGGAAAATTTTATTAGAAAAGCGGTTGACTTTACAGGTACTCCAATTAAATTTATTTTAAAAAATAAAGAGGAAAAATAATGTTTGTCGAAATTTTAAAATATGTTGGAGTGGTACTTATTGGCTATTTTATAGGCAATATTAATTTTGCACGTATTATTTCAAGATTTTTAAAAAATGATATAACCCAACATGGAAGCGGAAATCCTGGCACAATGAACATGCTGAGAACTTTTGGCTTCAAATATGGACTTTTAACCCTGGTTTTAGATGTGATAAAAGGTGCGGTTTCATCTATAATAGGCTTTTATGTTTTTGGTGGAGATATGGCTTCAAATCAAAGTATAATAGGACTTTATGTTGGCGGTTTAAGCTGTGTGCTAGGACACAATTTTCCAATAATTTATAAATTTAAGGGCGGAAAGGGAGTTGCATGTATTTTAGGAATTTATGCAGTTGCGAATCCAGTTTGGACCTTAATAGCTTTTGCAATTTCTTTTATTTATCTTTGCATTTTTGATTATGGTGCAGTGGCCTCATTTATTTTTATCACAATTTTAACTGTTTTGGAATCGACAAAACATACAGGTTGCATTCCAATAACTTGCCTTTTGTTTGTTCTATTTTTTATGGCTTGGTTTATGCATAGAAAAAACATTGCAAGATTGTTGTGGGGAAAGGAAAATAAGGTGAATTTAAAAAAGGCTTTTAAAAAGAAAAAGTTGAAAAATAAGGAAAAATAAAAACAATATTAAAAATTTTAAATTAAAAAGCATTTTTACGCTTTTATAAAATATAAATGCATAATACTACTAAATGTAGTATTATGCATTTTATTAAGGTACAAGGTTTAGCATATCGCTAATTTCGCTAGAATTAAGATAGGTTTGTGGAACCTTTCCAATTATAATGTTTTCCGCAATCATAATTTGAGTCTTTGTGTTCACAACTTCACTAGCTGTTGGCAAAATAACATTTACCTTGGTTGATACCTCAATGTAGATTCTATGGTTTGTTTGATTTATGCCTGCGGTGACAAATCTAGAAGAAAAGCTACAATTTATGGTTCCAATAGGTAATAGCCTTAGTTTCACACTTGGTCCTTTACCAACAAAAATGGGCATGCCAGTGAAAGTTCCTACTGGGATATTAACCCCACTGGCACCCATTTTTTCTAACTTTAATTGTGCATTTTCAATGATATCTCTAGAGAGTGAATTTATTTGAACTGAATTACTAGATATCATGATAATTTCACCTTCTTCGTTTCGTAATATATGGATTAGTGTATCATATATTGTTGAATCTTTTATAACTTCAAAAACCGCGGTATTGATTGCATCTTGAGAAAGGGAACGAACTTTTGCGCTACTTGATTCAATAATTATAGGGTTAACAACATAATTTAAATAGGAAAAGCATCCACAAAGAAGAAGCGTGATTATTAAAAGAAAAATGTATACCTTTTTATTAAGTTTTTTTAAAAGTCCCTTTTTTCTCATGAGGTATTATATGTTTAAAAAAATGCATATAAAACCTATATTTGGACAGGCTTAATCTTTAACACAAAGATATTTTTTTAAATTATTAAAATTTTCCTCTTCTAAGCTTAAAAGTTTTTTACTTAATTCCATTAGTTCTGTGGAAACACCTTCATAGTCGCATTGATCTTTATAACAAGTTATAACTCCCATTATTGTGCCTATGAGAAGTTTTTCGGTTATGTTTCTAGTTGTTTTGTCAAAAGTTGTAGTCATTTTTATTGTGGTAAAAAGTCTAGCTTTTTCAAACCAGTCGTTATCCTTTATGTCTATTGATTCCGCTTTAGCTATAGCTTCACATTCTTTCTGCAAAACTAAATAATTTGAGTTTTCAGTTGCAAGTTCCTCTTTTAAACTTGTGTTTTTTACATTAGGTGTTATATCCTCAATAGATTGAATAGCAGTAGAAATGTTTTGATAGATAGAATTTAAAAATTTTTGGAAGTTGTCCATTTTGTTCTCCTTTTGTTTTAATTTGGCTTGAAAGGGTAAATTTTATTCATGTATTGAATATTTTTATTTCATTAAAACACAATAGCAAATATGAAAACAATTACAAAAATCTTTTTAATTTTGTTTATTATCTTTGCTTTTGCAAGTATCTTGACTTTTAGATTTTTATGGGGAGCAATTTATTCAAACGGCGCATTTAGGCTAAATTTTAATTTTTTATCTTATTTGGCGTTGGCATTTTTCCTGTTAGCATTATTCTTTGGAACCTTTTTATATATTAAATTTTTAAAAACTCAAAGCTTTAATATTATGTTATTTTTTATAACAGTGCCTCTAACTTTGATATTTGCAACGGTTACCTATGTCCTATTTAATATTAATAACTATGATCAACCTGCTTTAGTTGCAATAAGAGTGGCGTTAAAAGTGTCCCAAAACAACAATAATAATTATCTATGGTTAATACTGATCACATTGATTTATCTTTTAATTTTGTTTTTTGTTTTTAATTGGGTTTGCAGACCTTTAAAAAAGGTGGAAAAAGCCGTTTATAGATTGAGCGATGGAAAAGTGAAAGATAGGATTAGTGTTGGTGGAACAAGACAGTTTAAAGAAATTGAATTTGCCCTTAATAAAATAAATGAAAATTATCGACAAAAGGAGAGTGTCTTAAGGCAAACAAATTCTGAATATGAAAAGTTTATTCCCAAACAGTTTTTAAAATTTTTTGGTAAAAATAATATTTTGGAGTTGGAACTTGGTAATCAGGTGCAAAAAGAAGTCACCACAATGTTTTGTGATATTAGAAATTCTACCGCTTTGAGCTCAAGTCTTTCTTTAGAAGAAAATTTTAATTTTATTAATTCATATTTAAATACAATTTCCCCAATAATAAGAAAATTTAATGGCTTTGTAGATAAGTATTTGGGAGATGGGATTTTAGCTGTTTTTTCAAAACCTGAACAAGCCATAGAATGTTCACGAGCAATATTTTTGGCAATAGAAGATAAAAATTTCAAGCAAAAGAAATTGCCTGACATGAAGGTGGGAATTTCGATAAATACAGGTGAAGTTATTTTCGGTGTTGTTGGTGAAGAGGCAAGAAAATCACTTACAATTATTTCAGATAGTGTTAATTTGGCATCTAAAATGGATGAAGTGAACAAATATTTTGGAACCTTTGTAATCTTTTCAAAAAGGACGCTTAATGCGCTCCCTGCTGGCTATAACCTGTCATATAGATATATTGGGAACTTAAAATTTAAACAAGAATCTCTTTTTGTTTTTGAAGATTTAGACGTTTATGACAAAAGTAAAAGAGAAAAATTAATTATGAAAAAAAGTGTTTTTGAGAGCGCTGTAAGAGCATTTGATGATAATGAAATTGAAAAGGCAAAAAATTTATTTGCCAGCATTCTCAAATCTATTAAAGAGGATAAGGTTTCTTATGTATATTACAACAGATGTTTAGAAAAATTGAGTTAGACTGAATTTTCTTTAAAAAACTACTAATAATAAAAATATGCAACATTGGAGTTTAATTTTCGTTCTTTTAATTTTAATTTTATTAGTGACCCCTTTTACTTTTAAATTCCGTATTACTTATGATGCAATAAAAAATTATGGGATTTTTACTTTTAAGATTTTTAAATTTAAGGTCAAATTTTCCACTTTCAAGTTTACTAAACTTGCCATTGTTATAACAAGTGGGAACAAAAAACCAAAAGTTTCAGAAATTAAACTTTCAGTGTCAAAAGAGCAAATAGTTTATGTTAAAGAGCTAACAAATCAATTAAAAGATAAAGTTAAGGTGAGGAATTTGTTTTTTGCTTCTAGACTTGGAACAAATGATGCTTTTGAAACCGCTATGCTTTCGGCCAGTTTAAATGAACTTGTTTGTGGAGCATTTGCCTTTGTTAAAAATTTTAAGCAAACCTGTTCAATTTCCATTTCTTGTGCTCCTGTTTATGACAAAAAAAGCTTGTTCTTTGTTTTAAATACTGCTTTTGCAATTTCAATTTTTGATTTGATTTATTGCTTTATTTTCGCAGCTATTAGAAAGTGGAGGTTTAAAAAATATGAAAAAAGAATACGAAGCCACAAGTTCAATTGAAAACTTACTTGATGGAACAATAGAAAGAATTAGGACTTTAGTTGATGCAAATACCATTGTTGGCGAGCCTGTGGTGTCGCCAAGTGGTAGTATTATTATTCCTATTTCAAAGGTGGCGGTTGGTTTTGTTGTAGGAGGAGGTGAATATTCAGACCTGTCAAATAGGCGGGTAGCAAATCATTTTCCTATGGCTGGAGGAAGTGGAGGTGGAATGAGTGTTTCACCTGTTGGATTTTTGGTTGAAACAGATGGAAAGGTAAAGTATGTGGATATAGAAAATAAATCTGCTTATCAAACCCTTTTAAATGCTATCAATGCTTTAATAGGAAAAATTTCCAATGATAAAGGAGAAAGTGATGAAATTTAAATTTGTTTGTTCACTATTAGTCTGTCTGTTATTTTTAACAGGAGCCTATCTTCCAACTAAAAACCAAGAACCCTCAATATCAGCCAAAGCTATGGTTACTATTGAGGCAAATACAAAACGTGTTCTTTATGAAAAAAACAAAGATGAGCGATTGCCAATGGCAAGCACGACTAAAATCATGACTGCATTATGTGCACTTGACAATGAGGCTAATCTTGATGAAGAGTTTGAGATAGATTCAAGGGCGGTAGGAATTGAAGGTACAAGTATGTACTTGAGAAAGGGTGAAAAATTAAGTTTAAGAGACCTACTTTATGGTTTGATTTTACCGTCTGGAAATGATGCTTCATGTGCTATAGCTTATAGAATTAGTGGTTCTATAGAAGACTTTGCGGCACTGATGAATAAAAAGGCTAATGAATTAGGATTGAAAAACACTAACTTTGTCAATCCTCATGGGCTTGATACTAATGGACACTATACTAGTGCATATGATTTGGCGGTCATAACTGCCGAAGCATTAAAGTATCCTGAATTTGTTGAAATTATTGGGACAAAATCAAAATCTGTCAAAGGCGCTGGCGGCGAACAAGGTGATACTAGATTTTTAAAAAACAAAAATAGATTGCTGGGGACTTTTGATGGTTGTACTGGAGTTAAAACCGGATTTACTGATTTAGCTGGTAGATGTTTTGTTGCCTCGAGTAAAAGAGGAGATTTGTCTGTTATCAGTGTTGTCTTAAACTGTGGGCCTATGTTTGAAGAGTGCGCAACTTTCATGCAAAAAGCGTTTGATGAGTATAATTATGTTGAAGTGTTAGAACCATATTTATTCTACAGAAAAGCGCCAGTTGAAAAAGGTAAACAAAGTGAGGTAAAACTTTGGACAAAACAGGGCTTTTACTACCCATTAACCAAGGAGGAGAGTTTAAAAATTTCTTACGAATATCAAATGGACGATGTGTTAATTGCTCCTTTGGAAAAAGAACAAGTTGTTGGAAAATTAATAATTAAACTTGAGGATGAGGTTTTGTTTGAAACCGAAATTTATACAATGGACCCAATTAAGTCCAATGACCTTTTTGAAAACATGAAAGAAATTGGCGAACATTGGAATTAATAACTTCTTTAATTTTTGTAACAATATGACACAATTTGTCTAAACTGAATTTTTTATATTTTTTATAAATATTTTACCTTGAGCAGATATAGCCAAGGTAATTTTTTATTGATAAAGAAAGGGGGACTAATGCTAGGAAAAATTTTGCCATTAAACATTTTTAATGTGATTGATAAAAGGATAGATTTTTCAAGGCTTAATGAGTTACGGCTTAGAAGTAATCAGCCAGTTACAGTTTTTTTAGATGGACAACCCTATTATCTTGGGGAAAGGGGGCTAACTTCACATGTAGATAAGGCAATCATTTGTCAAAAAGAGGATATAGAAGATGTGGTTTTTAGAGCAAGTGGTTGTTCAATATATTCTGTCAATGAACAAATTAAAAGAGGCTTTATTGTTGTTGAAGGAGGAATAAGAATAGGTATATGCGGAGATGTTGTAATTGAAAAGGATGAGATAAAGACAATATCTAACTATACAAGTTTGAATATAAGAATTCCGCATGAAATTAAAAACTGCTCACTATCAGCATTTAGTGCAATAGTGGATGAATTTGGAGTGAAGAATACCTTGGTCATATCGCCACCTGCTTGTGGTAAAACAACCTTTATTAGGGATTTCGTTTTTCAATTATCAGAAAATAACTTTTGCTTAAATGTTTTAGTGCTTGATGAACGTGGAGAAATTTTTGGCGGCGGACAAATGAATCTTGGAAAATTTTGTGATGTTTTATGCTATTCCACAAAAAAACAAGGCTTTATACAAGGAATAAGAACCATGTCTCCAAACTTGATTGTTGCAGATGAACTGGGCGGAGAGGAAGATTTAAATGCAATAAAGCAAGCTTTTAATTGCGGTGTTAGTGTTATGGCTACCGTTCATGCCGCTTCAGTGACAGAGTTAAGAGCAAAAAGTGAGTATAAAGATATCTTAAATTCAAAATATTTTTCTCGTTTTGTAGTTCTATCATCACGTCAAGGACCAGGAACAATTGAGGGCGTTTATAATGAAAATCTTACTAGAATAGTTTCTTGGAGTTAGCCAATGAAGTTGTTTTTAATTTTGTCGTTGGTGCTACTTTGTGGTTATGTTGGGTATGGACTTTCCTCTTATTATAAAAATCGAAGAATTTTTTTTGAAGAACTTATTTCTTTAATTGAAAATGTGAACCTTGACATTAATTTTTCAAGGGAAAAAATTGTGGATATATTGAGTTCCCAAAAATTAAACAGCAGGGCGCTTGAAAAAATAATTAAAAATTTTATCGTTCTTTTAGATGCCCGACAGCTTGATAGAGAAAAATTATTTGATGGTGTAAAGCTCTTAAAAGATGATGAAAAACATTTGATTTTTTCATTTTTTAAAAGTCTTGGAAAATTTGATGTTGAACTTCAAAGCCTTCAACTTTCACAATTTAAAGAAAAAATTTCAAATACGCTACAAAGATGTAGCAGTGAGGAGAAAAAATATTCGCCGATTCTCTTAAAACTAGCAATAATGGTTGGGGCGCTTTTGGGATTGATTTTTGTTTAAGGAGATTAATATGGGAGTTGATATTATTATTAAAATTGCAGCTGTAGGAATTTTAACAGCGGTTGTAGGTCAGATTTTAAAGCACACAGGTAAAGATGAAATTGCAATGTTAACAACACTTGCAGGTTTGGTTGTGGCTCTAATGATGGTTCTTGACATGATTTCATCACTTTTTGAAACCGTAAAAACAATGTTTAACTTGTAATGAGGTGTCATGGAAATAATCAAGATTGCAGGCGTAGCCTTAATAACTTGCATAGCAACGATGCTAGTAAAACAAATAAAGCCGGAAATTTCAATTTTTGTTAGTATTTGTGGTGGTATTGTTATTCTTTTTATGTGCGTTAATTTTTTGACTGAAATTTTGGGCGTTTTTAATTTTGTTGTAGAAAAAACGGGTCTAAATACAAAGCTATTCAATTTAATTATAAAAATCATTGGTGTTGGATACATAACTGAATTTAGTGCGAACATTTGTAATGATAGTGGACAAAGTTCGCTTTCAGACAAAATTTTGTTAGCTGGTAAAATTATTATTTTTTCAATGTCTATTCCAATTATAAAAACTATCATAGAAATAATTGCGGGGCTATTGCCATGAAAAAAAAGTATTTGATTTTTATTATGCTACTTTGCATTTCGTTTTTGTTTTTAGGAATGGGTGCAGGCAAAACAGAGGATGAAGTTTTAGAAGATGTGTCTACCGAAGTGGACAATCAATTGGGCGATTTAGATTTTTCTGACCTAGAAGACTTATTGGCAGGTCTTGACGAGGAACAACTTAAAATATTTGGTGACTCTTCATTTGTTGACAAGATAAAAATGATTATAAATGGAGAATTTAAAGAGCTAGGGAATACAGTAATTAGTGCAACAATTAATTTGGTTTTAAAACAGATATTAGATTTTCTGCCCTTAGTTGCAACAATTTTAGCCATTGGAATTTTATCAAGCATGTTGGGAAATTTGCGGAGTGGAAAAGATAAAAGTCTAGGCGATGTCATTCATTTTGTGTGTTATGCCTTAGTTTTAGTTTTGATTTCCTCTGCGGTTATGCAAATGTTAAATCTATCCCGTTCTACTCTTGAGACAATGAAGGCGGAAATAGATATTTTGTTTCCTATTTTACTTACGCTTATGACTGCCATAGGGGGTACCGTATCAGTTAGTGTGTATCAACCGGCTATAGCACTACTTTCTGGAAGTATAATGCAAATTTTTAATTTGGTGCTTGTTCCAATATTTATATTTTCCTTGGTTTTTGCGGTTATTTCAAATTTGACATCAACCGTTAAATTAGAAAAATTCAATAGCTTTTTAAATTCTTGTTTTAAATGGTTAGTTGGTTCGATGTTTACTATATTTATAGCGTTTATGTCTATACAAGGGATAACAGCAGGATCGTACGATGGAATTTCTGTAAAAACAGCAAAGTTTGCACTTAAAAGTTATGTTCCTATTCTTGGAGGATATCTTGCAGATGGATTCAATGTTATTGTTGCTAGTTCGGTTCTCATTAAAAATGCCATAGGAGCATGTGGTTTACTTCTTATTTTTGTTAGCGTTCTTTCACCAATTTTAACCATAGTTATTTTTAGTTTATTATTAAAACTTACTGCATCAATTTTAGAACCTTTATCTGATGGAAGAATATCCTCCTTTTTGTTTTCTGTTTCAAAGTCGCTTACCATGCTTTTAGTTATTTTAATTGGTGTTGCATTCATGTTTTTAATAATAACTGCATTAATTATGTGTAGTGCAAATTTCATTTAAGGAGGGCATTATGAATGGAATTTCAGCTTGGCTCTTGTCCATAGCTGGTGTGAGTGTCCTTTCAGTTGTGGTGGACATTGTTTTGCCAAAGGGGCAAACCGAAAAATACATTAAGAGCATTTTTGCATTTGTAATGATTTTAATAATTATTGCGCCACTTCCAAAACTTTTAAAATCTGAAATTAATTTTGATGAGATATTTCAGCGTGAGGAAATAAAAATTCAGGAAGATTTTATATATCAACAAAATCAAAACAAACTATCTTTGTTAAAAAAAGAAATCGAGAGTG
Source organism: uncultured Clostridia bacterium (assembly GCA_937992055.1). Lineage (GTDB taxonomy): Bacteria > Bacillota > Clostridia > Christensenellales > UBA1242 > CAJKWP01. The sequence goes on along the minus strand of CALKLQ010000034.1, from coordinate 28,298 downwards.
ACTTAAAAGAGAATAATTTAGAAGGCATTGAAATAAGTGTTTATGGCGACATTTTTTCCGACGAAATGCAAATAGAGAAAATTTTTGTCGATTTGACGAATTTAGTTATTAACGATAAAAACCAGCATATAGATATAGAGAAAACAGTGATTGCAACTATTCAAAAATACATTTTAGTTGAAAAGGAGAAGATTGAATTTAATGAGTGAAAAAAAGTGGTTTGAAAAGATTTCTCTGTTTCAAAAATTAAAAAATATAAAACATATTGAAATTGTCATTGCTGTTATATTCGCCGTTATCATACTTCTTATTTATCTTTCCTCAGTTGGGTCATCTAAGTCTACCAGTACAACTAATGGACAAACAGATTTAGAAATTAGGCTTTGCGGGATTTTGGAAGATTTAGAAGGGGTGGGAAAGGTTAGTGTAATGATAAACTATTTGGATGAAAAGCAAACAATGGCAGGTGTAGTTGTTGTTGCCAGCGGTGCTAATGATGTTTCTGTAAAACTGCAAATTTTAAGAGCGGTGGAAACAGTTTTAAATTTGCCAACTACTAATATTGAAATATTAGTTGGAAATAAATAAAAAAGGAGTTTTTATGAAAAAAAGAACAAAAATAATTATTTTAGTTGCCATGATTGCTTTATTAGGTGTTACCGGTTATCTTAATATTGCTTTAAACAATCGTGTGGTTGATGCTGGAACACAAACTGGCAGCAACATAAGCTATTTTGATGGTTATAGAGGGGATAGACAAACAACAAGAGACCAAGAACTTTTATATTATGACGCAATAATTAAAAGTGACAGTTCTAGTGCAGAAGCAATAGCTACGGCAGAAGGTAAAAAAATGGAAATTATTTCACAAATGGAAAGCGAACTTGTTATGGAGGGACTTATTAAAGCTAAAGGCTTTGCAGATGTTATTGTTACAAATTCAGCTTCTTACATTAATGTAATTGTTAAAAGTGCAGAACTTGCTTCCAGTGAGGTGGCACAAATAGTTTCAGTAATTCAAGAACAAACAGGAAAAAGTATAGATTATATAAAGATTATTCCTGTAGAATAATTTAATCACAAGAGTAATAAACAGGTTTGTTTGTAGAAAATTTACGTTTAAATTACTTAATACTAAATAGTGTTTGAAAGCATATAAAATATTTTAAAATACTACATTTAGTATTTTAAAATAAAACATAATACTATTTAAGATAGAAATTTAATATTTATAAATTTAAAACCAAGTTATGTTTTTTGAACATTTCTGGCAAGTGTAAAAAGATATTAACTTTAAAATAAGATGTTAGGTTTTAAATAAATGCTTTAGTTTAAATACAACGATTAATCTAGGTGATAACTTTATTTTGAATAAAAGATTAGTAATATTAATAATTTTTGTGAAAAGAGTGAAAATTGATTTAAAATTCAGTTTTCATTTTTTTTATTAATAGAGTTTGACAGTCTTACTAAAAATATAGTAATATTTAAGTTAAGAGAGAGAAATATGAATAAATATATTAACTATAAAGGAGGTTTTATGGAAAACAAAAGAAAAAACAATGTCCTTCTTTTCTTAACTCTTGTGACAATATTTATATGTTTGTATATGTTCGTTTTTTTTACTAGTGCGCAGGAGATAATTGCAGAACAATGGGGAGTTAAAGTTTATTCAACTGAGTTTGCCGGTGGAAATGGCACTGCTGGTACTCCTTACGAAATTTCAACTCCAGAACAATTAGCTAGAATAAATTTCTTGCTTCGTACTGACTATGCAAACTATGGAGATAAAAATTATAAGCTTATTGCTCCTATAGATTTAAGTGTACATGATGGTCAAAATATGATATGGCCTGCTATGGGAACAAGTTCCAATCCTTTTGCTGGAACTTTTGATGGAGCTGGACAAAGAATAACTGGACTTAATGCTGTTGCAAATGATAATGCTTGTGGTCTTTTTGCCTATTCAAGCGGAGTTATAAAAAATGTTGTTATTTTAGATTCAAAGATAGAAAATGCATCTTGTGACAATGTTGGTGGAATTGTAGGTAAAACATTAGGTGGCGTTGTTTCGTCCTGTTATGTTGAAATGTCAATAAGCGCATTGAACAAAAACAATGTAGGAGGAATAATTGGCGAAAATAATGCAACTTTAAGCCAAATTTCTTTTGTTGGTCAAGTTGCTGGAAAACAAAATGTTGGTGGAATTTGTGGGAAATCATATTTGGCTAAAATATCAAATTGTATCAATTCAGGGGAAATTGAAGCAACTTCAATAGTTGGTGGAATTTGTGGTTATATCGCTTCAAAAACTTCTGCTGACAAGACAGATTACACAAGAATTGTGGAGTTCTGTTATAACAAAGGTGAAGTAAATGCTACTGATGGATATGGTGGAGGAATTATTGGCGCTTGCGAATATAGCTCAATTAGTAGTTGTTATAATCTTGCAGATTTGACAAATTGTTCTGGAATTGTAGGTTCTTTTACTGGATATAAAACTATTTCTTATGTGGGAAGTTTTGAAATAATTAGTATGACAAAAATACTCAATTGTTATAATAAAGGCTCATTAAATTCTAAAAACAGATCTGTTGGTGGAATAGCTTATTATGTCGATAATGGTGAAATACAGAACTGTTACAACATGGGAAGCGTTTTTGGTGGGGATAGAACAGGGGGCATTGTAGGGCAATATGTATATGCGTTATATATTAATAAATGTTTTAATTATTCTTTAGTTAGAGGAGGAAGTTCTGTTGGAGGAATTTTAGGGTTTGGTGATGATAATAGAGGAAATTACCTAGAAATAATAAATTGTGGCAATAGTGGTGAAATAAATTCTACTGGGAACAATACGGGCGGTATTGCTGGATATGTTTATTCATTTGCAGAATATCAATCTTCAAGTGGAGATTGGGAAACTCAAGGTGAAATCTCTTCATGTTTTAACACTGGTGCGATAAAAGCTACTAATTATTATGTAGGAGGAATTTTAGGTTGTTTAAAAAGCATATCATGTTTTGAAAACAATTATAATGATGGGAAAATAACTGCAAGTCAATCATCTTATGTTGGTGGCTTGATTGGTTATATGCAGGGAAGACAGAGCTTACAATATTTTAAGGATAGTTTTAATCGTGGAGATATTTCTGGGCAAAGTAATGTTGGCGGAGTTTTTGGATACTGGGAAGAAATGAGTGGAGCAAAGAATAAAATATATAATGTCCATAATTTTGGAATCGTAAGTGCTTCGTCATCGTCTTATGTTGGAAATTTTGGCGGAAGAGATGTTCATAATGGATTGGAATATGGTAGTTGCTACTTTTTAACAGGCTATTCAGGTCATAGCAAAGGCCTGGGAACTAGCGGAGGAGGTGGAACTAACACTTCTGGTTTAAATATGATTAATGGAATTAATTATCAAACTGAGTTGGGTAGTGCGTATACTAGTGCATCTTCAAGCAATGTCTATGGAATTCAGTTAAACGCTTTTAACAATACGAATATTTGGAATGTTACTCAAGATTTTAAAGGTGAAGGCTACTCTCAAACTAGAGAATATGAATTAAGATGTTTTTCTGTTTCTCCTTTTAATTCTTCAAAAGAACTCGTTTTTGATGATAATGTTTGGCAAATTGAAGCTTCAATAAATGATGGACAACCATTCTTAAGAGAATTTTATTGGGTTTATGTTGCATAAACTTTGTAAAATATATTTTACGAATAATATTTAATAATTAGCTATATAAATAAGTTTGAGAGTCAAAAAGTTTGTTAAATAAAGCTTTTTGTTAATTAAAAACAATTTTAATTAATAAAAGTTATTTGTTATTTTTAATTAATGTTTTGCTAATTAATTTTTAATTTGATTTTGTTTTTTTTGGCTATTATGATATAATATTTAAGTTTATAGAGGTATTTATGGCAAAAAATGAAAATGAACTTTCATATAAAGGAAAACTTTCTTGCGACAAAAAAATATTATTTTCTATCATCTCTTTGGCAACAGAAGAGATTAATGGTGTTTCTAAACTTAAAGATAGTTTTTCCTCAAAGTTTAAAAACATTTTTAAAAAGACTAAGTTTCCAGGAATACAAGTACACTTTAATCCTAATGGACTTTTGGTTGTGGATATCAGTTTATCTGTTGAAAATGGTTTTAGTGTTCCAGACGTTGCATTTAGAGTTCAAGAAAATGTAAAAAACAATATAGCGTCTATGGTCGATATGAAAACAGCAAAAGTCAATGTTCATGTTTTGGATGTTGACTTTGAAGAAAAAAAATTTGGTGAAGAACAGAAATGAGAAGAAATGCAAGAGAAAGTGCTTTTAAAGTTATATATCAATCTCTCTTTTTTGATATAGAGCAGGAAGAAATTGATAAATGTATTAATGAAGATGGACTTAATGATGATGATTTTGTTTTTGCAAAGTCAATCATAGAAAAATATTTGCAAAATAAACAATCATTAAAATTAAAAGTAAAAGAAAACTTACAGGGATATGAAATAGACAGAATATATAAAATTGATTTAGCTTTGATTTTGCTAGCTTTAACCGAGGTTGAATTTTTGTCAACGGCGAAAGCTATTGCCATTGATGAAACTATTGAACTTGCAAAGTTATATTCGACTGAAAAAAGTCCCAAATTTATTAACGGAATTTTAGCTTCTATTTTAAGCTAATTTTTTAATTTTAGGAATATTATGTTTGAACAAGCATTAACAGTTTCTCAATATGGAACTTTTATTAAAAATATATTTGAAGCTGAGGTCATGTTGCATGGTGTCAGTGTTTTTGGTGAGATAAGTGGTTGGCAGGTTGTACGTGACAATGCCTACTTTAATTTAAAAGATGAAAATGCATGCATATCTTGTGTTATGTTTGGTGTGGGGCTTTTCAATAGCTTTAAAGATGGTGATTCTGCCATTGTAACGGGCTCACCAAATTATTATGTCAAAGGTGGGAAGTTAAGCTTTAATGTTTTTAAAATTGAAAAGAAAGGTCTAGGCACACTTTATGAAAATTTAATAAAATTGAAACAGAAACTTGAAGATGAGGGATTGTTTGATTCCAAAATTAAAAAAAGTTTGCCTAAGAGAATTAAAAAAATAGGTATAGTCACTTCCAGCACTGGAGCGGTTTTGCATGATATCATGCAGGTTTGTTCCAGAAGAAATCCCTTTCTTAATTTGGTTTTATATCCAGTAAAAGTTCAGGGCGATGGCGCAGATGCTCAAATTGCAAGGGGAATTTTATACTTTAATCAAACCGATGTAGATGTTGTAATTGTAGCAAGAGGAGGTGGCTCTCAAGAAGACCTGTCTTGTTTTAATACTGAAAAAGTTGCGAGAGCCGGTTTTTCTCTTGAAAAACCATTAATTTCAGCGGTTGGACATGAAACTGATTTTACTATTATTGATTTTGTTGCGGATGTGAGAGCTGCAACTCCATCAGTTGCCGGTGAACTTGTTTCTAAAAACATATTTGCAGTTAGAGATTTTGCAAATAAAAGTTTCTTTAAACTTTCAAAAACTCTTTTCAATATGATAACAATTAACTGCAAAAGTTTGGAGTTTAAAACTGGTAATGTTAAATCATTGGTTATGGGGCTTTTTAACTTGCAGGTAAATAAAAATGTGTTTTACAAACAAAAATTAGTTTCTGTTTTTTCAAGTTTTCTCTTGCAAAAACAACATAGGGCGTCTTATAATGAATTGAAAATTCAAAAGTTGAACCCCAAACAGATTTTATCATTGGGTTATGCTAAAGTTGAACAAAGCGGGGAAAATGTAAAGTCACTTAAAGAACTTAAATCAAACCTAGAATTTGAATTGTATTTTGAAGATGGTAAAACAGTAGCTAAACAAATTTAAATGGAGTTATTATGGAATTTGAAGAAATTAATGAGGAATTGGAAGGTATAATTGAAAAGTTAGAATCTGGAGAAATTACCCTTTCTAAAGGTATGGAACTTTATGAAAGAGCTAAATCACTCATAAGCGAATCTAATAAAAAACTTGCAGAGGCAAAAATAAAGTTAGACATTATTAATGCGGAGGAAGAATAGTATGAAAATTTCTAAATTGTTAGGCGAAAGAATTGAAAGTAAGCCAACTCAAGCTATGGCAAGAGGTCACGAATATCTTATTAGAGCTGGATATATTAAACAAATGTGCAATGGCATATTTTCTCTTTTGCCTCCCGCAGTTAGAGTGCAAAGAAAAATAGAAAAAATTATCAGAGAGGAAATGAACAAGGTCGATGGTCAAGAGGTTTTGTTTCCTGTAATGATGCCAAAAGAACTTTGGGAGGAAAGCGGAAGATACTCATCTATTGGACAAGAAATGTTTAGATTAAAAGACAGAACCGGACATGACATGGTTTTGGGCATGACTCATGAAGAGGCTGCTATTCATATTGCAAAAAATACGATTAAAAGTTATGACCAACTCCCTTTCATGATTTATCAAATTCAAACCAAACTTCGCGATGAGGCAAGAGCTAGAGCAGGTCTTATCAGAACCCGTGAATTTACTATGAAAGATGCTTATTCTTTTCATAATTCCTATGAGGACCTCCAAGCTTATTATGATAAAATGCATGCTGCTTATGAGCGTATTTTTAAAAGAATAGGCATGAAAAATGTTGTGTCAGTAAAATCTGATAGCGGAATGATGGGTGGCAATGTCAATCATGAATTTATGCTTTTAAATCCTATTGGTGAAGATAGCATTGTTATCTGTGATACTTGCGGTTATAGAGCCAATAATGAGGTTGCTACTGCAATTATTCCTAGATTTGAAAGTGAAAATCAGGAGCTTTGCGAAGTTTATACTGGTGAAAAACATACAATTGAAGAGGTTTGTAAACAACTAAATATTAAAAGCGAACAAACATGCAAGGCGGTTTGCTATTATGCGGTTAACCTAAAAAAATATGTGGTTGGCTTTATAAGAGGAGATTTGCAAGTAAATGAAACCAAACTAAGGAATCTTGCTAAAGATGAAATTGTTCCAGTAGAAATTGAGGAGGGCAGTGAACTTATTGCTGGAAATATAGGACCTAAATCGTTTTCCGAAAATGTTATGGCATTTTATGATAATTCTCTTGAAGATGGTTGTTTTGTTGTTGGAGCTAATAAGAGCGGATATCATTTTAAGGGTTTTACTTTTGGTCGAGATATTCAGATTCAATTTAATGATATTGCAAAAGTTGAAAATGGACAAATTTGTCCAAATTGCAAAAAAGGTCATGTGACAATTTCAAAAGGTGTCGAAGTGGGACAAATTTTTCAATTAGACACAAAATATACAAAATCAATGAATATGACTATTCATAATAAAAATGGAGAATCATTTTATCCTATTATGGGTTGTTATGGTATTGGTGTGGGTAGAGCAATTGCATGTGTTGCTGAAGAAAGCAGTGATGAATTAGGCCTTAAATGGCCAATAGCTATTGCGCCTTGGCACATTTATTTATGTCCTCTTAGAGTTGATGATGGAAATGTTAAGAAACATGCTGATGAGCTATATGAAAAACTAATATCTGATGGATTTGAAGTTTTATATGATGACAGAAACGCATCCGCAGGAATTAAACTTACCGATAGTGAGCTCATTGGAATTCCAATTAGAGTTGTTATTAGTCCTAGAACTTTAAAAGAAAATAAAGCCGAGGTTAAAATTAGAGGTGCGCAAGAAGCTTGCTTAATAGAACTAGACCAAATAGAAAATAATTTAACTAAAATTATCAAAGATTTGGATTAAACAAAGGAAGAGTGTATGAATTATCAGGATGAATTTATTAAAATCTTTAGCGAAAATATCAAAAGGGAGGGAGCTAATAATCTTTTAGAATGGCTTTTAAAGTCAGATTTTTTCACTGCACCTGCAAGTTCTAAATTTCATTCTAATTTTGCTGGAGGATTGGTTTTTCACTCTTTAAATGTTTATAAAAGATTTTTAAAAAATTTGAAAAATGAGTATGGTGAAAATTTCGAGGAAAAAATTTCACTCGAATCGATAACAATTTGTGCTCTCTTGCATGATGTTTGTAAAGTTGATTATTACAAGGAAGATTTTAGAAATGTAAAAGTTGACGGAGTTTGGGTCCAAAAACCCTATTATTCAATTGAAGACAAACTTCCGTATGGGCATGGCGAAAAATCTGTCTACATAATAAGTGGCTTTATGAAGCTTACAAGGGAAGAGGCTATGATAATAAATTGGCATATGGGTGGATATGACCAAAGGGTTCTTGGTGGGAGTTACGCAATTTCACAAGCTTTTTACTCTTTTCCAAATGCTATGATTTTTCATATTTCAGACATGGAAGCAACTTATTTAGATGAAGTGGCTTTAAATTAAATCATAACATTTTTCCTATCTAGAAAAATTATATGTAGTAATTTAATGTTAAATAATTAGCTATAAAATAAGAAAATGGTCAATTTATGATTTTAGCAAATAAAATAATATTATAAGTTTAACTTAAATAAAAAATAATCAAGGCTTTAGAATAATTAAATCTCTAAGGCTTTTTTTATATATGAAGATATATCAGTTTCAAGGCGTTAGCTTCATTAGTATTAAAATGACTTCGCTTTTAGATATAGCAAAAATAAAAGTATTTTCATAATTAAAAATTTTATTTATAGTTTAAAACTTAATCTATGTTTAGTATGTTTTCAAAATCAGACGGGAATGGTGCAAAAATCGAAAGTTTTTCTTTTGAAATGGGATGGCATAAATCAATTTGTCTTAGATGTAAGGCTGTTCTTGAAATCAAATTGCTTTTGTTTCCATATAATTCATCTCCTAAAAGAGGGTGTCCAATAGAAGAAAGATGTAGACGAATTTGGTGTGTTCTTCCATTTTCGATTACTATTTTGCAAAGAGTATAATTCTTGAATTTTTTTACTGGTTCAACAAAAGTTCTTGCCGGTTTCCCTAATGGCGAAATAACTCTTTTTCTAATATTTATCTTATTTTCATCCTGTAAAGTTAAGATATTTTTTTCAATAACCAAGGATTGGTCAATTAGACCTTCAACAATAGCATAATAAAATTTTTCTTTTATACTTTTTAATAATTTTTCGCAAATGTAGGCATTTTTAGCAATGACAACAAGACCACTTGCATCTTTATCTAGTCTATTGATTGGTCTAAATGTGAATGGAAATTCATAATGATTTACAACCATTCCGGCTAAGCTTATAGAGTTATGAAGCTTTGAGGGAATTGTCACAATTCCAGCAGGCTTGTTTACTATTAAAATGTCATCATCTTCAAACACAACCTCTAAAGGCAAATTAGTTTTTAAAATACTACTTTGTTTAGGTGAGGGCTCTTTTAAAAAAGAAACTTGATCCCCAACTTTTAGTTGATAACTTAAATTTTGCAATTGCGAATTTACAAAAATTGATTTTTCGTTATTTTTAAGAGAAATAATAAAATTTTTTGAAAGACTTAATTCCTTCAAAAAATTCAAAACACTATCATATTCTTTTTCAATGATAAAATTTATATATTTCATTTTTTAATGATTGTTAAAATTGTTTTTAAAATTTAGTATAATTTATAACATGGACTGTATTATCAGATGCTTTATTGGAAAGCACCTTTAGGCTCATTCTGCCTTCAAAAAGAAAGTATTTGAGAAATCAAGCAAATTGTGATGGCAATAATAAATGTGAGTGAAACAAAGATTGAACTTCCTAAAGTTTGCTTTTATTAGTAAACTACCCAAACTTTAAATGAATTTTTTTAGTTCAATACCATTTTCTGACATGTAGGTTGTAAGTTTTGAGAAAAATTTGTCAATATCTTCACTGCTTAATGTGCGTTCGAGTGAATAAATAGTGAAATTAAAAGTCCAGTATTGTTTATTATTTTTTTCATCATTATAAATGTCAGAAAGTGAATAGTTGTATTTTAGTTTTGAATGAAAATTTTTAATTAAAGAATCTACCTGTTCATAATTTTTAGTAAAAGGTACATCAAAATTGAAATCTAAAGCGACTGATTGATATTTTGATATTTTTTCAAGCTTATTTGTCAATTTTTCACCTTGGCAAAGTAAATCAAAATCAACTTCTAATACAGCAATATTAAATCGCTTATCCAATTTGCTTGTAATCATAGGGTGCAACAGACCCATATGACCAATTACATTATTAGAAGATGTAATTTGACAACTGTTGATTGGATTCAAATAACTTTCTGTTTCATTTTGTTTAAATTCTACTTTTGTATCTAACGCAGTTTGACAAATGTCTAAGAGCATTTGTTTCAATGAAAAAAATAATTCTTTTTTATCTTTATTTTGCGAGGCTAAAACTATTGCAAGCTTACGCTTTTCAATGCCTAAATTATTTTCGTCTATGCCCACAATTGCTCTTCCAATCTCATAAATGCAAATGTCATTGAAATTGTTTTTGTTTTCAAAAAAAACTTTTAAAAGTGTAGGGGCGAGCTCACTTCTTATGCCGCTTTGTCCACTGTTTGTAGTATCTAATAAAGAAAGATGAGAAGTTGTTTTAATATCATAAGTTTCATTGAAATCATTAAAATTCCAAATGTAAGAGTGTATTTCGTTTAAATTATATTTTTCTGAAAGAATTAATTTTGTTTTGTATTCTTTATCATGCACATAATCTATTTGGGTTGGCTTAATTTCTCCTAAAAGAGATTGATAGGGAATGTTATCATAACCATACATTCTTGCAATTTCTTCAACAATATCTTCCTTAATTGAAATATCTTTTGTTGAACGAAATGAAGGTGGGATTACCATAAAATTATCATTTTCTCTAGAAACCTCAAAACCTAAAAACTTTAAAATTTCCTCAATTTTATTATTTTCTAATTCAACACCAATTCTTTTTTGTAAAAATTGACGTGAGAATTGTATTTTGTTTCTTGGGTAGTGTTTACTATAGACATCACTTAAAGATGAAGTAACCTCCATATTTGGTTCTATTTCGTTTAACAATTTAAGCAATCTTTTAATAGCAAGTGTTGTCATTTCTGGATCAAGTGATTTTTCATATCTAATTGATGCATCAGTTTTAAGACCAATATTTGCACTTGCTTTTCTGATAGAAGTAGGGTCAAAACAAGCACTTTCTAAAAATAGGCTGGTTGTGTTTTCACTTATCCCACTTAAAAGTCCACCTTTAATGCCGGCAATTGCAACTGGGTTTTCTTGATTGTTGCAGATAATTAATGTGTCTTTTGAAAGTGTATGTTCTTCGCCTTCTAGGGTAAGCATTTTTTGATTTTCTTGCGCCTTTTTAACAACAATGCCTTTAACTTTGTCGTTGTCAAATGCGTGCATAGGTTGACCTAATTCAAGCATAAGATAATTGGTTAAATCTGCAAGTAGATTAATATCTCGCATTCCTGTATAACAAAGCCTAATCTTTAACCATTGTGGACTATTATGAGTAAAAATGTTTTTAACTGTAATTGCACTATATCTAAGACAATCTTCATCTTCGATTTTTATGCTTACTTTTTCTAAATCATCAAAACGACTTGTTTCAAAAAGTTTAAGAGGTTTTAACTCTCTTTTAAAAATGGTTGAAAATTCGCGGGCGATGCCATAATGTCCCCAAAGGTCAGGGCGATTGGTGAGAGATTTGTTGTCAATTTCAATAATAGTGTCATCTATAGGGTAGAATTCTTTAATAGGTGTGCCTAGTATAACATCGTCTTTTATGTCCATAATGCCATTATCATCGCTTCCAATGCCAAGTTCACTTTCGCTACAACACATTCCAAAACTTTCCACTCCAGCAAGTTTAGCTTTTGAAATTTTATGTCCGCCAACAACACTCTTGAGTGGGGCAAAGGCAGTTACCATTCCAACTCTAACGTTAGGAGCTCCGCAAACAACTTGAACATTTTCTTGACCGTCATAAACATTTAAAATGTGAAGCTTTTGAGAATTAGGATGGGCTTCAACACTGGTTATTTTTGCAAAAATAACGCCTTGAACATCTTGACCTTTATGAATAACTTCTTCTATTTCTGCAGTTGAAAGTAAAAAGCGCTTGATGAGTTCATCTTCGTCAATTCCTTCTAAGTTGACATGCTCTTTTATCCAATTTAGTGATATATACATTGTTTTCTCCTTAATTTATCTTTGATCATTAAAATTTTGTTTTAAATTGTTTTAAAAATTTTAAATTCCCGCTATTTAGCATTCTAATATCATCAAGTCCATATTGAAGCATTACAAGGCGGTCAAATCCAAGACCAAAAGCAAAACCACAATATTTTTCACTGTCTAACCCTGCAAGTTTTAAAACTTGAGGATGAATCATGCCACATGGACATAGTTCTATCCAACCAGAATTTTTACAAACTTGACATCCTTTTCCTTCACAAAAGGTGCATTGTGCATCCATTTCAAAACCTGGTTCAACAAAAGGAAAAAATCCCGGTCTTAAACGCACATTTATATCCTTTTTAAATAGTTCAGAAAGCATTTTTTTCATAAAGAAAATTAAGTTTCCAACCGAAACATCCTCATCTACAAGCAAGCCCTCTATTTGAAAAAAAGTGTTCTCATGAGAATGGTCAACCGCTTCATTCCTAAAACATCTGCCAGGGAAAATTGCTTTAAGAGGTCCGTTATATTTTCTTAAAATTCTGTTTTGGGCGGCAGAGGTTTGTGTTTTTAAAACCTGATTATTTGAAAGCCAAAAAGTGTCTTGCATATCTCTTGCGGGATGATTTTTTGGCACATTCACGGCATCAAAATTGTTGTATTCTGTTTCAACTTCAAAACCATCTTCCACAGTAAAGCCCATTCCAACAAAAATATCTTCAATTTCTTTTTGCAAAATTGTTCTAGGGTGAAGGGAGCCAGACTCAATAGAAATTGGAAGGGTAATATCAATTTTTTTCTCATTTTTTAATTTTTTTTCAATATTTTCTTTTTCTAATTTTTGTTTGGTTTGTTCAATCTTGTTTTCAATAAGGCTTTTAAGTGAGTTTATCTTTTGTCCAAAGGCCTTTTTTTCTTCTAGTGCCAATTCTTTAATGTGGGACATTAATTCTGTAACCAAACCTTTTTTTCCAAGAAATTTGACCCTTACGTTGTCTAATTGATTTAAATCCTTTGCGTCTTCTATTTCATTTTCGAATTGTTGTTTAGTCTTTTCAATTTCCATTTTTATTCCTTTTATAATTTTAATAATTATACTCATTTAGTTTATCATATCAAAAAAGATAAATCAAACTAATATAATTTTATTTTATAAATAAAGTAAAATAAACTATATTCATAATTGAAAGCTTGTTATAATTGACTTATTTAATTTTAAAATGTTAAATTGAGAAGGGTGATGTATGGAAAATAAATTTATAAATATAGCGATAGATGGTCCTGCTGGTAGCGGTAAAACAACAATCGCAAAAGAACTTGCAAAAGCTCTTGGCTATCTACATTTAAACACCGGAAATATGTATAGAACAATGGCTCTTTATTTTGTTGAAAAAAAATTAGATTTTGAAAATGAAGAGGTTGTAAAAAACAATGCCAAGAATATCCAATTTGAGGTAAAATTTGAAAATGGCATGCAGGAAGATTATTTGAATGGAAAATTTGTTACCCCACTTTTGCGAGATGAAAAGGTGACGTATGCCAGTTCTTTTATCTCACAATTTGCTTGCATTCGCGAAATGGCGGTAAGGCAGCAACAAAATGTGGCCTCTAAAATGAATGTTATTATGGAAGGAAGAGATATTGGAACAAAGGTTTTGCCAAATGCAAATTACAAGTTTTTTTTAACAGCCAGTCCGCAGGTGCGTGCTAAAAGAAGATTAGAGCAAATTCTTTCTAATGGTGGTGTTGCCAAATATGAACAGGTTTTAAATGAAATAAAACAGAGAGATGAAAGAGATTTAAATCGTGAAATATCTCCTCTTATTCAAGCTAAAGACGCAATTTTAGTAGATTCAGATAACATGGATGTGGATCAAGTCGTTAAATTTATGATTTCTAAAATAAATTTGTAAAAATACTTGATAAAAATGTTTTAGTGTGATATATTACATGTAAAGGTTTGAACCTTTACACCGTTATGGAGATTGAAAAAAACTTAAAAATTTGCAAACTATATGAACTCTATGGAGATTTTTTGTCTGAAAAACAAAAAGATATGATTTACAAGCATTATTTTTTAGACATGTCTTTTTCTGAAATTGCCGATGGCGCAACTAGACAGGCGGTCAACGACTCTCTTAAAAGAGCGGTTTTAAACCTAGAGAATATGGAAAACAAATTGCATCTTGCTCAAATTTCAAATGTCGTGTTTGACAAAAATCAAACAGACACAAAAAAAATAGAACTTTTAAAAAAAATATTATAAAAGGATAGTCATGGCACTTTTTTCTGGATTAAGTGAAAAATTAAATCATGTTTTTAGAAAACTTACCAATAAGGGTAAGCTTACACAACTTGAAATAAACGAGGCGATGAGAGAAATTAAAATTGCCCTTTTAGAAGCAGATGTCAACTACTTGGTTGTTAAAGATTTTATTGCAAAAACAAGTGCAAAATGTTTAAATGATGAAATTTTAAAAAGCTTGACTCCTTCTCAACAGGTTGTTAAAGTCGTTAACGAAAGTTTAATTGAACTTATGAGTAGCCCTGACCAAAAACTAAAATTTTCTTCAAAACCTCCAACCGTTATAATGATGTGCGGTCTACAAGGTGCTGGAAAGACAACAATGTGTGCAAAACTAGCCTATCATTTGAAGTCTACAGGGAAAAAACCACTTTTGGTTGCCTGTGATATTTACAGACCGGCAGCCATTGAACAACTTCAAACGGTTGGTAAACAAGCTGGATGTGAGGTTTTTGAAAAGGGCAAAACCAATCCTGTTAAAATTGCAAAACTTGCAGTTGAACACGCGAACAAACAGGGCTTTGATGTTGTGATATTAGATACCGCAGGAAGGCTTCATATAAATGAAGAACTAATGGCGGAACTTCAAAAAATAAAGGCTGAAGTGTCTCCAACTGAAATTTTATTAGTGGTTGATTCTATGACAGGTCAAGATGCTGTAACTGTGGCAGAATCATTTAATAATAAGCTAGATGTTTCCGGAGTTATTTTAACAAAACTTGATGGTGACACAAGAGGTGGTGCGGCACTTTCTATTAAAGCAGTTACAAATAAACCAATTAAATTTTCCGGAATTGGTGAAAAAATAGGCGATATTGAGCCCTTTTATCCAGATAGAATTGCAAGTAGAATTTTAGGAATGGGTGATGTTCTCACCTTAATCGAAAAGGCGAAAAATGCTGTAACTGAAGAAGAAATGAAAAGAATGGAGCAAAACTTTAGGCAAAATTCTTTTACTTTTGAAGATTATTTGATTCAAATGGAACAGATTAAAAAGATGGGTAGCCTAAAAGATCTTATTTCTATGATTCCAGGACTTTCAAATAAGGTTGGTTCCATCAATATAGATGAAAAGCAGCTTTTGAAAAATAAGGCAATAATTCAATCCATGACAAAAAAGGAAAGGGTAAATCCGGAACTTATTAAATCTAGTCAAAAAAAGCGTATTGCAACTGGTAGTGGCACAACAATTCAAGACATTAATATGCTTTTAAAACAATATGAACAAACCAAAGAATTAATTAAGCAAATGAAAGGCAAAAAGGGCATAAAAGGTTTGTTTTAAATTGGTATAACCAAGCAATTGCTTGTTTAATACAAAATATATTTTTTAGGAGGAAAAAATGGCAGTAAAAATTAGGCTTACAAGAATGGGAGATAAAAAATCACCTTTCTATCGTGTAGTTGTTGCTGATTCTCGCTCTCCAAGAGATGGTAAAAATATCGAAGTTATTGGAACTTACAATCCACTCACAGAGCCAGCTGAAATCAAAATTAATGCTGACAAAGCTAAAAAATGGCTTTCTAACGGCGCAACTCCAACTGACACAGCTAAAGAGCTTTTGATTAAAAGCGGAATAATTGAAAGGAAGTAATATGAAACAAGTAGTTGAATACATTGTTAAAGCTCTTGTTGATGATTCTGAAAGTGTTAATATTGAGGAATATCTTGATGGAGATGTTACAATTATTAAGGTCAATGTTGCTGAAAATGATTTAGGTAAAGTTATTGGCAAAAACGGCAGAATTGCAACAAGTATAAGAAACATTGTAAAAAGTCTTTCCGCAAAAGAAAGAAAAAAATATGTCATTAAGATTGGGGATAGATAGTTGGACAAGATTTATTTTGGAAAAATAGTTAAGCCTCATGGACTAAAAGGCGAGGTCAAGGTCTTGCTATCTACAAACCAAACCCAATTTTTGACCAATTTAAAACATGCTTATATAGGCGAAAATGACATTCCTGTTAAAGTTGAAAAATCTTACATTGTCGGAAAATTTGTGATAATCAAGTTTTTCGGCATTTCTTCTTTTGAACAGGCAGATAAACTTAGAGGGCTTGTTGTGGCTATAGAGAGAAAAGATTTTGTTTTGCCACAAGACAATTTTTTAGTAGAAGATTTAATAGGCTCAACTTTATATGATGAAAAGAATGCGGAAATTGGAAAACTGATTGAGGTTTTGCAGTATGGTGCTGCAGACGTGTTTGTTGTTTGGGCAGATGGCAGAGAGTACAGTTTTCCCTTTATAAAAGAGGTGGTTTTAAAAGTGCTTCCGCAACAAAAAGTTATCATTGTATCGCGACAAAAATTTGATGAGGTGAAAATATGCGAATAGACATTTTGACACTTTTCCCCAATTCTTTTTCTTGTTTCGATGAGAGCATTATTGCAAGGGCAAAAAGTAAAGGTTTAATAAATATTAATATCATTGATATTAGAGAGTTTTCAAAAGACCCACATAAAAAATGTGATGATTATTGTTTTGGAGGTGGCAATGGTATGCTAATGACTCCACAGCCATTGTATGACTCTATTATGAGTGTAAAAACAAAACAGAGCAAGGTGATTTATTTGAGCCCTAAAGGTAAGACATTTAATCAAAAAAAAGCGGTTGAGCTTTCAAAACTTGAACACCTCATTTTTGTTTGTGGTCATTATGAAGGAATAGACCAAAGAATAATTGAACTTTGTGTTGACGAGGAAATTAGTTTGGGTGACTTTGTTTTAACTGGTGGTGAAATTCCAGCAATGGCTGTTGTTGATGCAATTGCACGCAACATTAAGGGGGTTTTAGGAAATGAACTATCCGCGCAAGATGAAAGTTTTTTTGGCTCTCTTTTGGAATATCCTCAGTACACAAGACCACAAGAGTTTATGGGGCTTAAAGTTCCAGAAGTTTTACTTTCTGGCAACCATGAAGAAATTAAAAAATATCGAAACGAACAAAGCAAAAAAATCACACAGCAATTAAGACCTGATTTGATTAATAATGAGTAAGTATAAAAAGTTTATCTTTTTTCACTCACTTTGACAATTACTAAAGTAATATGCGTTTAAATTTACTTTAGTTTTGCTTGAATAGATATAAGTAATTTTAAGATAAAAATTAGATAATAAAATTAATAATAAAATTAATTTTTATTGATAAAAGTATTATTTCAATTTTTAGCTAAAAATATATTTAAAATGAATTACAGAATTTAAAAGATGATAAATATAAATTAAATTTAATTAATTAATGTAAAAAAATGGATAAAAAAGATATTTTAAAGAAGATAGAAGAAAGTGGTCTGGATAAAAACAGAATAATTGTTTTATCAGGTGCCTCTTTGGTTGTCCAAGGAATTATTAAATCAACCCATGATATAGATTTGTCATGCGATATGGAATATTATAAAACATTAAACTGGAATATTAAAATTGGAGCTTTGGGTAAAGAAATTAAGTATTTTGATGTTTTTGAAATTAGTTATAACCTTTTTGATTTAAAAAATGTAATTTTGATAAATAATATAAAATTTATGCCTGTAGACAAATGCATGGAATTAAAACAAAAACTTGGTAGAAAGAAAGATAAAAAACTGTTGGAAAAATATCAAAATATTTGTAAATAAATATTTAAAATTTTAATTAATTTATATAAAAGTTTCATAAAAATAAGCTTTTGTTTTTTTGTAAATTACAAAAAATTTCATTGAAATTTTAACAATGAAAAGATTAAAAATAAATTATGGAAAGGATGATTTAAATGATAAATAATGAAAATAAAAAAAGTAGTTCTGTGAGTATAAACTGGTTTCCAGGGCATATGACAAAAACACTTAGAATGATGAAGGCGGAAATGGATAAGGTTGATGTTGTTATTTATGTCATTGACTCAAGAATTGTAGCATCATCCTTAAATCCAGAGTTTGTTTCCTTTATTAAAAATAAACCTGTTTTATATGTTTTAAATAAATTTGATTTGTGCGATGAGAAAAAGACAATAGAAATTTCTAAAAATTTAAAAAGGGAAAATGCAGTTGTTATAAAGCTAGATGCTTCAAAATCTGGCGCTGGCAAGATTGTAGAACCTTTAATTTTAAAATTAGCACAAAATAAAATTGAAAAGTTTAAGAAGAAAGGTATAAAGATTTTGCCAAGAGCCATGGTCATTGGTGTGCCAAACTGCGGGAAAAGTACCTTAATTAACAATCTTTGTAAGGGAGCAAAAACTGAAACTGGCAATAGACCGGGAGTTACACGTGGGAAACAAGTTGTAACTTTGAAGAGTGGAATTCAACTTTATGATACACCTGGAACTCTTTGGCCTAAATTTGAAAGCGATGAAACTGGCTTAAATTTGGCTTTAGTTGGTAGCATAAAAGATGAAATTGTGGATTCAAACTATTTGGCTAGATATTTAATTTCGTTTTTGTCTAAAAATTATGCAAAAGAACTTGAAAACAGATATAAGATTAATTTAGAGGATAAAGATGATAACGCAATAATTCAAGATATCGCTAAGGCAAGAGGATTTTTAATAAAAGGCGGGGAATTCGATTTTGAAAGGACTTGTTCCATGCTTGTAAATGAATTTAGAAAAGGATTAATAGGAAAGATTACTTTAGATTAATGAAACATATTATTTTAGGTAAAAAGGGCGAGATAGAAGCTTTTAACTTTTTAAAAGCTAAAGGATATAAAATTTTGCAAACCAATTATGTCAACGTTCTTGGAGAGATAGACATTATTGCCAAAGAAAAAGAATATTTAGTTTTTGTCGAAGTTAAAACGCGTTTTTCAAGAAAATTTGGCAGAGCTAGTGAGGCTGTCAATTTTTATAAACAAAAAAAAATAAAGGAGGTTGCTCTTTTATATTTGAAAAAAAATAATGCGTTGGAAAGCAATGTAAGATTCGACGTGATTGAGGTATATGATAATGAAATTAATCATATCGTTAATGCTTTTTGATAAAATTTATTTTAAAAATATTTATTAAAATACTTGCAAATGGACCGCCTATATGTTATTATATCATGGACTTCGGGTGTTCCGCTGTACTTGATATATGAACACTTAGTTTAAAAAGGAGGAAAAGTCATGAATATTGTTGATGTTATTGAAAAAGAACAAGAACGCGAAAATGCTCCTAATGTAAAAGTTGGCGACACCGTTAAAGTTTACTACAAAATCAAAGAGGGCGATAAACAGAGAATACAAGGTTTTGAAGGTGTTGTAATTTCTAAGAAAAACGGAAGCGTTAGAGAAACTTTTACTGTTAGAAGAATTTCTTATGGTGTTGGAGTTGAAAGAACATTCCCAGTTCATTCACCACTAATTGACAGAGTTGAAGTTGTTAGAAAGGCATCTCCTAGAAGGGCAAAACTTTATTATGTTAGAAATTTAACAGGTAAGGCTGCTAAAATCAAATCTGACGAAAACAAATAATAAACAATTTTTAAACATAAGCGAAATCGTTTTGATTTCGTTTTTTTTATGTAGAAGGAAATATCGCGAAGCGCGGAGCATTTTGCAGACCCGCCCGTACCAAAATGCGTTGCTTTACCGCGAGGTAAAGAATTTCGTCAGAAATAAATTTGGAACAAATTTACAACGCAAATTTTATGTAGAAGGAAATATCGCGAAGCGGCCAGACTAAGCTTGACGAAGCTAAAAATTTTTTTAAGATAAATACTAAATTTTGAAAAATTTTTATAATATTTGTTATATAAAAAGTTATTGCACTATTAAATAATTTGTCTTTTACAAGCTATTATGCTAAATTTTCAATTTAAATCTAAAAGTGTTCTTAATAGTTTCCATAATCAAAACCTATTTCGACTTGTATCATTTTTATAATTTTTTGCATATAAAAACATAGTTAAAATTTGAAATTCATTATATTGGCGAGTTTGCCTTTTGACTGTTTATGCACCAATTAGAAAAACAAAACACACAAATTAACAAGCTATAATATACTGATATGTGGAGATAAACAATGGAAAAAATAGTGGTTAATGGTGGAAAAAAATTTAGCGGAAAAATAAAAGTCAATTCTGCTAAAAATGCTTATCTGCCTATTTTGGCTGGAAGTATTCTTAGTAAAGGTGAGATTTTATTGCATGATTGCCCTAAGTTTGAAGATATCCTTTCTATGTGCAATATTCTAAATACGTTAGGAATTAAGAGTAAACTTGAAAATAACGATTTGTTATTAACTTGTGATGGGGCAAATGCTTTTGAAATTCCTGAGGAGCAGACAAAACTTATTCGCTCCTCGATTTTTACCTTGGGCTCAATTTTGGGAAGATTTAAAAAGGCCAAAGTTGCATATCCTGGTGGATGCGCAATAGGTTCCAGACCAATAGATTTACATATAAAAGGCTTAAGAGCTTTAAATGTTAAAGTTGAAGAACAAGATGGCTATTTGATTTGCGATGGTCAGAATATGCGAGGAGCAGATGTTTTATTAAATTTTCCTAGTGTTGGGGCAACTGAAAATATAATGTTGGCAGCGACTCTTACTAAAGGTAGAACCAGGATATTTAATCCGGCTAGAGAACCAGAAATTGTTGACCTTCAAAACTTTTTAAATGCAATGGGTGCAAAAATATGTGGTGCTGGAAGTGACCTGATAGAAATTGAAGGCGTTGAAAATCTCTTTTCAATTGAATATACTCCTATGCCAGATAGAATAATAACTGGAACATACATAATAGCTTGCGCAATAGTGGGTGGGGACATAACATTAGAAAATACTAATGCTAATCATATAGAAAGTTTAATTAAAAAAATTGAAAATAAATGTTGCAAAATAGAGGTACAAGGTGATAAAATAAGAGTGTTGGCAGACGGAAAGCCAAAGGGTTTTGGTCTTGTTGAAACCAAACCATATCCTGATTTTCCAACCGACTTACAACCTCAAATGGTGGCTCTAGCAAGCGTTGCAGATGGCGAATCTATGATTATTGAAAATTTGTTCGAAACGAGATTTAAACATATTCCAGAACTCGTTAAAATGGGCGCAAATATTCATGTGGATGGAAAAATCGCAAAGATTACTGGAGTGAAAAATCTTTTTGGTTGTGAAGTTGAAGCTGCAGACCTTAGAGGTGGAGCATGCTTGGTTCTAGCTGGACTCAGTGCGATTGGGCAAACTGTCATAAGCGGGGTTCATCATATAGACAGAGGATATGAAAAAATTGAAATGCTTTCTAAATTAGGTGCTGACATTAAACGAATAAATGTCTAGGAAAAAAAAGTTGATTATAATTAGTGGAGCGCTTTTAGGAGTAATTTTAATATTACTTATTTTGGCATTTACACTTTTTGGATTAAAAACAATTGATTTCAATGCATTAAATTCAACGGATATTCTTTCAACCCATGAGGTTCAAGAAGAGGTAAAAAAAACAAGCAATCTAAAGAAAAATTCTTGTGTGCTGTTTTTAAATAAAAAAAATGCAATTGCAAATATCGAAAAGAATTTCCCTTATTTAAAAGTTATTAATATAGAAACCAAATTTCCAAACAAAGTGATAATACATTATGCTGAAAGAGAAGAAATTTTCGCAATTCAAAATGAGGATAGATATTTTATAACTGATGGTGAACTTAAAGTTTTAAGAATTGTGGAAAACTCAGAAGGCTATGCCTCATCTAGACAAAATCCTATTTTACTTTCTGGTTTTCAAATTCAAGACCCTGATGTAAAACGTGGGGAAGTGTTAAAATTAATTAAGCATGATGAGTTGGTAAAAAGTTTTGCTCAAAGTCTTCTACTTTGTAATCATGATGTTGTGGAACAAAAATCTTTATTTAAACAAATCTCTTTAAAATATAGCGATACTCAAAATGTATTAGCGGGAGAAGGTGATTATTTAGAGATTGTTGATTTCAATGATTTTGTTGCCAATATTTACGCACCATCAAAAACTTTAACTCAAAAGCTCCAGATTTATTTTGCTGGAATGACAGAGGTGGTTCCATACTATCTTTCAACCCATTTTATGGAAATTTACACAAAGTCTACCGGAGAAATTTTTTGTAAATTAACATATAAATTATAATAAAAAAATGTTGACAATAAAAATGAATAAGTTTATAATTATAAAAAAATAATTATATTTATTCATTTTTTTTATTAAGAAAATGTTACTACAAAAAGATAAGGAGAGAATCTGTGGCTAAAAAAGAAGTTGCTGTTTTAGATATTGGTTCATCAAAATTAAGACTTGTTATCGCACAAAAATCTAGTGGGAAACATTTTAATATTCTTGGAATGAGTGAAATAGAATATGCCGGATTTTATAACGGAGATTTTATTGAGGACGAAGACTTTTATGCGGCAATTAATAAGGCAATAATAGCAGCAGAAGAAAGCGCTCAAACCCATATATCAAAATTGTACATAGGCCTTCCAGCTGAGTTTCTTTGTTGTTTGGTTAAAGAAGGCACAATTTCTTTTGAAACTAAAAAGAAGATAACTCAAGCGGACGTAGATCTTCTTTTAGACCAAAATAATGAATATAAATATCTTTCTAATATGACTCTTATTAGCGCAGACGGAATTTATTTTACTGTAGACGGAAAAAAGGTTGACTCTCCAATAGGTGAGAAGGGCGAAAAGCTTTTTGCTCAGATAAGTTATCATTATTCTCCAAGTGAAATTATTTTAAAAATCAATAGTTGTTTGAGTAAATTAGGTTTGGCAACCGTTGAATACTTGTCCGCTCCTATGAGTCAGGTTCAAATTTTGCCACAAAATGCCAGAACCGATTTGGCAGTATTGATTGATTGTGGTTATTTGACAACTTCTGTTGCTGTTATTCGTGGTGATGCACTTTTATATTTAGGCTCATTTTCCTTAGGTGGAGCACATGTTATGACAGACCTTGCAGAATGTTTGAATATCAACTATCCTATTGCAGAAGCCTTAAAACGTAAACTTGTTTTATCTCTTTCTCCCGATCAAGAGCAAACTATTGATGTGGCATATGAGGGAAAACTTAAAGAGGTTCCACTATCACTTGCAAATGAAATAGTTTGTGCTAGATTAGACCTTATTGCAAAAGGAATTGACACTTGTATTGAACTTTCAAAACTTGATTATCCAAAGTTTTACCCTGTGTTTTTAACGGGTGGTGGAGTTTCACTTTTAAAGGGCGCAAGACAATATCTTTCTAAACAACTCTCAAGACCGGTTGAAATTATTAGCGATGAAAGCCAAATTCTTGCAAAACCATACTATTCTGCCTTGGTTACCTTAGTGGAAACTGCAATTGATAAAGAATGCGACAATGAAAAAAGTTTTCTTGCAAAACTTTTTAAAAGATGATAAAATAAATTCAATAATTATTAGGAGAAAAAATTATGTATAATAACAACAATATTAATCCAATTGCAAACATTAAAGTTATTGGTATTGGAGGGGGCGGAAACAACGCTGTTAATAGAATGATTAGCGCCAATATTACAAGCGCTCAATTTGTTGCAATTAATACCGATAAGCAAGCACTTTTAATGAGCAAGGCAGAACTTAGACTTCAAATAGGTGAAAAACTTACTCGTGGTTTGGGTGCTGGAGCTGAACCTGAAGTTGGTCAAAAAGCAGCTGAGGAAAGTAAAGCCAGCATTTCTGAAATGTTAAAAGATTCTGACCTTGTATTTATCACTGCTGGTATGGGTGGTGGAACAGGAACTGGAGCTGCTCCTGTTGTTGCTCAAATAGCAAAAGAAATGGGAATTTTGACAATCGCTGTTGTTACAAAACCATTTAATTTTGAAGGTAGAAAAAGACTTTTAAACGCAGAAAAAGGCATTGAAAATTTAAGAAAGCATGTTGATACACTTGTTGTTATTCCTAATGATAAGTTGTTTAAAATTGCGCCTAAAGGAACTCCTATTGTTGAAGCATTCAGATATGCAGATGATGTGCTCAGACAAGGAATTCAAGGTATCTCTGACCTTATTGTGACACCTAGTCTTATTAATCTTGACTTTGCTGATGTCCGTTCTATTATGAAAAACCGTGGTCTTGCACATATGGGTATTGGTCATGGAAAGGGTGAAAATAAAACTATTGAAGCTGTTCGTCAAGCTGTTTCAAGTCCACTTCTCGAAACCACAATAGAGGGCGCTACCGGAGTACTTTTAAATGTCAAAGGTGGATTAGACCTTCCTTTGGATGAGGTTTATGAAGCGGCAGACTTGGTTAAAGGCGTTGTTGACGCAGAATGTAATATAATTTTTGGTTCTGGAATTGATGAGGCAATGAATGATGAGGTTGAAATTACTATCATTGCTACTGGCTTTGCTGGAAGTGGTCTTTTAGAAGATAAAGAAACAAAAGAAACCAAAAAGAGCGTGGAAGCTTTTAGCAATTTTGAAAATAAAAGGGAATGGACTGCTGCAGACTTATTTCCTAAAGCTGAACCTGCTTCACAACCACAAGCTCAACAAGAACAAAGACAAAACATAACTCAAGCAGAACCTAAATTTAATAGTGAAGGAAATATGTCTTCAAGAATCTACATAGATGATGCTGAGATTCCTCCATTTTTAAGAAAACTTAAAAAACTTTAAAATTTTAGATTTTGAATTTGTCAACTTGAACTAACCAACATTGTTTTAAATAAAATTGCTTTATAATGCTGAATTGTGCTTAATCTTTTAAATTATTAAAGCACATTACATATTTTTGATTTAAAAGTGACTTTTTGTCACTTTTTTTATCTTAATTGAATTGTAAAAAACATTTTTAAGAAAATATTTTTTAATTCAAACAGTTATAGTTACTATAAAACTTCATTTTATACAACTATTAAAATGCATTTGGATAATGTGATTAGTTACTTTATAGGTGTAGCTTTTTGTTTTTTATATTTCAAGAAATTTTATGCTGTTTTACTAAAAATGTACATACTTTTTACATTTGTATAACCAAATCTGTACAAAATAAGCTTTATTTGAAAAAAAATTGATATATTTATACATATTATTGACTTTTTTTTGTATTCTTTGTAAAATAAATTGACTAAAAGTGTTTAACTAGATTTTTAAGTTAAAGTTGTTGATGATTTTTTTTCCTTTCACTTCATGGTTTTGCTCTTGTATATTAAAGTTAAAAATTTCGACATAATAACACATTTTTTTTAAACTTTAAACTTAAAAATAATCAGATTTTGTTTGTATTTTCTATTAAAAAAAATATTTTGCGGATAATAATTGAAGATATTATTCCTTAAATATAAAAATAGAATACATAAAAAGGAAAGCTATATGAGAAGAGTAAGATTTGGTGTTGTAGGTTTATTATTGATTTTGATGTCAGTAACTTTTGGAGTAGGTGTTTATGCAGCAGCTAATCCTAAAGTTTCTCTTTCTGGCGAAGTTACTTATACTCCAAGAACAAAAGAAAGTTATCTTTACAAAGATTGGAAGTTGACTTTGAATAGTAATGGCATTACGCCATCAAACATTACTTCGGTGAAATTTACAAGTAATGAAAGTGATATTCCATCTGGGGTTACCGGTGTGTCAGTTGGTGCTAATGACGCTACTAATAGCACCCCTTTTGAGGAAAGCAACTCTACATATTATAACGTTATGGCATACAAAAATGGTAATGCCCTTGTTTTATATTCTAAAGTTCCAATTTATGCGCCGGAAGATAGTTCATATCTTTTTTCTCATGCAAGCAACTCTAGTCTTAGATTTAGCATGGCAACAAGCTTTGATTTTGCCAATTTAGATACGACAAGAACAACATCAATGTCCAATATGATGTCCAACTTGACAAGTGTTCCAAGTTTAAATTTGTCTAGTTTTAATACAGAAAAAGTTACCTCGATGGCAAATATGTTTGATGGATGTACTTCTTTAACAGATGTAGATTTATCTTCATTTAACACATCTAAAGTTTCTTCAATGAATTCAATGTTTAATAATTGCTCTGCTTTGACCAACCTAAATTTAAGCACATTTAGTATTGCTAGTGGAACAAATGCTACATCCATGCTTAATGGTTGCTTAAAATTAAATACTATCGATGCCCCAAAATCTAATGCGGTTGCAATTTCTCTGCCAACTCAATCAACAGCATCATATTACAAGACTACAGCTCTTTCAACAGCTTTAACAAGTATTCCTACTTCAAATGCCACATCAACAATTAAACTTGGCTATAAAATAACAGCCAATGCAAATAACGGAAGTATTTCAACTTCTACAGGATGGACAGGCACTGGTACAACTTCTTCAAAGGTAGTTCTTTTTGATAATAATGCTGTTGGAACCCTTCCAACAGCTACAAGAGCAAATTATAGCTTGAAAGGTTGGTATACTGCTGCAACAAGCGGTACTCAAGTTGCAACAACTACAAAATTTTCACAAAACTCTTCCATCTTTGCACAATGGAATGCCAATACATATAACATCACTTATATCATGAACAATGGCACAAACCCTACATCAAATCCAACAACATTTACCTATAGTGAAAGTTCTCAAACCAAATCTTTGACTGCTCCAACAAGAACGGGCTATAACTTTATAGACTGGACAGTTGAAAATGGTTCGGTTTCAGACAATACTCTTACAATCAATGCTGGAGCTACTAGCGTTACGTTAACAGCAAATTGGGCTACAAACAACATAACATTAACTGCAACTTACATAAGTGATGTCCCTAATGATGAGTATAACTTTACCTCTACATTAAGTGTTAAAGCAAATTCAACTGTTTATCTTGTTGTAGCAACAGATAGTGGTGAAACCATAAAAGTATTTGACTCACAAGCGGATGCAGAAGCATTTGCTTATGGAAGGGTAAATACGGTAATTTATTCTGGAAATTACGAGATAATTGATTCTAACATTGTAAAAGTTACTACAGGTAGTTCAAACTCCACGATAACCCTAAAATATACAATTCTTACTGCAAATGCAAATGGCGGGGCAATTGAATATACGTCTGGTTGGACAGGAACTGACAATACCCCATGGAAAGCAGTTGGCAATGGAAACACATATGGAACACTACCTACAGTAACAAGAACAGGTTATACCTTACAAGGTTGGTACACATCTGCGACAGGTGGAACACGGGTAACCAATACAACAACAATGGGCTCAAATTCAACAACAATTTATGCTTATTGGACACCGATTACATATGTTGTAACTTTCTATGGTACTGATTTCGAGGATAATTCAGTAGAATATGATGAAGTGATAACCGTTCCTGCTGGAGTAAGCGGAAGCAACATATTTAACGGTTGGAGACTTCAGCGGGGAACTATTGATTACAACACGGCTAGATGGGGAACTTCTGCAAGTAATGTAACCAATAGATTTAGTGAAGACGGAATAATTAATTGTACTGGTGCAATATATATTAAAAATTTAACACCACTTTCCGATGTGTACTTCGAATTTGATTCGATTTTTGAACCTTATAATAAAACCCTGTATATACTTACTTATTTAAATAATACAAACACTATATTTAATGACTGCGACTCTTTATGTAGCTTAAATATAACGCAAACAAACAGTGAAGGTGAAAAAACAAGTATTAAATTCGTGTCTTTTAACACTGCTATTGGATTAACCGGCTCAGTTCAAGCAGACCTAACTGCAATAATGAATAGTGTTAATTGGTATAATCCGCTATATACCCCTAACTGGTTTATACACACTACGGCAGTAACTCCCGATGATATAAAAGCAACAAATGGCGTGTGCGATTTATCACAAGAACAAAGTATAACAAATCCGGTAATAGAGATAACACGCAACATGGTAATAATAGTAAGATTTTATGATACGAATTATAATCTTGACCCATACATATATGTAAATAACGGTGCAACATATTATGTAAA
>CALKLQ010000033.1 GCA_937992055.1 uncultured Clostridia bacterium | reverse complement strand
GAAACAAAACAAAAAATTGATGATATTTTAAACAAATATCCGCAAAACATAACAAGGAGTTAACATGAATTTTTATGATTTTTTATTGCGTTCTGACAAGGAGTCAGATAGCAATTGGAAAACTTTTGATAATGAAATAAAAAAACAGAATTTTGTAAATGAAATAGTTAAATTTATGGAAGGTTCACTTCAAAAACAAATAAGTGAAACTGGAATGAGGATGTATTCAAATGAATTAGCACACCTTGTTACAAAACAAATGTTTGAAAATCTTGCTTATTTAAATAGTAGCAAAATAAATTTTAATGCAATAGCGAACAATGCAAAACTAGCATGTGAAAATAAAATTTTGTTACAGCTTGTTGCAAAAAGATTAAAGCTTAATGGATTTGCATGTTTAGAAGATGAACAATCAATAATATTTCCTTTTCTATGCCATTCTAATGATATGGAGATAAATGAAAAAATAAAAATTGACAATAGCATGTTTTACGAAGCATTGAACGTTGGCACTAAATATTTGGAGCAGGCTTATGAAAATGTTAAAAGTAAAATAGATTTTTTGAGGAATAAACAGGAAAATTTAAAAGCGGAACAAAATAATCAAAACGCAAATTCTGAATTTAAAAATTTTTGTGATCTCAAGAAAAAAATAGATTATATGAAAAACGAAATTGAGCGAACCAAAAAGAAGGTAAATGAAAATATCGCTAAACTTGAGCTTTTTAATCTTTCTAAAGAGGAAAAGAAGGCTTTAAAGCAGTCTAATAAAAATCTTAAAAATAGCTTGATAACTCAAAATAAGCTTTTAAATTTTTATTTGGTAGAAATAGAAAAATATAATAAATTTAATTTTGTTGACAACAATGAGTTTGAGGACAAAAATAATAAGTTAGAGGAAAATTTACAAAAACTTAAACAGATTAAAAATTTAATGAAAACCTATATTGATTTTGGCAGACAGGTTTACAGACATTCGCAACAAGAACAAAATTTTTAAACTAATAATCATAATTTATAGATTAAAATACATGTTTAGCATGTATTTTTTTAAATTTTAATTTTTGCTAGAAAATTGCATTTTATAGTTCCCATTTGTTATACTTATAATAATAAATTCAGTTCAAAAATAAAAAACATTTACTATTTTCTTTAAAAAAAGGGGGTTTTATGGTAACGTTAGTAATTTTAGACGGATTTGGATATAGTGA
Organism: uncultured Clostridia bacterium; assembly: GCA_937992055.1. Taxonomy (GTDB): domain Bacteria; phylum Bacillota; class Clostridia; order Christensenellales; family UBA1242; genus CAJKWP01. The sequence continues at coordinate 43,003 of CALKLQ010000033.1, read as the reverse complement.
AGAACAATATGGAAATGCTATTTTGCAGGCAGGTACAGAAAATTTAGATAAACTTACTGCTAGATATCCTCACACTCTTTTAAATTGTTGTGGCAGGGCAGTTGGTCTTGAAGATGGACAGATGGGTGGTAGCGAGGTTGGACATCTTAATATTGGTGCAGGTAAGGTTGTTATGCAGGAACTTACCAGAATAAACAATGCAATTCAAAGTGGCGAATTTGACAACAACGAAGCTTTTTTAAATGCAATTGACCATTGTAAAAAATTTGACTCTTCACTTCATTTGATGGGGCTTTTATCGGACGGGGGAATTCATTCTAAACTTAATCATCTTACTGCTTTGGTGGAGCTTGCAAATAGAAATGGCATTAAAAATATTTATATCCATGCCTTCATGGATGGTCGTGACACTCCTAAAAATACAGGCTTGCAAATCATTAAACAAATACAAAATGAAATAGATGGAAAGGCAAGAATTGTTAGCTTGTGTGGCCGGATTTACGCTATGGATAGGGAAAAAAGATATGACAGATTGCAAAAGGCATATGATATGTTGGTTCTAGGTAGGGCAGAAAGTTATTATTTGAATGCATCTGAAGCTTTAGAGGAAAGTTATAGTAATGGTGTTTTTGATGAATTTGTTGAACCAACAATTATTGGAAAGGTTAAAAAAATTCAAAGTAATGATAGTGTTATCTTTTTTAATTTTAGAGCGGACAGGGCAAGAGAATTAACACAAGCTATTGCGGAACAAAATATTGAGCAGATGCAACTTGTAAATCTTAAAAATATTTGTTTTGTAAGTATGTGTGAATATAGTCCTGATTTTAAAAATGTAAACGTTGCTTTTGGTAAAAATATTATTGAAAATAATTTGGCAAGTATACTTTCTAAAAATAATTTAAAACAATTTCATATTTCTGAAACCACGAAATATGCTCATGTTACATTTTTCTTAAATGGCGGTATTGAACAAAGTTATGCTGGAGAGGACAGGTGTTTAATTGAGTCATATAATGTTGTTGATTTTTCCTCAATTCCGCAGATGAGGGCATATGATATTACAGAAAAAACAATGGAGGTTATAGCATCTGGAAAATACGATTTTGTTGTTGTTAATCTTTCAAATGCAGATATGATTGGACATACTGGCAACTTTGAGGCAACCAAGACTGCGATTAGATGTATTGACAAATGCGCATATGCTATTGCACTTGCAACTCTTGCCGTTGATGGAGATTGTATAATCACTGCTGATCATGGCAATGCTGATGTAATGTTAGATAAAAATGGGAATGTTGTCACCAGTCATTCCATGAACCAAGTTCCATTTATTTTGGCAAGCGAAAGATATAAAGATGTTGAACTTAAATCTGATGGTGCACTATCAAATATTGCTCCAACAGTTTTAAAATTGCTTGAAATTGAAGCGCCAAAAGATATGGAAAGTAGTCTTTTTTAAATTAAATAATATTTAAAGAAAATTAATAAAAAAAATAGCTCAAACGGTCATTTTTTTGAAACTAATAAATTACAAAGAAAAAACCATAGATATTTTCTATGGCTTTTTGTTACATATTTTAATTAAAAAATAAATTGTTTAAAAAATCTAAATCTTCTTCATTATCTAATACAATATCTATAAGTAAATCATAAATTTTTAGTAACTCTTCATCAATGGAATTTTTTTCACATTCTTTTTGAGTGACTAGTGAAGATACATATAAATCAAGTGTTGAAATAAAATCACCTGTATCTTTTATGAATTTACTTATGCCTAATTCTTTTAATATTTTTCTAGCCTCTTCTTTTGCTCTTGGTGTAAAGTTGATTTTTTGAATTTCGCTTAACATATTTCTTTTTCCTTCCTTTTTTACTTATATTTATTAAATTAAAATCTCTAATTTCTTGTTGACTAACAGGTCTGCAACTTGTGAAAGATTTTCATTGTTAAAATATATATAAGCTAATTCTATTTTTTTAAATTCAAAAAAATTATATTTATTAATTTAAATTTGCATATTCGCTATAGGAACAGGTCTTGTCAACAAAGGTATTTTCATCTTTGATATCAATAATTCTATTAGCCACTGTTTCTACAAGTTCTTGGTCATGAGAGGTAAAAAGAATAGGGCCTCTAAAATTTATCATGCCTTTATTTAATGAGGTTATGCTTTCAAGATCAAGATGATTGGTTGGTTCATCTAGTAAAAGAAGATTTCCTGCTTCTAACATCATTTTTGCAAACATACAACGAACTTTTTCTCCACCTGACAAAACTTTTACCTGTTTTAAAGCTTCTTCACCAGAAAAAAGCATTCTTCCAAGCCAACCACGAATATACATTTCTGTTTGATCTTTAGAGTACTGACGAAGCCAATCAACAATTGAAAGAGTGTTGCCTTCAAAATATTCGCTATTATCTTGTGGAAGATAGGAGTGTTTTATGGTTTTCCCCCAATGAACTGTTCCGCTGTCGGCTTGAATTTTTCCAGTTAAAACGTCAAACAGCTTTGTTATTACAAGACTATTTGAGCATAAAAAGGCAATTTTGTCGCCGTGAGAAACATTGAAGGATAGATTGTTAAAAAAACCTTTTAAAGTGAGATTTTTGACAATCAAAATTTCTTTTCCAATTTCTTGTTCAAATTTAAAATCTATAAAAGGATATTTTCTTGAAGATGGTTTAATATCCTCGATAGTCAATCTTTCAAGCTCTTTTTTTCTAGACGTGGCCTGTTTAGATTTTGAGGCGTTGGCAGAGAATCTTGCAATAAAGTCTTTAAGTTCTTTTGCCCTTTGTTCCGCCTTTTTGTTTTGGTCTTTTAGTTGTCTTTGCATGAGTTGACTTGTTTCAAACCAAAAATCGTAGTTTCCTAGCATCATGTTTATTTGACCATAGTCAACATCGCAGATGTGGGTGCAGACCTTGTTCAAAAAATGTCGATTATGGCTGACAATTATGACCGTGTTTTCAAATCCTAGTAAAAAGTTTTCCAGCCAAACTGTGGTTTTGAAATCTAAGTTGTTAGTTGGCTCATCTAAAACCAAAATGTCTGGATTGCCAAATAGGGCTTGAGCTAACAGAACTTTTACCTTTTGTTTGGAGTCAATTTCATTCATTTTTGTTTCAAAAACACTTTCACTTATTCCAATGGAGGAGAGAAGGCTTTTAGCCTCACTATCAGCTTCCCAGCCACCAAGTGCAGCAAATTCAGCTTCAAGTTCGCCAGCTCTTATGCCATCCTCTTCGGTAAAATCTGATTTGAGGTAAAGTTCATCCTTTTCTTTGCCAATATCCCATAATTTTTTATGACCCATAAGAACGGTCTGTAAAACTGTGCAATCATCATAAGCGTTTTGGTTTTGGTTAAGTACGCTCATTCTTTCGCCTTTGTCCATGAAAATTTCGCCCTTGTTTGGCTCTAAATCTCCTGTTAGAATTTTCAAAAAGGTGGATTTTCCACTGCCATTTGCGCCTATTATTCCGTAACAGTTTCCCTTTGTAAATTTTAAGTTTACATCTTTAAATAGAACCCGTCCGCCAAACTGAAGCGAGACATTTATTGCTTGTATCATTATTATCTCCTAAAAATCATTAATTCCTTGAGAGTATATCATAAATTATTTTTCTTTTCAAGGGAAAATAAACTTGATTTAATTTATATAATTAAGTATACTTATATCGCAAATATTTTTTAATTATTGCTTGATAAATATTTCCATTTTTAAATTTTAGACGCTTGTTTTTTTGATGGTTCAAAGCTTTTTCAAAGCTAAAAACATATTTTTAAATTGATTATTTATCAAAATTTTTACTTAATTAAAATGGTGAATTAAATGAAAAAAATTACGAGTAAGCAATTGAGGGATAAATGGCTTAATTTTTACACCCAAAGGGGGCACGTTGACATAGGTGCTGTTTCACTTATTGGTGATGGAACAACTGGAGTTATGTTTAATGTTGCGGGCATGCAACCCTTGATGCCATATCTACTTGGGCAAAAACATCCTAAAGGAACCAGGCTTTGCAATGTCCAAGGTTGTGTTAGAACAATTGACATTGATGAAGTGGGTGACGAGTCGCATTGTACCTTTTTTGAAATGATGGGGAACTGGAGTTTGGGAGATTATTTTAAAAAAGAAAAGACGGCTTGGACGTTTGAACTTTTAACTAGTGAATTTGGTCTTGATAAAGATAAGATTTGTGCTACCGTGTTTAAAGGTGATGATAATATTCCCAAAGATGATGAAACCGCAAAGTATTTATTGAATTTGGGTATAAAAAAAGAGAACATATTTTATCAGGGAAGAGATGATAATTGGTGGGAGCTTGAGGGAACTGTCAACACCCCTTGTGGTCCAGACAATGAATGGTTTTATCCTATAACGGATGAAAAATGTTGTGATAATTGTAATATAAATTGCAAATGTAAACGCTACGTTGAAATTGGAAATGATGTTTATATGCAATATGAAAAATTAGATGGAGATTGCTATAGACCTTTAAAAAACAAAAATGTGGACACCGGTTTTGGCTTTGAAAGAATGTTGATGTTTTTAAATGGATTGACTGATGTGTATAAGACAGATTTGTTTGCAGAGGTCATCGCTTTTATTGAAAGTCAAATAGGGTTGGAGTATGGAAAAAAAGAAGAAGTTACACGCTCTATGCGAATTATCGCCGACCATACTAGAACCAGCGTCATGCTAATTGGTGATGTAAATGGAATTTTGCCAAGCAACGTGGGGGCGGGTTACATTTTAAGAAGGATTATGCGAAGGTCAATTAGACATGCAAAAAAGATTGGACTAGAAAGCGAAAGATTGCTAGATATTGCCACAATCTTTATTGACAAGGTTTATGCTGAGGCTTTTCCTTTAATGAAACAAAATAAAGACTACATTATTTCAAGCTTTAAAGCGGAAATTGAAAAGTTTGCAAAAACAATTGAAACTGGCACTAAAGAATTTGAAAAGGTGGTTGCTGGAATTGAAAGAAAAATTGCTTTTATGAAGACGGTACCAGATTATGATGAAAACGTTGACAAAGTTATAGGTGGCAAGGCGGCATTTAGGCTGTATGACACTTATGGATTTCCTATTGAAATGACAATTGAAATGGCGGCAGAAAAGGGTTTAAAAGTTGATGAAGAGGGTTTCAAAGAGGCTTTTAAGGCACATCAAGAATTGGCAAAAAATGCCAGTGAAAAGGCGAAAAGCGGTCTTGCAAGTTTGGGAGAGATGGAAACTAAATATCATACCGCCACTCATTTATTGAATGCTGCGCTAAAAAGGGTAATTGGTGAAAGCTCTCATCAAATGGGTTCAAACATCAATGGTGAAAGGCTTAGATTTGATTTTGCTTGTGACCACAAACTTTCTCAAGAGGAACTTTCAAAAATAGAGGAAATTGTAAATTGTTGGATAGAAGAAAAAATTGATGTTGTCAGAGAGGAAATGAAAAAAGAAGACGCGGTGGCAAGTGGGGCAGAACATCAGTTTATTGATAGATATCCTGACATTGTTTCTGTTTACACAATAGGCAACGCGTCAAAGGAAATTTGTACCGGTCCTCATGTTGACAATACTGGAAAATTGGGCTTGTTTAAAATTGTTAAAGAGGAAGCTAGTTCTAGCGGAGTTAGAAGAATAAAGGCTATTTTAAAATAGTTTGCATAAAATGAGCATATCTGCACATTATATAATTGCAAAGGAAAAATTCTATAAGAACATTTACCTTTGTGTTAAATCCACAGGTTTGAAAATTTTTCGAAGTTGTGGATTTTTTTTTGTAAAATATAATCAAGTTAGCATTGAAAATAAGTATTTTCTATTGTAAATACTTTGATTATAAAGTTAGTTTAACTAATTTAAAAAATTGATAAGACGATTTTATAAATATTTTATTTAATGTTAACTGCCAGAAACAAAGCTATTTTGATTTAATTAAAATCTTATTTATAAAAAATACTCTATTTTATAATTATCTTGCAATTTAATGTAAATTGAGTTAAAATTAAAAAAAGAGGTAAGAAATTGATTGACCTTAACAATAAAACTTTAGATGGCAGAGTTATAATCAAAGCTGAAGACTTTGATTTGTCATATGTTGCTGATAATAATGATAAATTTAGTTGTTGGATTAATACCAGCCCAAGATTTTTATTTAAAGCTAACAGTTTGGGCACAATTGATGAATGTGAAATTTTATCTCATTATATAGCTAAAGCGGTTGGAGTAGATTCTGTAAATGTTTTTCCCGCAGTATTTATTGATGACAAAGGAAATTATCTTACAGGTGTTTTGTCCGAAGATTTTATTAAAGACAGACAAAAGAGTGAAAACATTAGAACATCAAATATTGTTGGAAGTGGAATAGGCAATGGGGTTTACAATCATGTTAAATGCTTGCAAAATTTGGCGGTTGAAAGCTTAAAGCAAAATAAATTTTTGTTAATTGATGAACATATAGAAACAAATCTTTTAAAGATGTGCTTGTTTGATTATTTGACTTTTCAAAAAGATAGAGCAAAACGAAATATTGAATATATTTATGAGAAAAATGACATGGAAGACAACTCTGGAACCATTTATCTTGCGCCCATGTTTGACAATAGTTGGATGTTTTATGCTCATCATACTTCTATGTTTAATGAAATTTTTAATGATTTGTTACAGTGCAAAAATGAAAAGGAAAGGTTTGAATATTTAAATCAAAAAACCAAGAATTTCAATTTTGAATTTTTTGTTAAAACCACCTCATTTTTTATAGGAAGCCAAAAGACAATTTTTACGAATGAACTTTGTGCTCAAATTCTTAAAAATGAAAGGCTTTATGATGTTTATATTAATTTTAAAAACCTGAATTTAAATAAAATTCAACAGCAGATACAAAAAGAGTTAAATTTTAAAATTGATGATGATTTGATTTTTGTGGCACAAAATCTTTTTAATTTTCAATATAATAATCTTGAACAGTTTTTAAATATGAGAAGAGAGCAAAATTTTATTAGGCAATCTTTATTTGAGTTTTAGGAGTAATCATGAAAGTTGAGCTTTATTTTAAAAATCTGTTATTAGGGGAGTTTTTTCAAAAAGATAATAAACTTTATTATAACTCTAATTTAAGTGGGGAAAATGAGTTTTGCAAAAGTAGTTTTAACTCAATGTTTTATGATTTAAAAAACAGCAATTGTGTTAAAATTGAGCAGCTTCCAAAATTTTTAGAGGGATTTAAAGAGGCTATTGAAAATCCAAAATTTATCTTTTTAGCAAAAATAAAAGATGAAGACTCTTTGTTTGTTAAGCTTTGCAAATTGAGTCTGATTAAATTTGATAAGTTTGAATATAATTTAAAACTTAAACAAAATTAGGAGGCAGTATTATAAAAAAATTAAGGGTGAAAAAAGCTGTGGTGCTTTTGGCTGGATTTGGAACGAGATGTTTGCCATATACTAAAACTCTGCCAAAATGTATGATTCCTATTGTTAATAAACCTGTTATAGATTATATTGTTGAAGAAGTGGCTGCTTCTGGTGTAGAAGAACTAATTTTGGTCTTGCCTAAATATTGTTGTTCCAAAGTAGTAAAACGACAATTTAAAGATAACAGAGTGCTTAACAAATTTTTACTAAAAAGACAGATGTTAGATTTGGAAAAAAGGATAAACGAACTAAATCAGCTCATTAAGATTAAAACAATTTACACTTCTAAAGCCAATGGTACTGGTGGTGCAGTTTTATCAGCAAAAAAATTTATTAAAAACGAACCTTTTGCAGTTTTAAATGGTGATGATTTATTTTTTTCTAAAAAACCAATTTTAAAAAGTTTGATTGAAACTTTTGAGAAAACGGGAAAAGATGTTTTGGCTTGTGTTGAAGTCGAGCGGAAGCAGGTTGTAAACTATGGCATTTGTGAGTGCAATGAGGAGTTTGAAGTTGAAAAAATCATTGAAAAACCCAAATTAAGTCAGACTCAAAGCAATTTGGCACTTGTTGGAAGATATGTTTTAAATTCTAAATTTTTAAGTTATTTAAAAAAGACAAAATCTGAGCCAAGTGGGGAAATTTATCTTACAAAGACAATGCATGAAAAAGCAATTGGCGAACATGATGTATTGTGTTATAAGACCGAATGCGTTAGAATGGATTGTGGAAATAAATTAGGAGTTTTAAAAGCTAACCTACTTTTAGGAATTGAAGATGAGGAAGTGGGAAAAGATTTTAGAGAATTTTTAAAAAATTTTGCTAAATCAATTTAAGAATAATTAAAGAATTTAACTAAACCTTTGGGGTTTGGTTTTTTTTTAATTAAAAAAATATTCAATTTTTATATTTTATATGTTATAATTATCATATTAAGTTTGATGGAAGTTTTTTAGACGTTAAATTAAAATGAAACTAAAAAACTGTAAAATTGGAGATTATTATGCTTAATAAAGTGATTTTAAAATCTGGTGAAAAAATTGTAGAAAACGATGTTGTTTATGAAGCTTGCGTTTTTAACGGAGTTAAATGCAAAATTTTAGAAGATGGAAGAGGTAAAAGAGCTAAATTTTGGATTGTTACTCCTGACAATGAAAAATACCTACTTAAATATAATGATAACAATGTAACCTCATTTGAAAATGCTGGTCAGTTTATTATGGATGGAGTTTTTAACCAACTCTCTCAAAATCATGCAGAATACATGGTTGTCGATTTTGAAAAGGATGGCATAAAGTATGATGCAATTTTGTCAAAGAATTTCAAACTTAAAGATTTTAGAGAGATTTCTGGATTTACAATAAACAATAAATTTGCAAATTTTATTTATGATAATAACTTTGGGTTTAATACTAATTTTCATCATACGGTAGATTATTATTGTAATATTTTTAAATTTTTATATTCAAAAAAACCTATTGATTTGAGTGGAATAAGACTTGAACTTTTAAAATATTGTTTGCTTCAATATGTTTTTGCAATGTCTGATTTACATTATTACAATCTTTCTTTTATGTTTGATGAACGATTGGGGCATAAATCTTTGGCTGTTACGCCTTTTTATGATTGTGGAAATATTTGTGGGCTCAATTTGGGTGAAAGTAAAGTTAAAGCTAACTATAAGAGTTTTTTAAATACTAGTAAATTAGATTTTTTATTAGAAAGAAAACTAATTGAAGACAAAATGCCTCTTTTTGGTGTTAAAAGTGAGATGAGTCAATTTGTTTTTTCGCAATCTGGAAAAGTTTTGTGTAGGCCTTTAGGGGAAAATTATATTGGTGAACAAAAAATTGAGTTTAATAAAAAACTTATTAAAACTCTTAGAGATGAACTTGCTGTGGAACTTGTTAAAAATGAGGAATTGCAAAAATTCTACCAAAAACTAAAGAAAATTGATTTCGATAAAATTTTAATTGATTATAATCAGATAAAAGAGGACACAATACCTTTTGATTGTATGGAAGTGGTAAAGCTTTATTATACAAGCGCGATTAAAAAATTGGATAAAAGAATTAAATATGCTTACAGTTTAGAAGAAAGATATGGCTCTTTTTTAAGCAAGGAGGAAAGAAATGATAGCTTTGTGTTTTAAAAACTTTCGTCTAGGCACTCTTTGTTATGATGTAGAAAAAGGTGAGTTTGTTTATGATTCTAATATTGAACAAGAAAGACAGGCAGAAAATGAATTTATGATTTCTGATTCTTATCTTCTTTTTAACTCAAAAGGCTTGAGGTCTAAAGTTATTTTCCCAGAGTTTTGTGATTTTCTAGACGCAGTTTCAAGACAAGATTTAATCAAAAAAGTAGGAATTGTTGAAGATGACAATTTGTTTGTTAAACTTGAAAAAATATCAAAATTAAATTTTGATAATTCTGGCTTTTATTTAAAAAAAATAAATGAGGTGAATGAATGAACATTTGGAAAGATATAAATGAAGCAAGAATTACACCAGAAGATTTTGTGGCTTGTATTGAAATTGAACAAGGCAGCAAAAATAAATATGAACTGGACAAAGAAACCGGACTTATTATTTTAGACCGGGTTTTATACACCAGTACTCACTATCCCATGAATTATGGCTTTATCCCACGAACACTTTCTGGAGATAACGACCCACTGGATGTTTTTGTGCTTTGCAGTCAACCGATAGAGAAAATGAGTTTGGTTAGATGCTATCCCATTGGTGTCGTCTTTTTGACAGATAAAGATGAGACCGATGAAAAGATTATTGCCATTCCATATGGTGATCCACAGTATAATTCTTACAAAGATATATCTAATTTGCCAGCACATATTTTAGATGAATTAAAGCATTTTTTATCAGTTTATAAACAATTGGAAAACAAGGTTGTTAAAGTTTTGAAAACGGGTGGAAGTGAGGAGGCTAAACAAGCAATTGAACAAAGCATTTTATTGTTTAAACAAAATGAAGAAAATTTATAAAGTTTGAATTTAAATAAAAGTCTAAAGCTTTTCGCTTTAGACTTTTAAATTAAAAGAATGCTTCGAGTGAACATATGTGAACATGCTCATATAATAAGACTAAATTTAAAGTTAATTTTTTTATAAACCTAACTTAAGTTATTTTAAAAAAATCTTTTTCCTGACTAATTTAGCTCAAAACCTTGTTCCTGTTTTTTCTTTTCAAGCTTTGCTTTTTTCTTTCGTATATATGCGCGATACTCTGAAAAAAATGATTTTATTTCTTTATTTACTTTATCATTCAAGTTAGATTCATTTTTCTTAAGCTGTTTTAAAAATTTTGCCATGTCATTAATTTTGTAAAGGTAAACTTGTTCATTGAACAAAAAGGCATAAAAATCACGTTTGCCAATTTCTGCATCTACGCTTGATTGTGATTTGATGATTCCTCCATGTTTTGATAAATTTTGGTCTGTGAGTTCAACAAATCTAAGAATTTTATGGTTATAAGATTCAAAGGTATAATATTTTCCATTATCCAATGCGACAGGACAGATAAACCCGCTATCTTCATTGCATAAATTTATTGCGTATTCAAAAGTCATTTTACTCCTCCTTGTTATATTATAAAATTAAATGTATATAGTTAGATATATTAATTTAAAACTCGATAGTAAGTTATTAAAATGTAATATCTTCAAAGTTTTTTCCGGTAACATTTAAAGTAAACTGATGTTAATTCAAACTTTAAAAGTTGCAAAGCGACATCATAGATTATAATTAATATATACTATAACATTTTTGTTTTTGTCAAATTATATATGCACATATTTTCAATTGTTCAATTACTCATATCAAAAGAGGAGAGGAGGTTGGAGCTTTAAGTAAAATGCGTAGTAAAAAATTTTACTAAAAATTTTTTGGATTTTTAACCAAAGTTCTTGCCAATGCAAATCAACGGAATTTGTACTCGCGGAACTTTAATTTCATATCAATGAAGTTAAGATTTTTATTCAATATTTAAATCTGATAGTATTTTTTAACGTCTTAAACTTTTAATTATATTTGAGATAGGTTTAAAAATTAATAAATTGCTTATAAAATACGCTTATATATGCTTTAAAAAAATGCGCTAAAAAGGCGCATTTTAATATACAATATTCAAATTCTCTTTTAATAAATCTTTAATAATTTGTTCTGTATCTGTGTAAGTGTAAAGATGTGTCGCAGAGCTTTTGCAAGGAAGTGAAATTCCAGCAACATTTGTGACCATGTTATAAGAGTCTTCTCTTATGAATCTAACAAGTCTACCAGTTTTTTTGTTTATTGTAAATGTTAAATTTAAGTTGTCAAACTCAAGCCTTTCAACGTAAGAAGTAGTTTTTGTTTGAGCGGTTATATAAGGGTCGTCCATGTTAATTTTATCTGGATACATTGAAATTTTAATTTCGTAATTGTCTTTGTTGCTTTTGTCAAAGTAAATAAGTTTTGAATTTTGCTTATTAACAGTCAAATAAAAGTTTCCCCAATCTTTTGTTTTGTCTGTAATCAAATATTCATTGAATTTGTCGTTTCCAGAAATTTGGTCACTATCTGAAAATTGGAAGGTTTTGCTTTTTCTGTCATATCTATTAGTATCTCTAATATACCTATCACTTGTTTCTTCGCAGTTTGTGTAGGCAAACCTAAAAAAACATCCCATCTTAGTTGCCATAGAACCAAAACCTGGTATGCTACAATCAGTATCAGACCAAATAATCATAATATCGTGGTTTTTATTTCTATAAAGCTTTTCATATGCTTCCACTTTAACTGCATTGCTTGAAACTGTTGTGTTGTAAAATTCATAAATAAAAGGGGTTCCTGAATTGATTATATCAACCGCGTATTTAATTGCATCATAGCCATTGCTAAACACGGGCGCAGGTTCGACATTAGAGTTGTTTTCATTGTCGTTATCGATAGGTGGAATGTCTGGGTTTATTATAGGAACATCAGGAGTATTTGGGTCATTTGGAGTATCTGCCCAGCTTTGCGAGTAGAAAGAGGTTGTTACAAAATATACTAATCCAATAAGGACAAGCATTACACATATTATAATGTTATATTTTTTTGAATTAAATTTCATTTTTAACCTTTTATATTTTATGTTTTATCTTTTGAAGATATTAAATTCACTTATTTTTAATTTTTAGCTTTGCGAAATTTGTCGAATACTAAAAATATCTCTAATAGTGTACACTAAATTTATAAGTTTTGCAATAGCTATTTTGCTTATTTAAACATAGAAACAAGAAAGTTGGACATTTAAAGCATATAAATTTGTTGTTTTTTATTAAAAAAGCAAACATGTTAGGCTCAATTTCATTCATAATATTTACAAATGTTGATATATTTATATGCTCTACTAAACAAATTTATTTAAGCGATAAAATATGTTCATATGTAAAGTTTAGCATTTTTAATCTTTTTATCTTTTTTATTGACAAATCTAAAAATTTATTGTAATATTGTATTAGTTAAGTAATACAATATGGTGAGGGTTATGAGTTTTACATTTGATAACGATAGGCCTATATATTTGCAAATCATTGAACATTTAAAAAAATTGATTGCATGCGGACAATATAAACCAAGTCAAAAACTTCCTTCTATTAGAGAACTTGCAGAAAGTATGGGAGTTAATCCTAATACGGTTCAAAAGGCATTGTTTGAACTTGAAGACATTGGACTTATTTTAACTGAAAGGACAAATGGAAAATTTGTTACAAGCAATTTACAATTGATTGAAGATGTGAAAAATAATCTCTTAAATCAACGTGCCCAAAAATTTTTTAGCGATATGGAGGAGATTGGGCTTGATTACAAACAGGCTATAGAATATTTAATTAATAGAAGGGGAGAAAAATGAGCTTATTAGAAATTGAAAATGTGAGTAAAAGTTTTGGTGATAAGAAGGTGCTAAAAAATGTTAGTTTAAAGCTTGAAAAGGGAAAAATTTTGGGCTTGCTAGGAAAAAATGGCAGTGGGAAAACCACGTTGTTAAAACTTATTAATGACCTATTAACTTTGGACCAAGGCAAAATTTTAGTCAATGGAAATAATATTGGTATTTTAAGCAAAAAAGATATTTCATTTTTGCCGGAGCGGACCTATTTGGAATCAGACATGAAAGTTGAAGAAGTTTTGCACTTTTTTGAAGAGTTTTATAATGATTTTGAAATGGGAAAGGCTAAAAAACTATTAAAAGAGTTGGAACTAGATGAAAGTGCCCCTTTGTCCAAAATGTCAAAGGGAATGAAAGAAAAAGTTCAGCTAGTGCTAGTTATGAGTAGAAAGGCGAAATTATATATTTTAGATGAACCCCTTGGTGGAGTTGATCCTTCTACACGAGATTATATTTTAAAGACAATTTTAAATAATTTTGGTGAAGATTCTAGCCTGATAATTTCAACTCATTTAATTAGCGATGTTGAGAAAATTTTAGACGAAGTTGTGTTTCTTGATAAAGGACAAATTGTTCTTTGTGAGGAGGCGGATAAAGTAAGAGCAAATAATAATGGTTCGATAGATGAAGTTTTTAGGAGGATGTTTTGATGTTGGGAAAATTAATGAAATATGACCTTAAAAAAATGTATAAGGTAGTGATTGTATTTTATATCATTGCCATTAGTTTAGCTCTTGTTTCTAGGGGAACAAGTGAGCTTGGAAAAAATATTTTTGCGTTTAAAGTACTTTATATCGTTTTCTCTTCTATTGAATATGCAATATTAGCAAATGTCATCATTCACTCTTTTGTCAGGATTATTTTAAGATTTAACACAAACTTTTATAAAGATGAAAGTTATTTAACTCACACCCTTCCAGTTTCCAAGCAAAAATTGCTGGCATCCAAATACCTTTCTGCACTCATTGTAATTTTAACAAGCGTAGTTGTGGTTTTTGCCTCTCTTTTTATAATGTTTTATAGCAAACAAACTATTAAGTTTATTTCAGATTTTTTGGTTGGACTATCTGGAGGACTTAACATTAGTGTTGGTGGTTTTGTGTCGCTTGTTGTGCTTGTTTTGTTTAGCCAAATTTGTAGCATCATTTCTTTAACCTTTTTTTCTATAGTTTTGGGCAACAGAGCTAATGAAAAAAAATCTTTAAAGAGTTTTATTTGGGTTGCTATTTTCTATGTCGCAAGCATTCTTTTCACCCTTTTTTGTGTAATAATTGTTTGCTCAATATTTGGAGTTGTTGGAGAAATATTTTCTAATGTGATTTCACAAAAGACCATTTTAATCATGTTTATTTTAGCAATTATTTTATATCTTATTTACTCTATTTTGTTTTATTTTCTATGTAAAAATATGTTTAAACGTGGAGTAAATGTAGATTAGAAATTTGCAGACATTGTCAATTTTTGTAAAAACACTTGATTTACTTGGCTATTTATTGTAGAATAATTTTGCTGTGCTAGGTGGGGAGTTAGTGGTTCCCTGTACCTGCAATCCACTATATGCAGGACTGACGGTTTGGTTTGAGGTTTAGATGACGCTATGTTTTTTATGCGTTTTCATCGTTGAGGTCAAGGTCCATTGGGGCGGAGGATTCGTGAACCGTGTGAGGGCTTGACGGCAGCAACACTAAGCGGAACACTTGGTTGCCAAAGGGTTGCTTTGATGGAGGTGAGATTCATAGAGGGCTAGCGATTGTCTACTCCGAAGCAAATGCACAGCTTTTTTTTATTTTCTCACTTAAAATAAGTGAGTTTTTTAGTTAATATAACTTGATTTGGATTTGGTTTTATCAAGTTAATTCTTTTATTTCGATTTATAACCTTATTGACAGATATGTTGTTTTCTAATATTAACTGGTAGTAATAATGAAAAAGATAACTTTGGAAGAATTTTGGGATAGCGAAAAATTAATTGCTATTCATGTGAAAAAGGTGGCTATGCCACCTCGCTCACTTGGGAAAGAGGTAGTTGCATAAGATGTCCAAAAGATTAAGTATTTGTCACACATAAATAGAATTTTAAAAGTAGCTGTGCTACTTAGCTAAAAGCTGGTGCGAAAAATTAAATATAAATCAAATAAATGTAATAAATGTATGATAGACTTAGATTAATAATAAAAAATTGTTTAATTTTGCAAGTTCTTCAAATGTTTGTATAGAAACAAGTTCAAATGAGATAACCTTTATGATATACATTCTATCAGGCGGGGCATCTGAAGTTTGGGGAATGGTTCCAATTTCTATGACTCAAGAATTTTTAGCTGGCTTATTTACTATATCAATGCAAGTTATGTAATTTTTTTGTTATTGAGAGATTGATTAATAAAAGAATTGACAAATTATAAAATCCACGTTTAAATCGTGGATTTTCATTTTTTAATATTTTGCTAAAACTGAACCAGTGTTTGGGTCAATTATAACACTAAAAGTTGAACCATCTTGTCCTTTTACTGAAAAGAACCAATAGAATAATTTAGAGTTCTGGAGGGGATTGTTAATGATTTTTAAATAGCATTCACCTTTAAAATGGCCTCTAGATGTTAAATTTTCTAACTTTTCTAATGTGTTTTCAATTCCTATATTGAGTGCCTTTTCAAAGTTTATTGAAAAATCTTTGCTTTTGCAGGTTAAATCTATTTGTTTTTCATTAAACACAAATGAGATGTGATCGGATGCATCAATAGATTTTTGAAGGTCAAACATAAATGAAGATTTAAAAGGATTCTTTTCAAGTGTTATTTGATGTGGTGTGTCATTTATTATTATTTGTGCATCAATTTCACTGAGTGGGTTGGAGGTTTTAAAAACTACATCAACTACACAAAAATCTACGCTTTCATTGCAAACTCCATCATATTCAAATGGTTGTTCGCGAAATCCAGATGTTATTGTCACAAAGGTGTCATCATTTTCACCAAAAAAAAGTTCCTCAGCAAGTTCTGAGATATTTTGTTTTACCTTTGTTGCAAGATTAAAACTACATGCAGAAAGGGTTAGTCCACATATTAAAAAGAATAAGATTAGACAAAGTGAAATTTTATATTTTGTTTTCATAACATATTTTTATGACGTTATGACACATTTCAGAACATTTGTTTTATTTTTATTTTTCTTTGTGATAAACTAAAATACAAAGGAGCATTTATGATTGTTAAAGATTTATATTATAATGCGCTTTCTAAGGGGTGCGCTATTGGTGCATTCAATTTTTCTAATTTAGATGTTTTAAATGCTATTATTAATGTTAGTGAGAAATTAAATTGTCCAATTTTGGCTTGTGTGAGTGAGGGGGCTTTTAAATATTTGGGCGAATTTTTGGAAGGCATTGTTAAAAGTGTAAAGCAAAAGCATAAAAATGTTTTTTTTCATCTTGACCATGGTAAAAGCTTGGACATGGTTAAATGTGCAATACAAATAGGTTTTGAGTCAGTGATGATAGATGGAAGTTCTCTGACCTTTGAGAAAAATGTTGAGCTTACAAAGTCTGTTGCTGAGTATGCACATGGTTTCAATGTTCAAGTTGAAGGTGAACTAGGGGTGTTAAAAGGAATAGAAGACGAGGTTTCTTCAAGTCAAAGCATTTACTCAAATCCGGACCAATGTTTGGAATTTGTGAATAGAACAGGGGTTGATTCGCTTGCGGTTGCAATTGGCACCTCTCATGGGGCATACAAGTTTAACCATGTTGCAAAATTAAATTATGAGCTTTTAAGCGAGATTCAAAATAGGCTTGGCAATTATCCATTAGTTTTACATGGCGCCTCTTCTGTGGATAGTCAAGATGTGGAACTTTTTAACTTTTATAATGGCGATTTAAAAAATGCGAAAGGTGTGGATGAAGAAATTTTAAATTATGTTGCCACAAAAACCAATATTGTAAAAATTAACACAGACACCGATCTTAGAATCTGCTATCTTGCCAATTTGAAAAAAAGCATTGCGCAAAAACCAGATGAATTAGATATGCGGGTGCACAGCAAATTTGCAATTTCTTGCTTAGAAAGAAAGATTGAGGACAAGTTAAAAACTTTTGGATTTTAATTTTCTAAACCCAAAAGATAGTCAACTGTTACCTTAAAATATTTAGATAAAAGTATAAGTGTGTCAACACTAGGATTTTTCTTTTCATTTTCCCATTTGTTAACAATAGAAAGACTAACATTTAACTCTTTAGCTAATTGCGCTTGAGTTAAATGTTTTTCTAATCTTAATTCCTTTAATATATCTTTAAATTTCATTAATTTTAGGTTAGCACTTTATCTTTCAATTTGATTGACATAAGCACCATGGTGCTTATATAATTATTCCATTAAATTTTCAAATTAAAATATGGAGAACAATCTTTGGCAGAATTTTGCTTAGAGTGCTTTAATGAACTTAATGAGTGTAGTTTGAGGTCATTGGATGTGCGTCTGTCAAAAGAATTAGAATTTTGCGAAAATTGTGAAAAGTTTAAAAAAATTATAGTCAGTATTCATTGTAAAATTAAAAAAAACAAAAAATAATTTTAAAAAAAATATTGACCTTTTTTGGTTTTTAAAATACAATAAATTTAATGAAATATTAGTTTGATTTATTGGAGTTAAAAATGGTCGAAAATATTTTTTATTTGGAAGCTAGGCAATCAATTGAAAAATTTATCAATGAAGAATTTCCGTCCTTTGATTTGGATATGAAAGACCATTTATTTAATTATTTTTATAAGTTTCTAAATTATGAGGAAGAGGGTAGTAAAATTCGTCCTACTATAATTTTTTCAAATAACATTAACTTTGTTTCAAAGTCTATCCCTAATGTTTATAAACTTGTTTTTTACAAAGATGTTGATGCCTCAAAATTCAATCATAGAATTAAAACTTTGATGGCTTTTTGTAGAAATGAATGGGCGATAAGCATTAATATCACTAATGGATACATTGAGTATGGACTCTTGAAAGCGCTTAACAGTTTGAAAGAAAAAAATATTAAAGAGTTGATTTTTGAACCAGATACGGCTGAGGTTATTAAGAATAAATGCTCACTTTTTACCTTGGAAGTTATCAACAAAAGTTTAATTGTTTTAGAGGGCATAAAGGGGAATGTTAGCAACATTAGTTTTAGCTTCAATGAGGACTCAATTGCTAATTGGAATGATGTTATTGCAAGTTTTGTTGAAGAGAGTGTTTCAAAATTAAAAACGACTAACAGAAAGTTAAAAGAAATTAAGATTTTGTATGAAAACATCTTTAAAAAAGTGTTTAAAAATCTTCATGGTGCAATTTGTCTTGTTGTTGATAAGGAGTATAAGCCGGAAAATGATAGTACACTTGCAGATGGAACCTGGCTTGAACAACCTATTGAACTTAGTAAACTGTTTTTGCAATCTAAGAGTTATAGTGAGGCAAAACTAATTGGAATTAGTGATTTGATAATTTCCATGCTCAATTATGATGGAGCAACCATTGTTGACAATGCGGGAAGAATTAGGGCATACAATGTTTTTGTTGAAATAAAGGCAAAAAATAGCATAAAGCCTATTGGTGGCGCAAGAAGAAGGGCGGCACAAAGTTTAATTGAAAATAAAAATAAAAAATTTATTGGAGTTTACTTTCAATCGCAAGATGGTGATTGCTTTTTTAAATTTTGTAATGCTAAAAAGGTTAGAAGAAAAAAAGAAATAGTGATCGAAATTGAGGAACCTGTTAAGGAAAAAGCTGTTGTTGAAAAGCCTCATCCTCAATTGGCTCAAATTTCCATTTCAGACTATCTTGGCACACAAGCTTTGAACAAAAAAAATTAGCTAGAATTTCAAAGATAGATTTGCTTTGACTGATATGTTTATGCTATTTTTATAGCGATATAAAAATAGTTTTTTTTTGAAAAATTTATTAATAAAATAATATTTTAGTTTAAAATCCAAACGACTAAATTTAATGTGGTTGCAACGCATAGCCAAATAGGATATATAGACAACCATAACCCATAAATTGAACTTTCTTTACAAATTTCAAAAATGAGTCTTATTGCAAAAAGTGCATTTATAACAATTATTACATTGCCTAAAAATAAGGAATTAAAGGTGAAAAAAACTAAGCACCATAAAACATTTAAAAAGCCATTTATTGCAAACAAAACAATGTTTTCTGTTGTCAAAGGCTTTTTATTTTGCCATAAAAATAAAACTATGATAACTGATATATAAATTACGCTCCATACTATTGGAATAACAAATGATGGTATCCATTGAGTTGGTTTTTTCAAATTTTCAAACCATTGCATGCCTAATTGGGTAAAAATTGTGCCTAAAACTGCAACTAAAATAACAGATAATAATGATATAATATTCTTCTTTTTCATAAGTTTAGTTTATGTATTGTTAGAAAAAATATATCAATTTTTTTTAAAATAAAATATATTTTAATTTTTATATAAGTAATTTAGCTCAGTTATTAAAAAAAAATTAAAGTTTAAATTGCTTGTTTAAAGTATAGAAAATATATTTGATTTAAAAAGCTAAATTTTAAAACTATTTTATAAACCTATTTATAATTTTATCGTTGAAAACAACTAGCTTATCCCAAACAAATTCAGTTAAAAAGTTTATTATCATCATCATAAGGGTAACAAGAGTTCCATTCCAGCCTATTTGTTCTAAAGCATTGCCTCCAAAAACTGAAAGTGGTATGAAAGGAACATAAAACAACAGGGCAAAAAACATTGAAATTGGAATGTTGCTAGATGATTTAAAGGTAAATTTACGATTAAAGGTAAAATTCCAAATCACTGATAATACAATACTTATTAAATATGTAGCCCACCATGATTTCCATTTGATGACATTATATAAAAGTTCAAAGGTTAAAATTTGAATAATACCAGCAGATAAAGAAAAGAGTAAAAATTTTAAAAATTGAAAAAATTGTTGTTTTTTATTTAGATTATGCTTAGGGTTAGATTCTTCTATGTTATTTTCCATGCTTAAATTATGACAAATTTTAAAGTTAAAAGTCAATATTAAAAGAAAATAACTTTTCCATCATTTGTAAAATATAAAAAAGAGCTAAAAATCTAATTTG
The DNA here is from genome assembly GCA_937992055.1 of uncultured Clostridia bacterium. GTDB lineage: Bacteria > Bacillota > Clostridia > Christensenellales > UBA1242 > CAJKWP01. The sequence continues at coordinate 22,534 of CALKLQ010000033.1, read as the reverse complement.
TGATTAAAGCTCTTTTTATAAAAATATTGAATTTATAAAATTTTACAGGGTAGGTTCTTCAGATTTCTTTGAAGCCTTTTTTGTTTGTTTTAAAAGTTCTTTTTCAGCTTTTAGTTTCGCTTTCTCAGCAGCTTCATTTTCTTTTTCAAGTTTTGTTAATTTATTATTTGTCAACTTCATCATATTTTGTATATAGTCTTTTATTTTTGCCTGAAGGGTGGTGCCTTGGTTACCAAGGTTGAAGTTTTCAAAAAGTTGTGCATTTGTTTTAAAATTATAACAAGGTTTTAAATTGTTTTCATCAAAGTAAACATTGAGGAATTCTTCTTTTTTGTCAATTAGGTTTTTTGCCAAAATCTTTGCGTAATCATCAGCGGTGAGATTGTTTGAAAAGCCTTTTTTTGAAAGTTGATATTGTTTTTGAATCCTTGTTTCATCAAAGTTATTTAATTTTGATATGCTATAGAAAGATAGAAAACTTTGAATAAATTTGTTGTTCTTATCTTCACTTGCAAGTTTTGCTTTAGATATGTTTTCTTTTGAAAGTGCACCTATATTTTTTTTGCTAAGGACTGTAAGGGCTTTTTCTAGCGCGGTTGTAAATGTTTTGTTGGCAGAATTTCTTGAAAGAGCCTTTATTGACTTTTTAGTTTTAAGTTTTTCCTCTGTTTTTTCTTGTTGTGATAAAACTTGTTGAATATTTTCTTTGGCTTCTTCTGTTGTTTGCTTTTCTTGAGAGTCTTCTTGAACTATAGGCTCTTGATTTTTATTTTCTTGAATTGAACTTAGCCTTGAGTTAAGTTTTTCCTGAATTTTGTTTGGGTCATGTTTTGCGAACATAACTTCTTGGAAGGTAGGGATTTCGCTTTCAACTAAAAGTGGTTTCCCAATTCTTATAGAACCTTCAATTATATCTTTAGGAGTTTTGCCCATCTTTTGTAAAATGTAGCCTGTTGCCATTGCAGATGCTTTGCAAGCCTTTTGAACATCGCTACTTGAACCCATGGTTGCAACAAGATTTGAAATTTGAAGTGAGAGTGCGTCTGATACCTTTTTATCCGCCTCTATTGAACCATAACTGTTTGCTCTTGCAACATAAAGTGTGGTTAAAAGTTGCGCTAAAAATTGGGTCTTATTTAATTCTGTTACAGATTTTTTAAGTTTTAATTGTTTTATAGAAAGCAAGCAAGCTCTTTTTGAAATTTTACTTATTATGCTTGTAAGTTTGTCTACTTGAGAAACTTGGGTTGCATTAATTCTGTCATATTGTTTTAAATATATTGTTCCATATTTTGTTTTGTCTAATTTTGAACCATTGTATTTTTTAGCACCAAAGGTGAAAATGGTTTTGCAAAGTTTTAATGTTTTGGCAGCATTATACTTTATAAAGTTTTTAAGTTTTTTTCTTTTTAAATATGAAATAGAATCTTTATCTTTAGCATAATCTTTTTCTTTTTTTGCCTTTTCAACAATTTTAATTGAAAAAGCAGAGCAAAGAGCATTTTTTACCGCTTCATAATTACAACACAACTGACGGTCCTGTGTTACCTTATTTTGATTTGTAAGAAAAGAGATGATAGGATATTTTACTTTTCCTATTTGTGCAGGATTCATCATCAAGGCAAAAGGTGTGAATTTGCCATCTTTTGAATAGGCAGGCACATTGCTTAAAACAGGTTTATAATAGCTTCCTGTTTGCAAGTCCTCAACTTTTTTTGGTGCGCCAAAACTTTTTAAATTTGTTGTGGTTTGAAATCTTGTTACCACTTTTTTAATGTCAGTTCCATTTTGCATGAGATAGAATGGTGTTTCACCATTTGATAAAAAGTCGATGAAATCTTGTGAGGTTTGTTCTGATAAATGTTGGGTGAATAAATTTAAATTTTCTAAATTTTTTTGTTCCATTTTACACTCCTTAAACTTTAATTTAGATTTAGCGCTTACAACAGCACGAAAGATATTATATTATGATTATATGAATTGTTTTTTTATTTAAGCATTTTGTTTTTTTGAAAAAAATGATTTAAGCGCTATTAATTTGTAAAAGTATAACACTGAGTAGAGCATTTGTCAATGGGCAATTTAAATAACTTGTTTAATAATAGTTAATAATATAATGTTATAAATAATTAATATAAATAATTTGCATGATAAAATTTGCAAAACAAAAAAAATTAGTTGACATAAGCTTACTCATGTGATAAACTCTTCGTGATGCTCAAAAAAGGGCATATTTTTTTAGGAGATAAAAATGGCAAATCCATCAAGAACAAAAATTACTGTAGCTTGCACAGAATGCAAGGAAAGAAATTATGCTACAACAAAAAACAAAAAGACAAATCCTGAAAGAATTGAAATCAATAAATTTTGTAGCCGTTGTGGAAAACACACACTTCACAAAGAAACAAAATAGTTTTCATTATCTAGGAGTTGATTATGTCTAAAAAGTCAAATGTGAAAAATGCCAACGAACTTTCTAATGAAAGTGATAGCACAAAGTTTGAACAACCTTCTGCTTTGGAAGAGGGGTTGGCTAGCGCTGAAGAAGTGAAGAAAAGTGATGAGGCACCAAAAAAAGGTGCGACAAAGGATGACAAGGCTGGAAAGGCGAAGCAAAAAAAGAAGGAGAAAAAGCCTTCTAAAATTGCTAAAAAGGTTAGAGAAACCAACTCTGAACTTAAAAAGGTTACCTGGCCAAGTTTTGCAACAGTGGTTAAAAAGACTGGTGTTGTTATTGCCGTTGTCATTATTTTTACTGTTATCCTTTTTGGAATAGACAGACTTTTAAGTTTGTTGTTCAATTGGTTCACTTCAAGTTTGAGTTAAGGAGATACGCATGGAAAATAATGAAGCTAAATGGTATGTTTTACACACTTTTTCTGGCTATGAAAATGTAGCCAAGGAAAACCTTGAAACAGTGGTTGAAAAGTATAATTTGCAGGATAGAATTTTCGATATATTGATTCCTATGGAAGACGTTATTGAGGAAAAGAACGGCAAGAAAAAACTTGTTCAACGCAAAATTATGCCTTGCTATTTGCTTGTAAAAATGATTTATGGTGACGACCTTTGGCACAATGTTACAAGAACTAGGGGAATTACGGGTTTTGTTGGTCCTAAAGGCAGACCGCTTGCCTTAACTGAAGACGAGGTTAGAAAAATGCGTCTTGAAAAAATCAATGTTCCAGTTAGTTTGGAAATTGGTGATAAGATTGAGGTGATTGACGGACCTTTGAATACAATGATTGGGGTTGTGCTTAATGTTGACAGCGAAAATCAAAGAGTAAAAGTAAATGTTGAAATGTTTGGAAGGGAAACCCCAGTTGACTTGGAATTTGCTCAAATTAGAAAGGTAAATGATTAATTAGGTTTTAATGCGAATCTTCGCTTTAAAATATAGTGAACCTTGTTCACAAATGTGGGAGGATTGTACATCCATACAACACCACTTTAAAAACTTTATAAAGGAGAAGAAAAATGGCTAAAAAAGTATCGGCAGTAGTTAAACTTCAACTGCCAGCTGGAAAAGCAACACCTGGACCTCCAGTAGGTTCCTCACTTGGACCTCATGGAATTAACATTGCTGCTTTCACAAAAGAGTTCAACGAAAAAACTCAAGCACAAGTTGGACTTATCATTCCTGTTGTGATAACTATTTATCAAGACAGAAGCTTTGAGTTCATTTTGAAAACTCCACCTGCTGCTGTTTTAATTAAAAAGGCATGTGGAATTGAAAGTGGCTCTGCAAAACCAAACAAAACAAAAGTCGCAAAAATCACAAGGGCGCAAATTGAGGAAATTGCAAAACTCAAAATGCCTGACCTTAACGCAACATCTCTTGAGGCTGCTTGCAGCATGATTGCTGGTAGCGCAAGAAGTATGGGCGTTGAAGTGGTTGATTAGGAGGAATGACTATGGCAAAAAGAGCTGATGCTATCAATCAAATGGTTGATTCTTCAAAACTTTATGAACCACTTGAGGGCATTGAACTTGCTATTAACACTGCAAAAGCTAAATTTGATGAAAGTTTAGAGCTTCACTTAAGACTTGGTGTTGACGGCAGAAATGCGGACCAACAAGTTAGAGGAGTTGTTGTTCTTCCTAACGGAACTGGTAAGAGTGTTAAAGTTTTGGTTATTGCTAAAGGTGACAAGGCTGATGAGGCTGTTAAAGCTGGAGCAGATCATGTTGGAGCTGAAGAAATTATTTCTAAAATTCAAAACGACAATTGGCTTGATTTTGATGTTTGTATTACCACACCTGACATGATGGGTCTTGTTGGAAGAATTGCAAGAGTGCTTGGACCTAAAGGTCTTATGCCTAATCCAAAAAGTGGAACCGTTACTAATGACGTTACAAAGGCAATTAATGAGGTTAAAGCCGGTAAAGTTGAATATAGACTTGACAAATTTAACAACATTCATGTTGTTTTTGGAAAAGCTAGTTTTGGAAAAGAAAAATTGTTTGAAAACTATCAAACGATTATGCAAGCAGTTCTAAAAGCAAAACCAGCCGCTGCAAAAGGACAATATATTAAAAATGTTACCATTGCAAGCACTATGGGTCCTGGAATCAAGTTAAACGATAGAACATAATTATTGTTTGTTAAATAAAACTACATTTGCTATTTTGGCATTTGTAGTTTTTTATTTGGCAAAAATGATTATATGAAAGCTTGATGTATATGATTATTAAAACTGATAAATATTAAATGTTTTATGTGTCTTTTTTTAAAAGTGATATTGACAAAAACCTGTTTTTTAATTAAAATTATTTTAAATTTATTATTAAAAACAATATAAAATGAGGTTATTATGAAAAAGAGAGGAAAAAAAGATAAAACTATCGACGAGATATGTTTAGATGCAATGAAGGAAGAATATAATTTATATTTAAATGGAATTGAACTTAATTATGAAGATGGTGAGACTAAAATAATTGGTCAACATAACTACTTTTATTTACTATCCAACAATCTATGGAATGATTTAAATGTTGCACAAAAAGCCCATGTTGCAAGATTGTTTATCGAATCGCAATTTCCTGATGAACAATTTGTTATGTATATTTTAGAAAATAACAATAAAATTACATTTAACAATAATTTGCTTATTTTAGATTATAATTTACTCAATTATAATCAGGTTAAAAGTTACATGATTTTAAAAAATATTTATGTTAATGTTTTAAAATCTAAGGAAACAAATGTTGTTGAAGATATGGTTTTATTAAGAGAATTTTTATCAAAACATTATGATTATGTTATGACTTTAAAAAGTAAAATATTAACTGACAATTATTTAAAAACCAGTTTGGAACGTTTTGATTTCAATTATGCCTCAAATGTTAATAAGGCTTTTGAGTGCTTGGACAATGAATTTGGCAAGCTTTTTGCTTATGGACAAGAGGATGATAAAGAGCAAACTTATAATGAATATTTTAATTATAAAAAAGATTATTTAGATAAAATAAATAACATTCAAAATATGTTAAATTCAAAATTGCAATTAAAAAAATTCAATGATATTGAAAAAAACATTTTATATTTAATTATTAAAAATAACATTTTAGAAAAGAACGATAATAAAGATTTTAATTTTTAATTATTGTTTATAAAATTTGTTAATATATTAAAAAAAATGAAAAAACTTGCTTGCAAGTTTTTTGTTTACGTAGTAAAATAAAAAAGATTTTTATCTAATTTAACTTTTTGTAATTCTTAAATTCTCCGGTTTATTAATTACATAAATCAAATGCTTTTATATTTTTTTTGCAAATTAGTTTTAGTGATAGCTTTTGCCAAAAGTGGGAAGTAAAACTGATGTTGATTGATATGGTCTGTGTGGCAAGTGGGCATGTATAAACAGACATACTTTGTGAGAAAAATGAGTAAAGCAATATCGCAAAGTTTATCTTAAAATGATTGGAGAATTTGTTATCGTTTTGATAACAAATTTTCTAAATTTAAAAGTTGTTTTTTTTTAATTATAGCAAAATTTTGCTTTAATGCATAAAAATTACTTGGCTTAAAAGGAGTATTATTTTGTTTAAACTACTGAAAAATTTAAAATTAAAAGATGTATTTTTACTTTTGTTAGTTGTTGTTTTAATTTTTGCCCAGGTGGCATTAGAACTTCAACTCCCTAAGTATATGACACAAATAGTAAATGGAATTACGGCTGATGATATCAACCAAATTTTATCTACTCAACAAATTTTGTATTTGGGACTAAATATGATACTAATTTCACTTGGCAGTGTGATTTGTAGCATAGTTGTGGGATATATAGTTGCAAGAATAGGCGCCGGTTTTTCAAGAAATGTGAGAGCGAAGTTTTTTAAAAAAGTGGAAAGTTTTTCCATGCAAGATATGAGTTCCTTTTCCACATCATCGCTAATTACTAGAACGACAAATGACATATCACAGGTACAATCGCTTCTTACTATGGGAATTAGAATTTTAATAACTGCACCATTAATGGGAATATGGTCAATTATTGAAATTGTCAGGGTAAGTGCTTCCATGTCTGTTGCGACTGCAATTGCAATTTTTGTCTTGGTAGCCTTGATTGTGACCATTTTTGTTATAGCAATACCTAAGTTTAAAAAGATTCAAACCTTAACAGATAAAACCAATTTGGTGACAAGGGAGAACTTGACCGGTCTTAGAGTTGTTAGAGCATATAATAGTGAGCAGTTCCAAGAGAGTAGGTTTGAAGAAGTTAACTCAAATTTAACAAAAACTAATCTTTTTGTAAGCAGAATAATGTCGCTTTTGAGTCCAGTTATGATTTTAACTTTAAGTGGCTTGACACTGTTTATTTATTGGTTTGGTTCCTCTTTGGTTTCAAAACAACTTTTAAATATAGGACAATTGATGGCATTTGCTCAATATTCTATGATGATTCTATCTAGTTTTTCAATGCTCACCATGGTTTTTATCATGTTGCCTAGAGCCAGTGTATCTGCAAAAAGAGTCAATGCTGTTTTAGATACTAAAAATGTAATTGATTATCCTAGTCAAACCACAAGTGAGGTTGGAATTAGTGGAGAGGTGGAATTTAAAAATGTTAGTTTTAAATATCCAGATGCAGAAGATTGTGTTTTAAAAAACATCTCTTTTGTTGCAAAAAAAGGACAAACGGTAGCCTTTATTGGTTCGACAGGTAGTGGGAAAAGTACGTTAATAAATTTGGTGCCAAGATTTTATGATGTTACAGAAGGGGAAGTATTGGTCGATGGAGTTGATGTTAGAAACTATACTAAAAGTGAACTTGTTGACAAGATAGGATATGTACCTCAAAGAGGCATGCTTTTTAGAGGAACCATTATGTCTAATATTAGATATGGAAAAGAGGATGCGACAGAGGAAGAGGTGAAAAAAGCATGTAGTATTGCTCAGGCATCAAATTTTATTGCCAGATTTAAAGATGGTTATGACCATGAAATAGCTCAAGGTGGAACTAATGTTTCTGGAGGTCAAAGACAACGACTTTCTATTGCTAGAGCAATTGTAAAAAAACCTGAAATTTTTATTTTTGATGATAGCTTTTCCGCTTTAGATTATAAGACGGATAAAAAATTAAAAAAGGCATTAAAAAAAGAGGTTTCAGACGCAACAAAATTGATTGTTGCTCAAAGAGTAGGAACAATTATTGATGCCGATCTTATCATTGTTTTGGAAAACGGCGAAATGGTTGGAAGTGGTACTCATGAACAACTTTTAAAGACCTGTGAAGTTTATAAAGAAATTGCTTCATCCCAGCTTAGTAAGGAGGAGATTTAAAATGTCAAACAAAAACAAACAACCGGCTGGGTCTATGCATATGGGGCAGGGCGCAAAAGCCGGACAAAAGGCTAAGAACTTTAAAAAGAGTATGAGTCAACTTTTGAAGTTTATTAAACCTCAAATTTTGCTTTTGTCACTTGGCTTATTTATTGCAATTGCTAGCACTCTATTAACCGTCTTTTGCCCAAAACTTTTGGGAGATATAACAAACGAATTGCAAAATGCCCTAGAGTTTAAAAGGGCTATTGATTTGGCGCTTATAGGCAAAATTAGCCTTGTGCTTTTGATTCTATATATTTCTAGTGCGATTACAGACTATATTACAGGCTGGATAATGTCATCGGTTGCTGCTAAGGTGGGTTTTAGATTTAGAGAGGAAATTATTAAAAAAATTAATAGATTGCCTCTTAGCTATTTTGATTCAACTAACAATGGAGAGATACTAAGTAGAATCACCAACGATGTTGACACTGTAACACAAACTTTGAATCAAAGTTTGGCTAACATTGTTTGGGCTGTAACAAAGGTAATTGGTGTTCTTATTATAATGTTTATCATTTGCTGGCAAATGACCTTGATTGCCTTGATTTCAATTCCGGTTTCAGCAATTTTAATGATGATTATAATAAAATTTTCACAAAAACAGTTTTTAAAACAACAAGCAAGTTTGGGTGAGATGAATGGACATATTGAGCAAATTTATTCTGCTCATAATGTTGTTAAGGTTTTTAATGGTGAACAAAAAGCGATTGAAGAATTTGATGTTATAAATGAACAAATGCATAATAGTGCATATAAAAGCCAATTCCTTTCTGGGATGATGCATCCTATTACCCAATTTATTTCAAATGTTAGCTATGTTGCAATTTGTATTGTTGGTGGCGCGCTTGTTCTTGATGGCGCCATTATGGTAGGTGCAATAACCAGCTTTATGCTATATATTAGGCAATTCAATCAACCTATAAGCCTAATAGCTTCCATAGCTGGAACCTTGCAATCTACAGCGGCGGCAGCAGAAAGAGTTTTTGAATTTTTGGAACTTGAAGAACAGGAAAATGAGGACCAAAAAGAGACTACTTTACTTCCTCAAGATGTAAAAGGTGAGGTTGAGTTCAAACATGTTAGTTTTGGATATGTTCCAAACAAAACAATTATTAAGGACTTTTCCTTGGTTGCAAAGCCTGGGCAAAAAGTTGCTATTGTAGGTCCGACTGGTGCAGGAAAAACTACTCTTGTAAATTTGCTTATGAGATTTTATGAAATTAACAGTGGAGAAATAACTATAGATGGAGTTTCTATAAATAGTTTAAAAAGGGAAAATGTTAGACAGCTATTTTCCATGGTTTTACAAGACACCTGGCTTTTTGAGGGAACGATTAAGGAAAATATTGCTTACGGAGATAAAAACGTAACAGACGAAGAAATTCAAAAGGCTTGTATTCTTGCTGGAGTTGATCACTTTATTAGGACCCAGCCAAATGGTTATAACTTTGTTTTAGATGAAAATGCCTCCTTGTCGCAAGGCCAAAAGCAACTTCTTACTATAGCAAGAGCAATGGTTCAGAATTCACCTATGTTAATTTTAGATGAAGCTACAAGCTCGGTGGATACTCGAACAGAAATTGCCATTCAAAAGGCTATGGATAATTTGATGAATGGAAGAACAAGCTTTATTATTGCTCACAGACTATCTACTATAAAAAATGCAGATATTATTCTGGTTATGGATAATGGTGATATTGTTGAACAGGGTAGCCATGATGAACTACTTGCAAAAAATGGCTTTTATGCAGACCTTTATTACAGTCAATTTGATGATGCAAAATCTAGTGTAGGTTAATTGCTTTACTTTAAATTTTTATTTGTTTAAAATATTAATGTGTAATTTTACAAATAGAAAATATAATTGTATTTAATTAAAACTTATTTACCGAATTTACTTGGTTTTCGATATATTGGGGTAATTCAAATTTAGATTAAATAACATTTAATTAAAAAGCTATCAAAATAATTAATATAGTTATTAATAAATCAAAAGAAAAAGGAATAAAAAAAATGGGCTTTTGGGGCGGAATCTTCAAAGCTTTTGGCTTTGAAGGAGAGGAAAAACAGGAAAAAACTGTTAAAACAGTTAAAGTTGGCGATGCTAAATATGATTTGGCAGATAATAAATATTATAAAAATCTTCCGCCCGTTAGGCTTATTTTGAATCAGCAACAATTACAAGATACTATTTGTGAATTGAAAACACTGAAAAGTATTATTTTTGATTTCTCTGAATTCGATGATTCAAAGTATCGCGCTATTGATTTTTTAGCTGGTTCTATTTTTGCTCTTGAGGGAGATTTAAAGATGATTGAAAATGATAAGTTTCTTTGTAGATTGGAGATTGAGGAGGAGTGACTTGAAAAAAACAAGATTGCATGTGATTATTTTAGTTGTAACCTTTCTTGTGGTAATTGGAATAGATATGTTGTCTAAGTATTTGCTTACTGATAAATATTTCACCTTAATACCTAATTTTATTTCAATCTCTTATAAGGAAAATACAGGAGCTGCTGGCTCTATTTTAGAAGGACATACAAGCTTTTTAATTGTTGTTTCCTTGATATTTTTATTTGCAATGTTTGTTTTTGATTTTTTCTTAAAAGAAAAAAATTGGTTTTATTCACTTTCTTTTGGACTACTTCTTGCTGGAGCAATTGGCAATTTGTTTGATAGGATTGTGTTTGGATTTGTCAGAGATTTTATAAGGATAGAATTCATAAATTTTCCCTTTATTTTCAATGTGGCGGATATGGCTCTCACTATAGGAGTTATTTGTCTTTGCGTTTATTTTCTATTTTTTTATAAGGATAAAAAAAAGAATGAAGTATGAATTTGACATTGATAAAAACAACAGTAATGTGAGAATAGATTTGTTTTTAACAAATAATTTGGGTAAAAGTCGTTCTCAAATTAAAAAGTGTTTTGAGTCTTCTAATGTGTTTGTAAACGGAAAAGTTATCAAAGCGGGATACATTTTGCAAGAAAATGATAAAGTTTTTATTGATTATTTAGAACCTCAGCCTCTAAGTGCTAATCCTGAAGATTTACCTTTAGAAATTGTTTATGAAGACGATGATTTGGCGGTTGTAAATAAACCGCAAGGAATGGTAACCCATCCTGCTACAAGTAATAGAAATGGGACCTTGGTCAATGCTCTTGTCTTTCATATAAAAAATTTGAGCGGTAAAAATGGTGAATTTAGACCCGGAATTGTGCATAGGTTAGATAAGGACACAAGTGGTCTTTTGCTGATTGCTAAAAATGATTTGGCGCATGCAAATTTAGCAAAACAAATAGAGGAAAAAACCTGCAAACGTGAGTATTTAGCCATAGTTTCAGGCTGTTTTTCCGAGCCTGTAGGGGAAATTATTACAGGAATAAAACGCAGTGATAGAGATAGAAAAAAAATGATGTGTTGCGAAATTAATCAGGGAAAGAAGGCAATTACAAAATATGAAACGATTGAATATTATAAGGGCTTTAGTTTAGTCAAATTTTCCCTTCTTACGGGAAGAACTCATCAAATTAGGGTTCATTGCCAAAAACTAAATCATTCTATTGTAGGTGATGGGGTTTATGGAGGCAATACAAAGCTTTATGGACATGGGCAACTTCTTTGTGCGTTTAGTATTAGTTTTGTTCATCCTGTTACAAACAAACCGATGAGTTTTGAAATTCCACTGCCAGATTATTTTGTAAAAGTTATGGAGCATTTGAGGACAATCTCTTTACAAAATTGAATGAGTTTGATAAACTTATACAGTTTTAAAAGGAGAAATTTATGAGTAATAACAATAATGATTTGAATGTCAAAAGAATAGTGAACATATTTGCTTTTATTGCCACAATTTGTATTGCACTTGCACTTTTGGTTCAGTGTTTGTTTAGTTGGTTTAATTGGGATGTTTCAATTGCTTCAAAAATTCGTGATGTTGGCGAATGGATTGCGGTTATTGTTACCTGCGTTTCTGCATTCTTTTTTGTTCGCACTAAAAGAAAGGCTGCTTGGTATGTTGTTTATGCAATTGCGGTTACTACTATTGTTATCTTGCTAATTTTAAGATAATACAAAATTTGATATTATTTTGCATTTATTTTGGAATTTAAGCTTGACAGAAATGTTATAATTAAATGTATGTCACACAAAAGAAATTAAGGAGAATTTTATGTATACAAGTGAAAAACTTGAAAAAAACAAGTATCAAATTAAAATTAAAATAAGCCCAGAAGAATGGGAGGGCTTTGTTGAACAAGCCTATGAAGAAGAAAAGGGAAAATACTCGGTTCAAGGTTTTAGAAAAGGTAAGGCGCCTAGAAAGGTTATTGAAAAAAACTATGGTGAAAATGTTTTTTTTGACACCGCAATTGACATTGCTTTCACAAAGGAATATTCAAACGCTTTGGAGAATGAAAAACAAATACAACCTATTGATGCACCAAGCCTTAAATTAGAGTCTTTTGATGAAAATGGTCTTGTTATCGTTGCAACTGTTGAATGTGTGCCTGAGGTGGTTTTAGGGCAGTATAAAGGGCTTGTTGTTGATAGATGTAATGAAACACTTGATGAAAGCCGTGTTGATAAAGAGCTTGAACAGGTTAGGGAAAGACAGGCTAGATTTGTTCCAGTAGAAAGAGAGGCTCAAATGGGCGATGTTGTTGTAATTGATTTTTCTGGTAGCATTGACGGCAAAAAGTTTGAGGGCGGAACCGCTGAAAATCAAAGACTTGAACTTGGTTCAAAAACCTTTATAGACAATTTTGAAGAACAAATTGTTGGCATGAAAGTTGGGGAAAGAAAAGATGTTAAAGTTACCTTCCCACAAGACTATGGCGCAAGTGAGTTAGCTGGCAAAAATGCGGTTTTTGATGTTTTATTAGATAAGGTTGAGGAAAAACAACTTCCAGAGCTTAACGATGAATTTGCCTCTAATGTGAGTGAATTTGAAACCTTACAAGAATATAAAGACGACATTAAAAAACATCTTGAAGAATCTTTGAAAGAACACATGGAAAGACACAACGAAAACAATTTGATTGAAGCAGTTGTAAAGGGTGCTAGTGTTGAGGTACCAGAGTGTTTGATTGAAAGACAATTAGATATGTTTATTCGTGACCTTGAAACAAGACTTTCTTTCCAAGGAATGACACTCGAAAACTATTTGTCTTGGACCAACGGCACGGTTGAAAAACTAAGAGAGGAAAATCGTGAAAGAGCAATTGAGACGGTTAAAACTCGTTTGGTTTTAGAAAAACTTATTGAAACTGAAAGTTTGCAAGTTGCCAAAGAAGCTTTGGAAAATAAGATTGCTCAACTTGCAGAAAAATACAAAAAGAATGTTGAAGACTATAAAAAGACATTGGGAGATAAGCAAATTGCATATTTTGAAAATGAAATGCTTATGAATAATGTTATCGAATTTTTAAAGAATAATAATACTTTTAAAGATTAGTGGAGGTTTTTATGTTAGTTCCTATGGTTGTTGACCAAACAAGCAATGGAGAAAGGTCTTATGATATTTACTCAAGATTACTTGAAGATAGAATAATTTTTTTGACTGGAGAAATTAACGATGCACTTGCAAACATTGTTGTTGCGCAATTAATTTATTTAGAAGGAAAAAATCCTGATAAGGACATCAGTTTGTATATTAACAGTCCTGGAGGAAGCGTGAGTGCGGGTTTTGCAATTTATGACACGATTAACTACATTAAATGTGATGTGTCAACAATTTGCATTGGACTTGCTGCTTCTATGGGTGCTTTTTTGCTTGCTAGTGGAACAAAGGGCAAAAGATTTGCCCTTCCTAATAGTGAAATTATGATTCATCAACCTCTTGGTGGAGCACAAGGACAGGCAAGTGACATTGAAATTCAGGCAAACCATATAAAAAAGATTAAAGAAAAAATTAATCAAATCTTAAGCGAAAGAACATCTCAACCTTTAGAAAAGGTGGAAAAAGATACGGATAGAGATTTTTATATGAGTGCTAACGAGGCTTTAAATTACGGATTAATTGACAAGGTCTTTGAAAAAAGATAAGAATTAATATAGTATTAAAATTTTGATTTTACAAAAGATAGATTTGAAGCCAGTTTTGACTTCAAATCTGTTTTAAATTGTTGTGTATAAAGGAATTAATGTATGAAGAATGAAAAATTTACCTGTTCTTTTTGCGGTAAATCTCAAAATTTAGCAAATCGATTGATTGCAAGCCCTTCTGGAGATTGTTTTATTTGCGATGAATGTGTTGATATTTGTAAAGAAATTATGAAAGAAGACAAAATTGCCAAAAAAGGTGTCGATACTGAAATTGAACTTCCTACTCCTGAGGAAATAAAAATGCAGTTGGATGAATACATTGTTGGTCAAGACGATGCTAAGCGAGTTTTAGCAGTTGCGGTGTATAATCATTATAAACGAATTAACTATAATATTACTTCAAAAAAAGAAAAGAAGGGTGAGTTTATTGAACTTGAAAAAAGTAATGTTTTGATGGTTGGACCAACCGGTTGCGGCAAAACACTTCTTGCTAAGACCTTGGCTAAAATTTTAAAAGTTCCTTTTGCTGCTGCTGATGCAACAACATTAACCGAGGCTGGTTATGTTGGAGATGATGTTGAAAATATATTGTTAAAATTAATACAAAACGCTGATTATGACATTGCAAAGGCTCAACGAGGAATCATATATGTTGACGAGATTGATAAGATTGCAAGAAAAACTCAAAACGTTTCTATTACAAGAGATGTTTCTGGTGAAGGTGTGCAACAGGCATTACTTAAAATTATAGAGAGTACTGTTGCTTCGGTTCCTCCTCAAGGCGGAAGAAAACATCCACACCAAGAGATGCTCCAAATTGATACTACAAATATTTTGTTTATTTGTGGTGGGGCTTTTGTTGGACTTGACAAAATAATAGAAAAAAGAATAAATGAGTCTTCATTGGGGTTTAATGCCTCAATTAAAACAAAAGAGGAAAATGAGAAGATGAACATTGTTAAAAATCTTCAACCTACTGATTTGATTAAATTTGGACTAATTCCAGAATTTGTTGGAAGATTACCTATTGTTGTTGGGCTTTCGAACTTGAATGAGGAAGCTTTGGTTAAAATTTTATGTGAACCTAAAAATGCAATTATAAAACAATATAAAAAGATGTTTAAAATTGATGATGTTGAGATAGAATTTAAACCAGATGCGATTAAAGCTGTTGCTAACAGAGCCATGGAGCTTAAGACAGGTGCAAGAGGGTTAAGAACTATTTTGGAAGATAAAATGCTTAAAATTATGTATGACACTCCAAGCAACAAGCAGATAGAAAAAATAGTTATTGATGAAAATTTTATAAAAAATAATAGTGACCCAGTTTATATTTTAAAAAGCAATAATGAGGAAATAATTGAAAATAATAGCATGATATCTTAATTATTTAATATGAAATATAAAATAAAAAATAAGCAAATTTGCTTATTTCAGACTGAAGATAAACATCAAGACCGTAAAATTTTAACAAAATTTTACTTACTGCGTTTACTGAAAAACGCCCTAAGACAGTCATTTACGTTAGTAAACTCCTGCCTTAGAGCATTTTTCGAGCCTTGTCTCTTTCGTTTCTTTTCAGTCTGATTAATTTGTCTACACACTGAAATAAGCTAATTTGCTTATTTTTTTCTATTATATATAGTTTAAATAAATTTTATAAATTCTAATTTTTATTATATAATTCCCCAAATAAAAGTGAAAAGTGTTATTAATGAGGCAAGGGAAAGACAGGCTATTAACATTGCCTTATCATGCTTATTTGGCTTGTATCTTCTTTCAAGAGGATAACCCATTTCTTCTATAGGAAAGTAAATTTTAAGTCTTCTATTATCGTGTTCAACTCCTATTGCAATTGAGTTGGAGATTACACTTTCTTGATCCTCTTCGTTCATAAGCTCTTGTCTAAGTTTTTTCTTAGTAAGTTCATGGGCAAGATTATTAAAGTTGGCGATTGCGGTTCGTTTTATCAATATCCAAGTCAAGAAGCCAAGGAGAAACAATAACAAACAGACAAGCAAAAACATTCCGCATATCACAACAAAGAAGTTACCACTTGTTAAGTTTGTAAAAAATTGGGAGTATTGAGCCGCAAATTTGGCATTTGTAGAAACTAGAAAACTTAAAACTACGCTTATTGCATTATTCATAAAATGGACAATCATTGCAGGGAAAATACTTGATGTCATTACTGTTAAAAAGCCAAGGAATAAACCAATGATAGTTGCATAGAAAAATTGTTCAATATTAAGATGAGTCAGTCCAAAAAGAAGGGAAGATAAAATTACCGCTCTTTTAACCCCTAAGTCTTTATAACCATGCAATAGCATTCCTCTATGTGTGGTTTCTTCACAGATTGCTGGCAAAACTGCGGTGAAAAGCAAATTTACAAATAGCATATAGATAGGGTAAGATGTGGTTGATGATGAAGTGAATTTTTCATAACCAAGAAGAGTAATAATAAAGTTAAAAAAGGAAGATACCCCTATATTTAAAATGTATACTATAATGCCAATTAATATGGCTATTAAAATTGCTACAAAACTTATCTTTTTATAGCCCAAATCAATTGCATTTTTTTTAAAGTTTGTTTTTCTTAACTTGGGATATAGTAGCATGGGCAAAACAAACATTAATCCAATTTGTAAGATTATGTTCATAAGATAGGAACCATATTCACCCATAAATGAAAGGGCGTCAAGAGCAGATAAAATTCTGATAATGACGAAACCTAATAAAATAATCAAATAGATAAAATTAGCTTTAAAAAAGTCGTGTTTGCGTGTCATTGTTTCTCCTTACATGAAAAGTGCCAAAACCCAAATCATAAGACCTATTACAACACCTATAGTCATTGATATATTTGATTTAGACTTTGACATCTCAAGGTATTGCAAATCATATTCTTCTACTTGAGGTTGAGTTTTGTTTTTTAATAAAAAGCTAAGACCAAAAATAATCAATCCTGCTGCCACGGCTATGCCTAGGGAAATTAAAACATATCTTGTATTAATTATTAGCGAGTCAGTTATTCCTTTAATAGTATAAATATAGTTTATTATGATTACCACGCTATTATTAATAAAATGCATTAAAATTGTTGGAATAACTGAATTTGTTTTGATAGCGACTGTGCCAAATATAATTCCTAAAATAATTGGATATAAAGTTTGGTCGATTGACCCATGAATGAGGGCAAAGAGAAGGGCACTAAATATTACGGCTTTGACTCTGCCATGTTGTTTAAGTCCATTTAAAATTATCCCTCTAAAAAGTAATTCCTCAAAAATAGCTGGAAGAAGAGCCAAAAATATAAGATTTGCAAAAAGCCACCATCCATTATTTAAAGGCAATGGCATATCTGCTGGTGTATGTTTTAAAACAATTTCTATTAATTTGCTAAAACAATTTGTAATTCCATTAAATCCAAAAAGGCAGATTAAGCCAATTATTATTGCTATAATGTAATTTAAAAAACCTATTTTAAAATTAATTTTGCAAGCATTTTTATAATTTACTTTTGAAAACTTATTATACAAAAAAAAGATTCCAATAAATATTAATTGAGATAAAATTGTCATTAAAAATGTCACAATTGGATTTGTTGTCAAAGCTTCATAGTTTGATTTTGAAACAAATGAATAAATTAAAAGTAAAACTACAAAAATTGTTCCTATAACTTGTGGTGATAAAATACATAATAAAAATGTATTACCTGCATCATTTTTTGTATATATATTTCTTTTCATAAAAATAAGTATAAATATATGCAACTCTTTTGTCAAATCTTTGCCGTTTCTTGTTTTTTATGATATAATCTTATTTAGGATAAAATGAAAAAAATAATTTTTGTTTGTGAGGGAAATACTTGTCGTTCGCCAATGGCGGAAAAGATTTTTGCTAGATTGGCTAAACAAGAAAAATTAAATATTAAAGTTGAATCATGTGGGATAAGTGCAGAAAATGGCATTGAAATGAGCATTTTTGCAAAGCGCGCATTAAAAAAAATTGGAATTAATGCAGGTGGAAAAAAAAGTAAAAAATTAAATAAAATTGAATCTAATGCAATTTATGTTGTTATGACAAATCAAATTAAAAGTTTTTTGCCATATAAAAATGTTTTTTCCTTTGCTGAATTAGTTGGTGGGCAGGATATTATTGACCCTTATGGAGAAAGTCAAGAAATTTATGATAAAACTGCATTGCAAATTTTAGATTGTTGTGAAAAACTTTTAATTAGATTGAAAAATATCTTAAATTAATATTTAAATAAATTTATTGAGTGGTTATAATTCTGTTTATTTTTAATAACTATTTTTTTTACATTTAATCAATAATACTTTTGATATGTTAATTATTTGAAGATAGAAAAATATTGACTTTTTTGTGGGATTTTATTAAACTTTAAATCATGGAAACATTGTTTGAAGAAGATATAGAAATTGAAAAAAGTAGCTTCCCTTTGCCTGAAAGAAAGTTAAGCGATGGGGATAAAGATGTTTTGGTTATCATCATGCTTGAAAAAAACCCGGCATTTAAGGGTTTTATCAAACCTTATGAACTTACCATGTGCGGCAAAAAAATGTGGGAATGGGTGGCTCTTGCCGCGGATGGATATGAGGTGAAAACTACTGCTTGCACTTGCGAGTCTAATATTTTGAGCTTGATTAAGCCTCTTTTAGGCGAACATAAAACCACCGTGGTGTTATACTGTGACACACCTCTTTTGCAAAAAAGCACACTAAGAGAAATAGTATCTTTTTTTAATGCAAAATGTATGAACGCCATGAAACTCACAAGAGGCTATGTTTTTGATACCGAATATATTAAAAATGCAACTAATATTGTTTCAACCCAAACTCAATATTTTAATGAGGAAGATTTTATTACCGTTTATGACTTAAAGCAATTGAACTTTGTTAATGATATTTTAAGAATGAGAATATTAGATTTTCATTTGCATAATGGGGTTTTTATAGAAAGTAATAATGTTTTTATTGATGCTGATGTTGTTATTGAAAGTGGCGTTAAAATTTTTGGGAATAATATTATTAAAGGCAAAAGCTTCATAGGAAAAAATTGTGTGCTCGAAGGCGGAAACTATATTGAAAATAGTATTATTTCTGATGGTTGCCGTTTGGTACAAAGTCATGTGGTTTCTAGTAGAATTAGTGAAAACATGATTGTTGGACCTTTTGAAAAAGTTATTAAAAAGTCTATTTAAGAGGTTGATATGTTAATTGTTGGGCTGGGTAATCCGGGAAAAGAATATGAACGCACATTTCACAATGTGGGTTTTTTATGTGTGGATGAAATTTGTAAAGCATTGAATGGAGAATTTAATTTAAAAACTTGCGATGCAATTGTTGCAAAATGTGAGTTTGAAGGTGAAGAGGTTATTTTAGCCAAGCCTCAAACTTTTATGAACAGAAGTGGTGAGAGCGTGGCAAAGCTCAAAAAAAAGTTTAATCTTAAGGATGGTGAAATTTTAACAATCTCTGATGACATTGACCTTGATTTAGGAACTTTTAGGTTTAGAGAAAGTGGCAGTGCAGGAACACATAACGGCCTTAGAAGTGTTGTTTTTTCTTTAAATTCAACCCTTTTTAAAAGAATTAGAATAGGAATAGGTAAAAACCAGGGAGATTTAGCAGAATACGTTTTATCAAAAATGAACAAGGATATTTACGAAACTGTTTTAAAAGTGATAAAACAGATTGTTGAGTTTGTGTTGACAAAAGTTTTAGGAAGTGCAAAATGATTGAGTTTGAGCTTTTGAAAAATGACAAATTGCAACAATTAAAAAAACTTTTAGAAAAAAACAATGCTGTTTGTGTTAAGGGTTTAAATGTTGGTGAGAAGGCTTTTGTGGCTGGAGTTAAACAGAGGGCAATTATTGTTGTGCCAGACCTGATTTCCGCAAATCAGTACAACTCACAACTTTTATCACTAGGTTTTAAATCACAAATTATTATGAGGGGATTTGATACTCCTCTTTTTGTCTATGCACAAGACCTCAGTGCGATAAAGCAAATGATTAGTGGTATATCTAAGTTTTTGGTTGGTGAACTTGATTTTTTGGTGGTAAATTGTGAAGCTCTTTTTCAAAGATTGCCGCAAAAAGAAAATTTATTTGCCTTGGTTTTGGAAAAGCAGGAAAGATATTCTTTAGAGCTTTTGGTTAAAAAACTGGTTGAACTAGGTTATGTTAGAAGAAGCATATGTACCTCTCAAGGTGAGTTTTCTTTACGCGGGGATATTCTTGATGTGTTTGTGGATGGAAATAATTTTCCTATAAGGCTTGATTTTTTTGACGATATTTTAGAAAAGATTTACACTTTTAATCCTGAAAATATGAACAAGATTGAGGATGTTGAAAGAGCTATATTAACTCCTCAAACTATTTTTTGTGGACAAGACTTAACTAAAGTTAAAGATAGAATTGTTTTAGCTTTTGAAAAAAAACAAAATTCTGAATTGTACGACGATGTCATTTCTTCTTTTGAAAGAGATAGTCAAAATTTGAATTTATCTTTTGTTTTACCATTTTATAATTTTAATGAAAACATTTTATCGATTTGCGATGAAACAATCTTTGTTGATGAGCCTAAAAAGGTGTTTCAAACAATTGAAACCTTAAAACAAGGTTTTGAAAATGAGGTGGAAAGATTAATTTTTGAGAATAAATTGCTTGAGAATCATAGAAGGTTTTATTTTGATAATTTTGAATTCCCAAAATCTAATGGAATTTGTTATTTTGAAAGCATACAAACCTCATATGTATCTGGTCTTGAACAAATTTCTTTTTCCTGTCTTCCATCAAAAAGATATGTGTTTGATTTTAATTCGCTTGTCAGTGATTTGAAGGTTTATTCAAACAATGGAATGAGAGTGGTTTTATTTGCTGGAGATGAGCCAACAGCTAATAGCCTTAAAAAAAGCTTGTTGGAGCGAGGCGTTAAAATTATTAACGAGTTTAACTTTAATAAGGGAGAAAGCGGAGTATATATTGTAAAAGATTTTCTTTTTTCTTCTATTAATATTTGGGAAAGCAATGTCTTTTTCTTTGCAACCAACGATATTGTCAAAAAGGTTGAAAGATCTCCTCTCAAGAAAAAAAGTTCATTTTATCTTCCAAAAATTAACGAGTTTGTAGTGCATGATTTTCATGGAATTGGAAAGTGTGCGGACATTGTCAGGTTAAAACTTGGAGAAAGCGAAAAAGATTATTTTGTAATTGAGTATGCTGGTGGGGACAAGATTTATATTCCTAGTGAAAATGCAGATAGCATTTCAGCCTATGTGGGCGGTGAGCTTGAACCAAAATTGAACAAGCTTGGAGGTTTGGAATTTTCTAGGATAAAGGAAAGAGCAAAAAAAAGTATTGCAACTCTTGCAATTGATTTACTTAACCTCTATAAACAGCGTGAAAATGCTAAGGGCTTTGTTTTTGAAAAAGATAGCTATTTGCAACAAGAATTTGAAAATTGCTTTGAATTTGAGGAAACTGAAGATCAACTGAGGGCAATAGAGCAGGTTAAAAATGACATGTGTAGCGAAAAAGTTATGGACAGGCTTATTTGCGGAGATGTGGGCTATGGCAAAACCGAAGTGGCGCTAAGAGGTATTTATAAAGCTATTTTAAGTGGGAAACAGGTTGCTTTTTTGGCTCCTACTACTATTTTAGCGGAGCAACACTATAAAACTTGCATGAAACGCTTTAAAGATTTCATGGTTAGAGTTGAGGTTTTAAACAGGTTGGTTCCAGCTCAAAAGCAAAAACAGATTTTACAAGATTTAAAGGATGGTAAGGTTGATTTATTAATTGGCACACATAGAATTTTACGTGACGACGTTGTTTTTAAAGACTTGGGACTTTTAGTGCTTGATGAGGAACAGCGTTTTGGTGTTGGAGACAAGGAAAAAATTAAAGACATGAAAAAAAATATCGATGTTTTAACCCTATCTGCTACCCCTATTCCTAGAACCCTCCATATGTCGTTGAGCGGAATACGAGATATAACTTTAATTGAAACGCCGCCAAAAACTAGAATTAGCGTTCAAACTTTTGTGTGTGAATTTGATGAAAAGATTATTGTTGACGCCTGTCAAAAAGAACTCTCACGCAATGGACAGGTCTTGTTAGTTTACAACAGAGTTGAAACAATTTACGATTTTGCAAACTATATTAAAAATCTTCTTCCAAACGTCAAAATTGGCATAGCCCATGGTCAGATGGCGGCGAATATCCTGGAAGATTCAGTTTTAAGACTTTACAATGGGGAATATCAGATATTTATTGCAACAACTTTGATAGAAAATGGAATAGATTTGCCAAATGCAAACACCTTGATTGTTGTGGATGCGGATAAATTGGGACTTTCATCCCTTTATCAATTGAAAGGAAGGGTTGGAAGGAGTAATAGGGTTGCATATGCCTATTTTACCTATAATAAAAATAAGGTTTTGACTCAAGACGCTTATAAAAGACTTTCTGCAATTTGTGAATTTTCCTCTTTGGGTAGTGGTTTTAAGATTGCACTTAGAGATTTGGAAATCAGAGGAACAGGAAATCTTCTGGGGGCTCAACAGAGTGGACATTTAGAGGCAGTAGGATACGATCTTTATTGCAAGATGTTAAATACGGCAATTGAAAC